>CBKWHA010000005.1:0-56964 GCA_966674115.1 uncultured Chitinophagaceae bacterium
ATTCTCAGTCCAATCGAGTCTGGTGAATACCTCTTAGCAGGTAACATCAAGCTCAAAGTTCCTGGGGTCAGCGCCATCGTAGAGAACGCCCACCATTGGGCAATTTTTATCACTCCCTTTACTGGTAGAAAACCATTTATAGGTAATCCATAAATGGTCACTGATGCCAAATTTTAAACCATGCTTTTGTGCTGCTTTTTTAAAGAGACCAACTATATCTTTTTTAGGTCCCATGTTTACAGAATTCCAGCGATTGTGTTTGGAATTCCATAAATCAAAATTATCATGATGCACCCCCATGGTCATGAAATATTGAGCACCAGCTTTCTTATATAAACCCAGCAGGTAATCAGCATCAAACTTTTCTGCTTTCCAGGCAGGTATGGTATCCTTGAAACCAAATTTGGATGGATGACCATACGTTTTCACATGATGCTCATATTGCTTTTGGCCCTGGATATACATGTTACGTGCATACCAGTCGCCGGCTTCTACGGCCGATTGTGGCCCCCAATGTGCCCAGATACCAAACTTGGCATCGCGGAACCAATCCGGGATCTGGTAACTTCTTAGGGAAGCTCTTGTCCCTACAAAAGGCCCCTTATTTATGGGTGGAATTTCGGAAGAAGTGTAGGTATCATTCTTGCTAAGTGCAAGAGCAGGATTTAGTTGCAATGCAGGAACCCCTAACGCAAGACTTTTTAAAATACTTCTTCTTGAAATCGACATTTTGTAAGGTTTGTTTTAATGTTTTAAAAATCAGAATTGCTATAACATCTTTTCAACACAGATCTACACCAATTCAACAATGGCTTTGATAACACCGTACTCGGGTTTGAGCCAGTTTGCAAATTCGTCTTTGACCTGGTTGAACTGTACGCGGTGGGTGATGTAAGTAGTGGGTTTCACCCATCCTTTTTTCATGCAGGCCACCACATGTTCAAAGTCGATCCTGTTGGCATTGCGGCTGCTCATCAACGTAGCCTCCCGCTTGTGAAACTCCGGATGGCTCACGCAGAGTTCTCCTTTTTGCAAACCTACCAATACATAACGGGCGCCATGGGCCATGTATAAAAAGCCACCATTGATGGCGTTGCGGTTACCAGTGGCATCGATCACTACAGTGGGGAAGTCGCCATTGGTTATTTCCTTGAGACGCTCTGTAACATTTTCGGTTGCAGCATTGATGGTATAGGCAACATTTAGCTTGTCCTTACAAAACTGGAGCCTTTGATCATTAATATCCAGGGCAATTACTTTACCACCGGCAATCCGGGCAAACTCCATAATGCCCAACCCAATGGGACCCGCCCCCATGACCAGGACAAACTCGCCAGGTTGCACTCCGGCTCTGCGCACGCCATGGGCTCCAATGGCCAGGGGCTCCACCAGGGCCAGTTCATCAAAGGAAAGGCCTTCACCATGGATTAGTGAATAGGACGGCACCCTAAGGTATTCAACCATACCACCATGGATATGCACACCGCACACTTTAATATTTTGGCAGCAGTGTTCTTTGCCACTGCGGCAAGCAATGCATTTACCGCAATAGAAGTAAGGTATAAAAGTTACCGCTTCTCCAGGCTCAAAACCTTCGGCGTCTCCAGCTACGTACTCAGCCGCCAACTCATGGCCCAGGATGCGGGGATATTCGAAATAAGGCTGTGTACCTTCATAAGCATGCAGGTCGGTGCCACAAATCCCAATACGTTTTATTTTCAGAAGTGAATAGCCCTCCTCTAACAAAGGTTGTTCGATTTCCTGGTATTCAAATTGTCCAGGGGTGGTGCATATCAAAGACTTCATGGATCAATAGTATCTGGTCTCTAAAAATTGTTTACAGAAATGGATAATCTTCTCTGATTAATCCTTTTGTTTTCATCCCGGTCCAGAATTCGCCTGGAATAGCTACTCTTGCTAAATCAATATTTTCTTTCACCCGCTTTTTATTAGTGGTACTTAAAGCAACACTCGCCACACCGGGCACTTTCAACGCAAATTGCACACAAGCTGCTGCCGGCTTGATATCAAAACTTTGACACAACTGGAAGAAATCATCCCTCCATTGAAAAAGTGCTTTATGCGCAGGCGTAGTAGGCTCAATTAATTTATAATCATAGTAATCACTGCCGATGAGAAAACCAGAATGAAACACAGCCGAGTTAATGATGATCACCCCTTTCTTTTGCAATTCCTGAATAAAGTCCAAAAGATCTTTTGGATGATGTTTAATGGTCAGGCTGTTGGCAATCATTACCCAATCCAGTTGCACATCACCGGCTATGCGCTGTATCACTTTCCAGTTTTTTGCGCCAACGCCAATGGACTGAACTTTGCCCGTTTGCTTTAAATCATACAAGGCCTCGTAAGCATCCAGTATATCCTCATATAGCTTTGCCGCATGATCGGCATCCCTGGCATGAGCAAGGTATTCATCAGGGTCGTGAACGGAAACCATTTGAGGCGTGTACCCCCCAAGCAATTCATTGCCTTGTTCAAAACATTCAATAATGCCATCATAGCTTATTTTCTGAATGGCATCATGCTGAAGCCCCTTCCAAACACCAGGCTCAAAAGTGGGTTCATCTGTTTTTAGTTCAGTCCTCACCCATCCCAGTTTATTACTGATGATAACATCTTCAGGTTTTACATTGAGTGCTTTGAGACTCCTGCCAAGACATTCCAGGGCAAGACCAGCGCCATATTTTCCCGCAGTATCAAAAACAACTGGTTTTGGAGCGTGATTGATGCATTCCTTTACGATTTCAATTTTGGTAGCCTCATCCAGGGCCACATACAGATTACCCAAACCACTGGTACCAAAAACAACAGGAGGCATATTTAAATCAACAGCAGGAGAAAACATAATCTTCTTGTTTAAAGATTCTAATTTCAGGTTTAGGTCTCACTTGCAAGTTTACAATGTACTAATGCGCGGCAGCTAATTTCACGTTCACAACACTTATGTTCTTTATGGCGAAGTAAAGAACCATCAAAAGACAGGCTGCAGGAACAAGGTATGCCATTTGTATATTACTGGCATCTGACACCCAGCCCATGATTACCGGGAACACCGCACCACCTACTATAGACATGATCACCAATGAAGATCCTTCTTTTGTTTTTGTACCCAGGCCCCTTACACTTAAAGCAAATATGGTAGGGAACATGATAGAGAGAAAAAACTGAACGGCAATCAAAGCATAAACAGAAGCCTTGCCGCTGGTAGTTACGGCCAACAACAACAAGGACATCACGATCACACTATAAATAGCCAATAAACGGGGAGGTGCTATAAATCTCATTAAGAAAGTACCCACAAATCGCCCCACCATAAAACCTAATAAAGCACCCGATAAGTAATAGGCTGCTGACACCTCGTCAATCCCAGCCACCCTTTCTGAAAAGCGGATAAAAAAACTACTGATGCAAACCTGTGCGCCTACATAAAAGAATTGGGCCAATACACCCAGCATCAGGTTCTTTTCTTTGAAGATGGAACCCTCGACCTCAAGGGAATCATCTTCTTTGATTTCAGGCAGTGGTGTCCGCCACAAAAAGAGTGCAACGGTTAATACGACCAGTCCAATAACAATGTATGGTATCTGTACAGAAGATGCTTCTTTGTTCAAATAATCATTGAGTTGCCCGGCAGTCATGCCGGCTTCTTCCTGAGCGGACAGAGTTTTACCGGAAAGAATAAAACTGCCACCGATCAAAGGTGCCAGAAACGCAGCCAATCCATTAAACGATTGCGCGAAATTTAAACGCTGTGTCCCTGTTGCCGGATCCCCTAAAACGGTCATGTAGGGATTAGCAGCCGTTTCTAAAAAAGCAAGTCCACTGGCAATAATGAAAAGCGCACCCAGGAAAAAGGCATAGGACCGTGTTGCAGCCGCTGGGTAAAACAAAAAGGCACCAAAGGCAAACAAAAGCAGCCCCAGGATAATTCCACCCTTATAGCCAAACCGGTTCATGAATTTACCGGCTGGGATAGCCAACAAGAAATAAGCAATATAGGAAGCGGAGTCAATGAAAGCAGACTGTGTATCGCTCAACTGGCACGCCTTCTTTAAATGCGGAATTAAGATAGGATTCAGGTTTAGAGCAAAGCCCCACAGAAAAAATAAAGAAGTAATTAAGATAATGGCAAAACCGTTATTGTTTGTTTTCATTGAATTGTTTGTTTATCTCTAAAGCAACGTTTTAATAATTTTTATAACTGAAATATCTTTTCCATCAACATCCACTTCTCTCCATTTCTGGCCCAGGGAAGGGGTTTTTGAAATTTCCACATAAGCGCCTCCCACTCTTGCACTTTTGCATTAGCAGCGTCCATTACAGATTTCCGCTCAAATGAAAAAGAATCATCGGTGTCCATGATCATGAACAAACGGTTGCCAGTGCGGTAAATCTCCATATTAACTATACCACTATCTACTATGCTCTTTTTAATTTCAGGCCATACACGCTGATGCCACTCTTCATATTCCGCAATCAGGGTCTGATCCTCATGTAAATCCAGGGCTAAATAGTATTTATTCATTTGCTGGTTAAGCTTTTTTTCACCTGATCAATCAATGCAGCCTATGCTTATTTAATTGAATATCCGGTTTATTAAATAAAGAAAATTGTTTAAATGCAACAAACAAATTTAGACCAGATATAATCATTCAGTATTGTACGAAAAAGACTTTGTTTTATCCAAATCCGACTTATTCAAATAAATTTGACTGCCGTAATACTTACTTCACTCAAAATAGTTGATTGGCTTTCAACCAATTCATGCAACGGTCGAACCATTGATCTGGAGTAGTTTTATTATTTAAACCGAAACCGTGCCCACCTTCTTGGTATAAATGCATTTCTGCCTTCCCTCCTGCGTTTACTATAGCTTCGTAGAACATCAGACTATTCTGTACCGGGACTACTTTATCATCTTGGGCATGCAATAAAAAAGTTGTTGGCGTATTTCGATTTGCTTGTTTTTCGTTTGAATACAACGTGATTTGTTCCTGTGCTGAAGATTGACCGATAAGGTTCTGTTTTGAACCCTGGTGCGTATATTCCCCCATTGTAATTACTGGGTAGATGAGCGCTATAAAATCAGGACGCAGATTGACATTATCCTTATTATCGATCAAAGCCTTTTCGTAATGCGTACCTAATGTTGAAGTCAAATGCCCACCAGCAGAAAATCCAATAACTCCTACTTTGTTTGGATTGATCTTCCATTCCTCAGCCCTTTCACGTACCATTTGTATGGCCCGCTGGGCATCCTGCAATGGCCCAATGGAACGGTCAACCATAATCAAATCACTGGGCAAACGATATTTGAGCACAAAGGCTGTAATACCGATTGCAGCAAATTTCTTTGCCACCTCTATGCCCTCGTGATTAATGGCTATGCCAGCGTATCCTCCGCCAGGTATTACAATAACAGCTGTTCCTGTAGCCCGGTTTTGTTCCGGGAAAAATGGAATAAGTGTGGGCTCGCTTACTTTCGTTACCCACCCATTATCATTTTTTTCAGCATAATCCACCGGAACCGGCTTGCTGTTGGGCACACCATCCGGATATAAAAGAAGCGGCTTTGTAAATTGCGCAAGAGATATAATGGTAAGAAACAGCGTTGTGATTGTTAAAGCAACTCCTTTCATATTAGTTGATATTTTATTTGTTTTCGATTATTGAAATTGAATAAACACTTATTTTCCAGAATACAGAAACAATCATGAAAAATAAATTATTTCTTGAAAATATTTACATCATAAAAATGTTTCATTTGCAACACAATCCTGATCCTGAACCTTGAGTAATGGAAGTATTTACATTACAAACCCAGTACTCCAACTTAGCCTCACACACTGCTACATCATCATGAAGAAATAAGCCCCCTGTAGACACAGAGGGCGTAACGATTGCTTGCTGTATGAGAATTTTTAAATGATCAGTGATGTCATGACCCAGAGGCCCATTAATAATAATCTGAAGGATCAAAGACCTAGGTATTTATACGCTCTGATCTGGAAGTTCGTAAGTAGCGTTAACTTTTATTGATCTCAAACTTATTGAATTACCGGAGTGAAGGTTTCCATCTTTACCCCTCTGTCACGCATTACCAAAGTATCTGTAAAATTGTGCGTAGTTGTCCCGAAATCAACTTTATATTTCAAATACAATACGTCTCTTTTTTCATTACCCCACATATCACCCTTTTTCACAAACTCACCATTACCCGAAATTGTATAGACAGCGGATGAAGGAGCAGAAACCGTGCATTTCCCACTATTGTCAAAATTCAGAACCAACTTGAATGGCTCATTGATATTGCCTTTGTTTTTGGCATTCAAAGACATGGAGTCTTGCGTCATCGACTTCGTGAACAGATTAACCACTTCATCCTTTTCAACATAGGTTTTATGGTAGACTACTGTTGTATCCAACGCAGTATTGCCGTTACTGCCTTTTACTTCATCAATACCCCTTCTAAGATATGCACCATGATACGGATTGACATATTTAACTGCATAGAGAACGTAGTCCTTGGGAACAATACCCCAGTCAGCAGCTTTACGGTGATCAGGAGAGGACAGGGTGCTTTGACCTCTTAATACAGAATCCGCATTTGTTACAGAGTTCATCTTCAGAGGGATAACAAATGTGTTTTTTATAGCACGAGGGTCAGCAAAAAAAGCATCTGTAAGCTGAACTTCCATACCACCCATCATCTTGCCTGAAGGAATTGAAATTTTCATGTCCTTTGGCAAGATGTAATAATTAGCAGGCATGGCAATGACCTCATCTCCATTAGCAGCATTGAATTTTAAATTCTGTGCAAGAGAATTGTCTACCGATACATCTATAGTGATATCTTTTTTATTTTCATAAACACCACCCATTGTAGCCATGATCTGGAACTTGTGCTGATTATCAAGGGTATTGTCATATATATCCTCTCCCAGTACAAGCGTTCTCACAGGAGATTGATAAGGGAAATATACCGTAGTGTATTTGTAATCGGCAAACTCCCAATCTTTATTACATGCTGTAAGTATAGAGAGTAAAATAAATGATATTAAAAAAGCTCGTTTCATTTCATTATTCATTTATAATTAGAGATTGGTGTTACCACCCTTTGTTTTGCTCCAGGTTTGCTTTCAAGGCCTCAGTTAAAGAAATAGGACCATAATACATGAAATCCGAATACTGCCTGTTTTCTACGGGTTGCATGTTATAAGTGTTGTTTGTAATGATTACACCCTTTGCCTGTTCAGTCAGGCTTTCTTTCCACCGGCGTAAATCCCAGAAACGAAAACCTTCAAAGCTTAATTCCAATCTTCTTTCATTACGGATCAACTGTCGCATGCCTTCCTTTGTGGTGATAGATGCCAGATAGTTATCGGGTTGTGCAATTCCTGCTCTTTTACGTATGGCTGCAATGATGTCACGGGCAGAATAGCTATGCAAACCAGTACCCTCAGGCCCCCAGGCCTCATTGGCTGCTTCAGCATACGCAAGGAAGATTTCGGTATACCGGATATGAACCGGATAATGTTTCTGAACGGATGTTGAAGTGGGATTTAAATTCACATCTTCCCTCATTAACTTACGTAAGTAATACCCGGTTCTGGTTGATGTAGGAAGGATGTTAACCGCATCATTGGTAGGGTTATCTGTTTTGGTCCAAATGGTTTTATTGGACAAGGTACCACCGTTAACCAGGATGTAGTTCCTTAGCCTGGGATCACGGTTCGCATACGGATCTGTTTCCACATAGCCACTGGCCGGATCTGTTATTGGATATCCATTAGCCATAGGAAAGGCGTCTACCAGGTTTTGTGTTGGATTTACCCTTCCGTTTCCAAACAGTGATGGCGGGAAGTTGGCTTGCTCCAGGTTATTGCTTGTTACAATACTGCCTCTCCACAACATTTCGTTTTGATCAATGCCACTAGCAAGATTAATTGCGTTGACATTGGCTGCAGTGTAAAACAGCGCACCTTTAGGATCCAGTCCGTTCATGCCTCCGTTTAAGTCGAGCACTTCTCCGGCATAGTTTGCCGCTTCTTCCCATTTAGTGGTATTTCCCTGGCTGTTAAAAGCAGGGCTGGCTGCCAGCAAAGCAGCTTTTGCTTTGATCGCCTTTACAATGCGGGCAGATACACGCTGCCTGTTGAAACTGCCAAAAACACGGTTGTAATCCGCCACATTCATATCGCTGTATTTGGCTGGCAATTGTGCCGCACTTCCAATATTATTGTAGTCCAATGGCAGGTATTTCTCAGCCTCGGCAAGATCACTGTAAATCTGTTGCATACACTGTTCAAACGTATTGCGCGGCCTTGAAAAATCAGAACCAGGCTCCAGGGCTTCTGTAATGATGGGCACACCCAGTAATTCGCCACTGGCACTGTAACCAGCATGAGCCTGAAGAAGATGCAACATAAACAGTGCTCTCAGGCCATAAGCTTCACCTTTCAAACGGTCATTAAATAAAACCCGTACATCTTTATTCATGGAAGACCAGTTTACACTGTCTACTTCCCTGAGAAAAAGATTCACGTACATGATCGCTGTAT
Source organism: uncultured Chitinophagaceae bacterium (assembly GCA_966674115.1). Lineage (GTDB taxonomy): Bacteria > Bacteroidota > Bacteroidia > Chitinophagales > Chitinophagaceae > Flavisolibacter. Next base: position 8,583 of record CBKWHA010000005.1, read on the forward strand.
AGGAATTGTTCCATTGATCCATCGGGTTGTTGGCTGCAGACCATGATCCCGTTGCCATGTTCAAAAGTGGATTAAACTTGTCATTGGTTACCGCGTCATCTGTAGCGACTTCGCTGAAAGAGTATCCATTGGTCGGAAGCCTGGTGTAGGCGTTCATTAAAATACCCTCTGCATAATAGGGATCACTATAAATGTCTTCTAATGTACGGTGGTTATCGTCAAGTGGAGACAAAAGGTTCTTTTTGCATCCGGCAAACATCATCCCGATAACAACAAGTACCAGTAATTTTTTACACATGTTTATCATTTTATTATGTGAGGTCATGTTTTAGAATTTGGCTCTGATGCCAACATTATAATTCCTGAATTGAGGTGTGCCGGCAACAGACAATTCCATTATTTTCCGGTTCTTTGAGAAAGTGTACAGGTTAGCACCGGAAACATATATTCCAAGATCCTTGACAAACGTTTTCAGCAAAACATTATGGGAAAGATTGTATGTAACTTGCACTTTACTTAGGTTAAACCTGTCCGCTTTATATAACCAAAAATCCGAACTGCGGAAATTGTTGTTATTCTGCTGAGAGCTTAAGCGGGGGAATGTGGCAGTTGTTTTATTGTTTTCTGTCCACCTGTTAAGCACCACTTCTGAATACTTGTTGTCACCGTCCACCCAATAGTAATCGTTGTTCATGAGACCGTACCCACCGTTAGATCCTGTACCCAGCAAAAACAGGTTGATGTTTTTATATGTTACGGTGAAGTTGATTCCATATGTGAACGGGGCTATCCACCGGCCGATCATTACTTCATCCCTTTGATCAATTACTTGATCACCGTTTTGGTCCACATATTTTATATCTCCTGGCTTTACTTCGCTAAACACTTGTCTGGGTTGTTTGCTTATATCATTTTGATCCATAAAAAAGCCTTCGTTAACCAACCCGAATATGGCATCAACAGGTTTACCGGCTCTGTTTTGATAAGAATCAATATACAGTTCATCACGTTTGGTAACTTTTGATTTAGTGTAAGTGGCCGCCCCTCCCAAACTCAATGCTACATTACCAACTTTCTTGCTCACATTTAACATAACATCGACACCAGTACGTTGATGCGCATTGTAGTTGGTATAGGGAATAAATGAACTGAAATAGCTTGGATACTGAGAAAAACGCTGTGTAAGCAAATCATCCATCTGTGTCTTAAAGAAAGTTGCTTGAAGTGTCAGCAGGTTGTTGAAAAAAGCTCCTTCAACACTTGCATTCAACTCTTTTCGCTTGGGAAATGAAAGGTTAGGACTAGCTCCATTTAAAGAGGTAGTAGCCTGGTTTGTCCCTTGTATAGCATCATTCCATGAGAAAAATGCCTGCCTTGTATAAATGTTGTCATACAGGTAATATCCACTAATATCCAAATCTGTGTTCAAAATACCTGCAGATGCGGACAGTTTCAAATAATCTACAGTCTTTGAACCGGAAAGGAAATTTTCAGAACTCATTAACCAGCCCAAACTTACTGTTGGCGAAAACGCTGCCCTGTTCCCTTCTGGCAGTTTTGTAGAGTTAACATAAGTACCAGTAAAATCAGCCCAGTATTTGTGTTTGTAATTGTATCCGAGCTGCAAACCAAGATGTGCATTCGTTAAAGGCTGATATATATCACTCGTCTTGATGGAAGAAGCATAACCAAGCAGCATAGCTGAGAAATTATGAGCCTCGTTTAAACTTTTCTCATAATTGAGCCACGATGAAAAACCCAGGTTTTGACGCTGTGCCGTATTACTGATATTTTGTGTACCGGGACGGCTATCATTTCCAAATTTTTGAAGGCCTGTAATTGAATCAGCCGTTGCGCTCCATGTAGGAGCATAAACTGCATAGGTGTTGTTGATCGACTGTGTATATGAGTTCGCATAATCAAGATTGAACAGGGTATGGAAAGACAGCCCCTGGAGAACCCGGCTTAGATTAACGTCAATACCATTGGTCACCTGGAATGTGCGCCTGATGAATTGATCATATCCACCCACATACAAGTCTGCAAAAGGATTTGTCTGAAATTGCTGTGCTCCACCTAACAGGTATTGGCCATCAATAATGTTACGGCTGCTTTTTACTAGATCAAGGGAAGACTTGGCATCGGAAGATATCAGACTTGTTGGAACCAACGAAGTAAACCTGTGTGGCAACAGCGTAGCAGCGTTGCCCCAATAATTACCACGCCCTCTACGACTGTCATTAAAAATAGCCGAAACATAAACTGAACTAGAAATAAAATCATTAAGTTTTAAATCCACATTACCCCTAACATTAAAACGATTGTCGCCTTCGTTTTTGCCCTCGCCTACATTCAACAGCGTAGAACCGTTATACCAGCCGATATTGGAATAAAATCTTGCAATATTATTTCCACCTGAAAATTCAGCATTTGCATCGGTAGCATGCTGGTATTTTTTGAGATACTTTGATGAATAGTAATCCACGCTGGGATATCTGTATTGGTTGCCGCTACGATAGTTTCCAATTGTAGTCGCATCAAATAGTTCTGGCAAACCATCATTACGGCGGGCTTCGTTATAAAGTGTCATGTATTCAGCCGAGTTAAGATACTGAGGGAGTTCTTTAGGCAGAGCAATACCAGTATTAACCCTCACCCCTATTTTGCGGCTGTTCGCTTCTCCTTTTTTGGTGGTGATCAGGATGGCGCCTTTAGCAGCCTGGCTGCCATAAAGAGCTACAGCGTTTACTCCTTTCAAAACCGTTATTTGCTTTACTTCGTTAAGCGTAATTTCACTGTATTCACGGCGAACACCATCGATCAATACCATGGCATTTTCCAATCCCCAGATGTTATTGCTCCATAGCAATCCGCCTACCCTGCCATTCATCCCTCCTTCAACTGAAAGATTATAATCTCGATCAATGTATGTCTCAGGATCCAACACGCTGATCGCACCAGGCAGATCTTGCTTGTCAATTTTTCGAAAAGCTATATTCACTCCTTCTGATTCGGTTTCCCTTGTAAGCATGATTCTTGCCGGCAATGCACCCGCTCTTAAGCTTTGCATTTTGAAACCTTTGGCATTGATCAACATAATTGAGTTAGCAGGCAACTGTATAGAGAATTGACCTGATTGATCGGTATGGACCACCGTTTTTCCCTCATTACCTGTGACTAGCGCACCGGAAACAGGTGCCCCTTTTTCATCGTAAACTGTTGATTTTACAATGACTTCAGTAGCATTCTGCGCATGAGGATTCCCCGAAAAACAAAAGAATACAACACAGAATGCCATCCATATTTTGATATACTTCATTGATTTGTTTTTAGAAATGAGATCATTCGTTATGAAACATCGATTACCATCCGGGGTTTTGTCCGAATGATGGATAAAGATTTACCTGGTTAGTGGGTAAGGGGAGCCAATTATGTTTCTTTTCAAACACTCTCGTAACCACCACTCTTTCCCTCAGGTTGATAGGCTTACCGTTTGATCCGCGGTCAAAGTCGATAACTGTTTTTTCCCTGTATTTTTTCTCACCAGCCACCATCCATCTGCGTAAGTCGTGCCAGCGCAGCCCTTCAAAGGCAAGCTCAACAGCTCTTTCTCTCATCAACTCTCCCATTAAACCATCTTTAGATCCTGTATATCTTGCATCTACTGCTGGTACACCAGCTCTTGCCCTCACAATATTGACGGCTGCTTCTGCTGTTAAATAACCAGGATGGCTGCTTTGTGGTGTTCCGTACCCATGCAATACTGCCTCGGCATACATGAGATAAACATCAGCCAAACGCAGATAGGGTATTACAATATTGATATTGTTCCATTCATTATCCGTATTGTTGCACCTGTTGGTTACGAACTTGCGAAGAAGATATCCGGTACGGCTTGCCGTATTTTCCAGCCGCAAGTTTCCTCCGTTATAGAGATTGGCAAAACGGTAGGCAGCATTGCCACTGCCCTGGATCATTTGCACACCATCATAAGTAATACACTTATAAAAGCGGGGGTCACGGTTTGTCCATGGATCAGCAATATCATAGCCGGAACCTGCAGCATCTAAGGGAAGGCCATTGGCCATTCCAAAATAGTTTACATAATTGGCTGCTGGTGATGATATACCCGCTTCGCCACCTAATGGTGGTGGTATAAACATGTTCACAAGTGACCATCTTGATTGCCATGCTGCGTATGTAGGGGGTCCAAAGACCACCTCAGGATAGCCAGGATGTTTTCCATAAGAGGAAATGGTATACCAGTTTTCACTGTATTTATCCCAGGGCAATAGCTTGTAATAGGCTTCTCCATCATCTGACAATTTCAGCGTTCTGTAAAAAGCCTCAGCTGCCTGTTTACACAATTCCTGATCGTATGTGGCATTGCCTGTGGATTCCTGGTTCATCATTGGACTTGCTGCATAGAGCAGATTTTTACCTTTAAAAGCAAGCGCTGCAGATTTAGTTACGCGTTGCTGATTATTACCCAAAGTTGCCTGTCCAACAGTAGTGTTGTCCCAATTAGCAGGTAATAATGCCGCAGCATCCTCAAAATCTTTCGCTGCTTTAAGAGCTGTTTCACGATAACTTAATCTTGGCAATTCCAGCTTTGCTGAACTGGACAGCACCGTATCAATGTAGGGAAGACCGCCCCAGAAACTCATTAACTGGAAATGGAAAAAGCCACGGAAAAACAGGAGCTGTCCTTTGATCACGTTCTTTTCTTCCTGGGTGGCATCCGCCAGTTTATCCAGGTTAGCCAGACCCAGATTGGCTTTGCGTATACCATACCAACTCAATGGCCAAAGTCCTTTGTTTTTACTTTCATTCGGATTGGTATTAGGTCCGCTGTCGTCCAGCCAGCTATTGTCCCATCCACCGCCATTGGTTCTCCAGGCCCAATAATTACCATTGTCAAATTCAGCATTCAGCCTGTAGTTTGCATTTGTAGTGGACAATATATCGTCGCCGGTGTTCCATTCTCCATTCCATGTTGGCTTGGACATATCAGGCAGGCAGGCATATAATTCTTCTGTAAAGCCTTGAAAATTTCTGAAATTGACAAACACGTCTTTTTCTGTAATGTTTGCATCCAATGGCCTGTCGAGATATTTTTTGCAAGACACTATTCCTAAGACCATCAGGAATACACCTGCAGATAAAATTATTCTTATGTAAGCTTTCATATAAACTGTTTGCTGGTTATAAACTGAGATTCAAGCCTAGGTTGATGCGGCGAACGGTTGGATAAGCACCCTGACCGGCAAAATTGCTTGACCCGATATTCGCTTCGCGATCATCCGGCATTTTGCTCCAGAAAAGGAGGTTGTTACCATTGGCATAAACACGCATGGATTGGATTCCTGCCCTCTTCAACCAGGTCGGGTTCAAAGAATAAGCTATTTCAGCTGCCTTCAAACGCACATAAGAACCGTCATAGTTGTAGAAATCTCCATAGCTATACACCCTTGTTTTCCACCGGGGCAGGTAGGACGTTGCATCGGTATTATCCCTAGTCCAATAATCTCCCTGCTTGAAAACGGAATTCAATGCCGCACTGAAATTGGTTTGCGTAAGATTCCGCGTTACATTATTGACAGCATAGAATTGAAGGAATACAGTTAAGCGTTTGTAGTCAAAGCCAATGCTACTGGTGTATGTATTCTGAGGTCTTTCAGGGTAGGCGTATGGTACATTATCAAAGGTATTGATCACGCCATCGCCATTGAAATCAAGAAGATTAAAGTTGCCGGGCAATTTGTTATTGTCGTATTGGTCTACAACACTGCTGCCGTAAACTTCATCCCATGTATTGTAAAATCCTGTACGGATTTGAGACCTGTACTGTCCGATTTGAAAACCCGCCTGCTTTAAATATGCATCCAACAATTGAGGATCATCACGCTCAATAATCCTGTCTTTTGCATGGGTTAATGCCATATTTGCCCATAAGCGTACATCCCTGTTCAGTTTTTTATTGAACTTAAGTTCTAATTCATATCCCTTCACTTCTGTTTTACCCAGGTTGGAAACAGGTGGTCTACCTCCGAAATACACAGGCACGGCTCTTTGGGTACCATCTATTAAAATATCATAACGATAATCCCTGTAAACGTCGAAACTACCTTCTACCATTCCGTTTAGCACTGAATACTCTAAACCAATGTTTGTTTTCTGCACAGTTTCCCAATGTACATCCGGGTTGCCTATAGCATTCTCTCTAAACCATATATAGGGGCTGTTATTACCGCCTGCATCACCCATATGCACTTGTCCTCCGGTTGCCCATTGTGTCAGATATAGCCAACGTCCATTTCCTACCCGGTCATTTCCTACAAGACCATATGATCCACGGATCTTCAAAGTCCTTAGCCAGGAGATATCTTTCATGAAGTTTTCATTCGTCAGGGTCCATCCTACAGCAGCAGAAGGGAAAAAGTCAAACCTGTAATTAGGGCCGAACTGGTCAGAACCATTGTAAGCTCCGTTGAACTCAGCAAAATACCTGTTGGCATAATTATAAGTAGTCCTGAACACCCAATCCTCACGGTAATTTGCCCAAGAACTGCCTGTCGCATTTTCATCGCGGCTGAACAGGCCCATGGCTGTGATATTGTGTCTGCCGATTCTAGCCGAATGGTTTAACTGCAATTGGTAAAACTTTTTTCTTCTTGTCTGAGTGTTATCCATCGCATCAGCTCTTACTGACCATTGAGGTACTACATAATCAAATTGGTTGGCTCCTGCTGTATTCCTGTATTGAACCCGTCCATCAGGATAGATATATTTGACAATCGCACTTCCATCATCGAAAATGCCACCTTGAGAAACAAAAGAATTATCAAGGGAAAACGTGCCTTTGAAATTGAGGTTCTTTACCAGCATGCTCAAATCCTGGGTAAGCGTGAAATCGGTATTGATCGTGGTAGTCTTGGTGTTTCTTACACCGTTATTTCCAAGTATTTGAGCAGGGTTATTGGTAGACACCGGATCAAGTGGATAATAACCATAAGTACCATCATTATACTGAGGATAAAAAAGATCAGGCGCATTACCATATATGCCCTGGTACCATGAATACTCAAAACCACTCCAGGAATCCTGCCTGTTTCCATGAAGTCCGGAAAGGTTTGCTGCAAGGTTGGTAGTCCCTGTTAATTTAAAATCAAGATTGGCCCGGATATTCAACCTGTCATAAAAGAATCCCGGTTCATAGCCTTTTCCATTGCTTGGGATCTTCATGATGTCGCCTTCATGAAGCACATCTACTGCCGTAAAATATTTTACAAAACCCGATCCTCCTGAAATATTGATGTTCGCATTTTGTGCCCAAGCCATCTTTTTAACGGACTCGGCCTGCCAATCAATATTAGGGTATTGTTGCGCCTCCTGCTCATTGGCCGGATGGCGGTATTTATTAATGATATCCTGAGGGGTGTAATCCTGCCATGATGCGGGATTAAGGGCAAGTTCCCTTTCGATAGCCTGATTTCTGATTGTTAAGGCATCGTAAGCATCATACTTTTGCGGCAAACGGGATGGGATTTTCATAGTGGAGTTAGCGGTGATATTGATGTTCGCTTTCCCTTCAGCCCCTCTCTTTGTAGTAATCAATACGACACCATTAGCACCCTTCACACCAAAAACTGCTGTAGCAGAGGCATCTTTCAAGATAGATATACTTTCTACGGAACCAATATCCACACCGCCCAGGGAGCGTTCGATTCCATCTACTAATATCAGTGGACCGCTGCCATTCCATGTACCCTGACCTCTAATATAAATAGTAGGATCCTCAGCACCAGGAAGCCCTGTTCCCTGTACAGTAATAACACCCGGTACATTTCCGGTCAATGCAGCACCAATATTGGATACCCCTCCTGCTCTTTGCAATACAGCCCCTGTTGTTTGCGTAATAGCACCTACCACACTCTCCTTTTTCTGTCTTCCATAGCCGATAACCACCACATCCTCCATAGATTGGGCCACAGGAGTTAACTGAACCAGAAGATTACTTTGTTTTCCAGATGCCCCCATTTCTTTTGTAGTGTAACCCACAAAAGAAACAACCAGGACAGCTTTTGAATTTGCCACTGTAATGGAAAATGATCCATCGCTTTTCGTTACAGTGGCATTATTGGTTCCCTTTTCTAATACACTTGCCCCCGCAAGTGGCTCACCTTTTTCATTCACTACTTTTCCGCTTACCGTTTCTGCATAAGGAGTAGGCACCTTTTCCTCATCCCAAAGGCTCAAGCTGATATGATCCGGAGGGTTGGCTCCCGCATAGGACGGAAAAGAAAAGATACAAATAAGCAGTAGTGTAGATTTTGCCCATAACAGGCATCTGAAAGCCAGCCGGGTCCTATCAGGCGATAGGCCTCGTTCATTTTTTTTCATGCTTTAGTTTAATGTTTAATGATAGGAATTTGCTCAGGCGAGAGCATTAGATTTCTGTCTAAAACACAGCGGAGAATGTTGCAGTATTCTCCTCATCTTTTAAAGTGCGGCATTAATTAAGTAACTCTTTTCATATGCAGTCGTTTTAAGTTGACAAAAAGCAATCATTAATTTGTTGATGAAAGACTTGGCAGCATTCATTGCTCCCACAGGTGATATCAAAACTAAATTCTGAATAAAATCAGGGCTTGCTCATTTGTTGAAACTTATGGAACAAATGTTTTTACCCTTAAAATCATCAATCAAAAAGAGATATTCGTGCTAAATGATCTGTTATTTCGCAATCGCTGTCGTGACAGTCTTTTTCTATTTGAACAGTTGCTGGGCGAAATTGAACAGGTTATTCCTCCATACCGGCCAGGTGTGGCCTCCAGGATATTCATTATAGGTGTACTGTAATTTTAACTCATCGAATTTTGACAACATAACCTTACAGTTATTGTATGCGATATCTTCCTTCCCTCCCATGGCAATCCAAAGAAGTTTCAGATTATCACTAATCACAGTATTATTATTTTTAATAAAATCATAATGGGGATTTGATAGCGTAGGTTGATTGGCAAACCAGCCGGAGCTGAACACCCCCAGGTAGGAAAAAAGTTCTGTATTTTTCATTCCTGCATACAAGGCTTGTATGCCTCCCATTGATAAACCGGCAAGCGCCCTGCTTTTTGCAGTTGTTTCGGTTCTATAGTTCTGCTCAACAAAGGGCATCACTGATCGCTTTAATTCATTTTCAAATGCCCGTAAAGCATTTTCACTAAAACCAGGCCCGCCCATATTACCGTCAAGCATCACCACAAGCATAGGTTTTGCCTTTCGTTCTGTGATGAGATTGTCCAAAATAAGATCTGTTCTTCCTTGTGTAGCCCAACCCCTTTCATCTTCACCACCTCCATGCAATAAATATAATACCGGATATTTTTCATTTGTATTCTGATCATAACCTGGCGGGGTATAAATATAAAATCGACGCCAGGAATTAGTAACTGAGGAGTAATACCTCTTTATCCTTAAATCCCCATGAGGAACATCTCTTATGGCATAATAAGCTCCGCCGGAAAAAGGGATTTCAATTCCACTCGCCATACGCCCCATCCCATAAAAGGTTTCACTTGATGGGTCTGCAAGCGCCACACCATCAATTAACAAAGAATAATAATGAAACCCCTCTCCTATGGAATCTGTAGTTACGGTCCAATATCCCCCGGTATCTCTTGCCAGGTCATATTTTCTGCCCAGGTCAATCTGAACTTTTTGTGCATCGGGTGCTTTCACACGAAACACTACCCGGTTATCCGGTAAAATCTGAGGATACCTGGCTGACCGTACATTGGTTGAGGAGGGTGTACCCAACACCGTATATTTGGGAAAAGACGAGACATCTACGGGTTTGAACAAAAACTGGGAAAACATGTACAATCCATTTTTCCAGACTTTGAAATCATGAACTCCCGGTTCTATGTAATAAATATGTGGAACATTCTTTTCAAACAGGTAATCGTGGGTCCGTTTACTGAATGTGATCAGACCATCATTATCGCCACAGGAAATCCAAAGCAGTTTCAACTTCTTTTTTGCTTCTTCAGGATTGGGAACCAATTCTTCCGGTCTTTTGGTATTGGGAGCGGAGGAAAATCCACCCACCCAGGCAAATTTGTCCATGTTGCCTAATCCGAAGTTTAAGGATTGTCCGCCACCCATGGATAAACCAGCAATGGCACGATGTTCCCGGTCTTTAAGCACCGGATATTTCTTTTCAATGAAGGGAATCAAATCATTAAGCAAGTCTTTTTCAAAAGTGGCAAAAGCCTGCACTTTAGCACTGTCAAAAATATTTCCAACCGCCCGGTCATCTTTCATGGCCCTGCCATTGGGCATGACCACGATCATGGGCTCTATTTTATTTTCCGCATACAAATTATCCAGGATCACCTGTGGTTTTCCGCCGTTCAACCACTCTTTTTCATCCCCTCCTATTCCATGTAAAAGGTATAAAACAGGCAGTCTTTTCTTTTTTGTATACCCGGGTGGTGTGTAGATCAACGCCCTGCGTGTGGTGCTTACAGTTTTGGATGCATAACTGATCGTATCAACCTTTCCATGGGCAATACCTGATCGAAAAGAGTCAAAGCCCTGCGGAGCTTGCTTTTCAGCAGGTTGCGCGTTTACCAGCCCCGCCAATAAAGTAAAGACGGCAATGAGGTTCAAGAAACGTGTCTTCATTATTTTAAAATTTATACATAAATCAGTTGAAAAGTCACTTTACCATCACTTTACACTACCAACACCATCTATAGTTTGAGCTATCTTTTTAATGGTTCCATCTGGATTGTAATACATGTAATCAACACAAATAGACCGGCGATAACTGCCACCCGTTGGAAGTGCGCCATTATGGTAAAAGAAGTAGCTTTTGCCTTTATAGTCCACAATACCGGGATGCGTTGTAAAACTGTTAGGTACATTTTCCTGGATGATGCCCCTATATATCCATGGCCCTTCGATATTTGAAGAGGTGCAGTATTCGATCATTTCAGGTTTTGTACCAGCACCTGCATAAACCAAATAATACAAACCGTTTCGTTTGTAAACCCAGGGACCTTCAATATAATGCTCCGGTTTAAAAGTAGTAATGGGTCCGTCTAGCTCGATCATGTTTTCTTTCAACTTAACCCATTTGCAACTGCCATTGCCCCAGAAGAGGTAAGCCTGCCCGTCATCGTCGACAAATACAGTAGGATCGATATCATCCCAACCATGCTTCATGTCGGTGGTCATTTCATTCGTAATAAGCGCTTTTCCTATAGCATCTTTAAAAGGGCCTGTAGGTCTGTCTGAAACGGCCACTCCTATTGCTGCGCCTCCATTGCTGTTGCTGTTCTTTTTATGAAAAGTGGAAACATACCAATAAAATTTACCATTCCTTTCAATACATTGGGCTGCATAAGCATCACCGGTAGCCCATGAAAAAGTATGAGGCGACAAAACAGCTCCATAATCCTTCCAGTTTACCATATCTGTGGAAGAGAACACATGCCAATCGGGCATTTTATAGTTTGTAGCTGTTGTTGAAGCAGTATCATGACCTGTGTAAAGGAATACAGTATCGCGATAAACGATAGGTGCAGGATCAGCAGTGAAAACATGTTTGATGATTGGGTTCTGAGCCAGTAAACTTTTAAATGGCAGTAAAATGGTCAGACCGCATATTATAACTTTTGCAAATTTCATATATCAGGTATGTTTTATAAATGTAATTTTGATAGCAATGGATTAATTAGCTGTATTACGTAATAAGGAAAGCATCTTTTCAGCATAACGCTTTCCCAGTTCCCTGTATCCAGCAGCATCAAAATGCAGGTTATCTGCTGCGTCTGTACAACCTTTAGAAGAGATCACATGTGCATTGGGAATAGTTTGAGGCAGTTTTGCAATGATGTTGTTCATACTGGCACAAATGCCTCCCTGCTCAGCATGTACTACTTCGCCAGCCAGCAAAGGCACAGATGCGGGTTGCAGCTGCAAGTCCCTGATCAAATTACTGTACACTACATTTACTTTCTGTGGCCAAAGCGTATCATTGGTATTTGATTCACCCTGATGCAATAATATTCCTTTAATAACGCCATCTTTCTGTGCAATTTTGGCCAGTTCAACCAAACATGCATAGGGATTTCCATCATATTGATTGATCATTCCAATCATCCACTGAGGAGCACCAGATATATATGACTGATAATTGCCTTTATCAAACAATTCGATTTTGCAACCGCCAACTGCAACATTGATAACCCCCACCTTTACATCATTAGGAAGATGGGCAACCATGGATCTGCCAAAATAATCTGCAGGAGTAAGACCGGTTTTGCATCTGCTCAGCGGTGGCACTGCTGTGTACCAATTGCCTTTTGTTCTTTTCAGATCCGGGCAGTCTACAGCCTGTAACACCTGGAAACGATCATCAACTGTAGTATCCTGGGGCTCAAATTTGGCATTGCCTTCCATATTGGATTGGCCAAGGCACAGGAAAATATAAAATTTCTTATCCTGTGCATATCCTTTCAATTGTAAAGCGATCAGTGCGAACAATACTAAGGTTTTAAATTTCATTTTCATTTACCAGTTTATGACTAAATCATTTGATCCGATTGCCCCAGGCAGTCAATGTTTATAAATTGTCAGCCTGCATATTGACCTTGATCATTTTTAAATCTTTATGGGCAGAACTGTTGCCATACCAAATTTCATATTCGCCTGGTGTTACGGTCATCGTTTAACTAAGAATGGTTTCGTTTCTCCATCTATATTTATAAAGACAATAAAAGAAGAAGAAATGTACCAAAGACAGTTTCACCACTTCACTCAAAGCTGATCCAATCTATTTCTACAGGACTATTATTTTTTGATGCAATGAACAAATTTTGAATTCCCGGCTCAAATTTTACTACAGGAGCTTTTATTTCTTTCCAACCATTGCTTTTAGGGATCTTTACTTCTGCTATAACTGGTCCATTGATACTCATAGTACGTATTTGTAATGTGCCACCATTTTCAGAAGCAGCTTTTACAATGATTTTTCTCAATTTATTCTTTCCAAAATCAACACTATTGTATTGCACCCAGGAGCCAGCACCTTCAAAAATTGTTTTCCATCCTTTGAATTTGTCAAGCGTATCGTGAAAAGCAATGGACACTCCCTGGTCAATGATCTTGCTATATCTGTCGATCTGTATTTGTTTTGTTGCGGGAGAAACACCAACACCTCTCAAAGTGGGGATCACTTTTTTGATGGTGCCATCCGCATTAAAGGACAAACTATCAGCCCTGATAGATCTTGCTTTATCAAAGTTTGGCGAGTAATCGTTGTGATGATAAAACAGGTACCATTGATTTTTAAATTGTATTACTGAATGATGATTGGTCCAGCAACCTATTGGAGATTCATCCATAATTACACCGGTAACTTTAAATGGTCCCAGTGGATTATTACCAATGGCGTATTCCAGCCTTTCAATTTTATTCTCCACATGCGGGTAGGTCATGTAATAAATTCCATTTCGCTCAAATACATAGGGACCTTCTTTAAGTCCCTTGTTGGGGAGTTCACCCAGCACCTTAGGTTCTGAGTCAAGCTCTAACATATTGTCTTTTAGCTTAGCTCCATATATGTGTCCCTGCGACCAATAGAGATAGGCCTGTCCATCTTTATCAATAAAAACATTAGGGTCTATACCACGAACATATTTAATAGGCTCTGGTTGAGGGACAAAAGGTCCTTCAGGTTTGTCTGCCACAGCTACGCCAATAGTAAATCCTCTCCCATAAGTGGTAGTGTCCTTAGGCGAGGTTGGAAAATAGAAATAATACTTCCCATTTCTATAAATGCAATCCGGTGCCCACATGCTATAGCTGTCCGGCCTCACCCACCGTACGTTGTTCTGATGAACAATCATACCATGGTCTGTCCAGTCAGTAAGGTTTGCCGAAGAAAATACATGGTAATCTTCCATGCAAAACCAGCCAACACGGCCTTTGCCCGGAGTGGCAAGAATATCATGTGAAGGATAAACATACACCCTGTCACCAAATACTCTTGCTGAGGGATCGGCTGAATACATATTCCGGATGAATGGGTTTTGGGCAATGGTGTTGGTTGTCGAAAAGACAATGAAACCAAAGAGCACAAAATATAACTTACTATATCTCATGACGTTTTTCAATTTACCTATTAAAACTCACTACGTCCCAATAAGCTTTTTTAGGCTGACGATTCATATCAAAGAGTAAAGGATAATTTTTTCTACCTCTGCCATCCAACCAGCTATAGCGGTCACTGACATTCCAGAAGGTCACACCAGTGAGCTTGTCTTTGTGTTGGCGGAAGACATCAAATACCATTTTGTATTTATCCCGCTGCTGTTGCTCCATTTCTGGTGTAAAAGTAGCTGTCGTGTCACGCCTGCCTTGAATGAGCTGACCACCCTGGCGACCACCATACACTGATACGTCAAGCTCAGTTACTTGCACCTGTAAGCTAAGTGAAGAAAACATTTGAATGGACTTTTCTAACTCTTCTCTCGAGGGATTGTTGACGGACCAATGGCCCTGCAAGCCGACACCATGAATAGGCACACCGGCATCTTTCAGGCTTTTCACCAACCGATAGATCCGATCGCGCTTGCCGGGAATTTCAGTATTGTAGTCATTATAAAAAAGAATTGCTTTTGGATCGGCAGCATGCGCGTATTCAAAGGCTTTGGCAATGAACTCTTCTCCACAAATCCGGTACCAGGCTGTGTTTCTAAGGTAATTTGCATTATTGTCATCGATGGCTTCATTCACTACATCCCAGGCATACACATCATCTTTATACCGGTTCACTACCGTAGTGATATGTTCCTTCAATCTTTGCAACAATACCTCTTTTGATACGGTATCGCCTCTTTCATTTTTAAACATCCAGGATGGAGCCTGTGCATGCCAGCACAAGGTGTGCCCCCGCAACTTCTTTCCGTGCTTCCTGGCAAAAGCTGCAATGGCGTCGGCGTCTTTCCAGTAATATTCATTTTCCCTTGGATGAATTGGCCCCATCTTCATTGCGTTTTCCGCAGTCAAACTATTGAAATGGTTTACAATTACTGCCGAGTCTTCTCCGTGTAGCGAATTAGGAGCAACTGCAACACCCATCAAAAAATAATCCTTGTAGTAATCTTTCAATCCTTTATGAGCATTAGATGTTGATTTGCTTATTTTTCCACTGTTGGAGCAATAAGCAAACAAAAACAAAACTGAAAAGCCAGTCAGAATGTTTCTTAGTATATTCATAAACGTTATTTTTTATTTTTATTTATTATAATTGACATCTCCCAATGTAACACTCGAATCATTTCCTACTCTAACACGGCCACAAACCCATCATTACCTTTTAATGTTATATTTATTTTTCCGGTTGCAGGTAAAACAAGGTTTTTGGAATCAAAAGAGGGTTCATCCTTTATGTCATTTCCGGATGATATAAAAGTGCATTTTCTATTCCTCAGGAATTCCAGGTCGAGCGTCAGTTGTTTTTCTTTGTTTTCACCATTGATGCCTGCAACATACCATTTGTCACCTGCTTTTCTTGCTACTACGTACAGTTTACCAGGATAACCATCAATAAATCTTACATCATCCCAGTGATCAGGAAGCTTTCTTAAAAACTCTTTTACAAATTCAGGTACATGAGTCATGCCTTCGGGACCTTCGGCATAATGTTGTATTCCCGATAAAAAAACAACGGATGTAGCCAGTTCAAAGGCTGGTGTAGTTGTACGCCTGATACGGGGAATTTGATAAAGATTCATTGGGGTAAAATCCATAGGATCAAACGCATTGCGTACCAAGGCACTCATAACTGAATGTTGGGACGCCTGGTTTGCAGCCCCCTGCGAAAAGGTGATCATTTCATAGCCAAACACAGCCTCTGCGGTCATAAGGTTGGGATAGGTTCTATGAAGCCCCCGGGGAAGTGTTGCTCCATGAAAATTAACCAGCAGCTTATACTTTGCCGCATCTTCCAGTATGTCATAGTAATAGTTAATCATGGACTGCCCATCGCCACCAAAAAAGTCAACCTTGATCCCTCTTATACCCATTTGCTGCAACTTTGAAAATTCCTTCACGCGGCTTTCGTGCGTCAGCAGTTTGTCCTTGGGTGTAAATTTCACCGTGTTCCAGCTTCCGGCCGAATTGTACCAAAGCAACAATTCTACATCTTTTCGCCTGGCATAGTCTGCAAGCAGCTTTACGGAATCGTAACCGATCCGTTTATCCCATTCAGCATCCAAAAGACAATATTGCCATTTCATATCAGAAGCAAAGTCTACATATCTTTTCTGAACACTGTACACTGTGGAATCGTCCTTCTTTAAGATCCAGCTCCAGGAAGATTTTCCGGGTTTGATAAAAGATTCGTCCATTTTGACTGCTGGCAGGGCTAGATCAGTTCCCAGGGTTGACTCGGTAATTGTTTTCAAATCCCCTACAACAATGATCCGCCACGGTGTTTGCCAGGGCAGTGTTGATTCGGGATTTAATGTTGGTTTTCCATTTGTAAATACTTCCGATGATTGCGGAAAATTTATTTTGTATTCATTGCCTTCAGAATATTGTTGCAATGCCGTACCACAGTAAGTTCTCCCCAATGCAGCCTCTGTGATGAGCAGCCATGTATCATTATAGCGAAACAAAGCCGGGTATATCCATCCGTTCTTTGTTGGTGATGGTGTGCCTGTTGCAATGTCCATCATATAATGTGCTTCATAAGAAGGGTTGGTATGCTCAAAACCTGTTTGCGCCTCAGCTTTGGGTTGTAACCAGGCCTTGGTACCGTCCTTGAAACGAAAGCTTGTAGCTTCAGCAACAATTTTTTTTACGTCAGTTGATCGCTCCGGAAATTCATAACGGAATGCTACTCCATCGTTTGATACCTGGAAAATGATATTCATTTTCTTACCAGAAACCGTTTTAGTCTTCAATATTCTTCTGTTAGCAGTATAAGTAATTCTCCTCTTCTTGGCATTCAGCATATCATAGCTGTCTTTTACAATCGCCGGCTTCGATGCTTTGACCAATTTTAAATTCTGAGAGAAATCCTCATCATCGCGGACCAAGCCCAGTTTTGAATTGATCAATACCGGTACTCCTTTATAGGATATACTATAAACAGCCTGCCCTACATTACAGGTTACTATAATTTTTTGGTCAGGACTACTGATGGTATATTCTGAGGATTGTGCGCTGCCAAAAAGAAAGTACCCGCACAATAGGATCAATAACAATAAATGTTTCATTTTAATCATTTTTTGAGACCTGGTCTGTTATCCGGAAATAATCGAAATCCACATATCCACCAGCATTTTTGGTGGCATAGTGAAACAAACCAAAACGGTAACCCATAAAGTGAGGGATGGTATACGACATTTTAAGCTGTGAGCCTATGGGTGTCCACGTTCTGCTATCAAGACTGTAAAAGTAATTAGCGATGTCTTTTTTATCAGTAAAGTTGCACTCGGCTTTAAAGTAAACTGTTTTCTGATTAAGTGGTACACTTTGTACTTCTTCAGGTTTTCCTGTACTTGCGTTGATCATCACAATAGCCCTGTTGTTGCCGTTTACTTTAACACCAACCAATCCATAGTTCTTTTGTAAAAGACACAACCCAGCAAAGTCTCCGTCTTTCATATTTGATACATCCAGAGATGTACTACCCGAACACATCGGTCCAATGGTACGTTGTGTTAATGTGTTCTTGGCTAATAGGAAAGATGTATCTACCCTGCCGGTTTTCAATCGCAAAAAACCTTTTCTTTCACTTACCGACCACAAACTATTGTCAGGGTTGTGGTTCCACTGCCAAACCAATGGCAATGCAGGATCGCCTTTACGACGGGTAAATTCATCGGTTGCCACAATACCGGGTATTAAGCCTTTACTGGCCGGCAGATCCAGTGTTTCGGGCACTTTACCATTAACGCCCAGAACAGGCCAGCCATCTTCCCATTTTACAGGAACGATATAGGGTATACGGCCAACAGCACCAAAATCACGGAATAAATAAGCATACCAGTTCCCATTTGGATCATCAATTAAGCCGCCCTGGGCTACACCCAGATCCTGCAAGGCAACCCTGCCCTCATAGGGACCTGTTATTTTATCAGCCTTGTGTACAACAACAGTACGCATGCCGCCCCTGGGCCATGTAATATTGAAAAGATAATATTTACCACCCACTTTAAATATCTGAGAGCCTTCGGCAGGGAGACCAACGTTAGAACCGGAGGGCGCACTTGCATTTTCAATGATCACCTGTTCTGAAGTACCTGGTTTTACACCTGATAAATCGGCTTTTAGTTCAACCAAGCGGAGTTTTCCTGCACCATAGATCATATATACGCGGCCATCATCGAAAAACAAGGAATGATCGTGAAAACTAGGTCTGAAAGAAAGTACTTTCCACGGTCCTTTTTCTATATCCTTAGTCGTATAAACATATGTCTTACCGGTTGTTTGGGCAAACGTGGTCACATAGTAAGTACCGTTATGAAAGCGTATGCTGCTGGCCCACGAGCCTCTACCGTAGGTACTTTTTCCATTCTCTAGATTTAAATCGTCCACACTGGCCAACGTATCGTATGTATAATTTACAAGCTGCCAGTTGACAAGATCCTTAGATTTCATAATAGGCACCCCAGGACTCATGTGCATGGTCGTACTGCTCATGTAGTACGTATCCCCCACACGGAGCATGGCCATATCAGGAACATCAGCAAAAATTATAGGGTTCTGCGCCTGCTTTACCTGTGCCGAAATTGTGGTAAATAGAGTCGGAATTGCCAGTAAACTAAGGCCTACAATAAACTTTTTCACTGTGTGATTTTTGTTGTCTGAGCATGAATGAATTATGACATGCTACAAGAAAGGTCAAACGTGTTTTTTCAATCTTATGGCTGAATGTCGTTTGCTGCCGTTGCATACAGGCCAATTAAGCTACCGGTAAAGCCACCTGCAACATTGGTCGAAAGAATATCTCCTGATACTACGCCACCTATATTTTTAAAATTCTGTTTGTCTATAGAATAGTTGAATTTGTAATTGTCCCCCTGGGCCTCTACCTGTAATTGAACAGGATTGCGCACATCTATCTTTTCACTTGCTATGACGCTCGTTATACCTTTTTCTGTTCTGGCCAACACCAAATAGTTGTCAGACTCTTTTTTAGTTATTCCAAATACATAATTAAATTTTTCGCTTTGGTAACAAACAACACCAGCCAGGTCTTTTTCCGACTTTGGCGTATACTTTAGGGTCACAGTAGCATCAAAGGTGTTGTGTTGCTGCCTGTAGAAAAGCGTAGATGTAGGCGCTGCTGCCTCTTTGATGTTTTTAGCAAAGGGAGTAATAGCCAATCCGTTCTTTGTCTGGCTGATGAAATGCTCACGAGGACCCCTTACCCCAATCCATCTGTAATCTAACCTTGCATTTGTAAAATGATCTGTGAAGGAGAAGTTTCCATTCGGGAAAAAGCCATTTTGCCCGGTCTGATTTTTTACTCCTGCGGGCATTTTTATTTTAGGCTTAAGTGGTACAAGTCCATTTTCAAATACCGGAAACTCGCCGCTCCAGTCAACAGGTAACATAAATGTTTCACGCCCGGTGTTGACACGGTCTTTTTCGTTGGGACGGATACCCAGGAATACACCATAATATTTACCATTAGGCCCTTCTACCAGGTCAGCATGACCCGTCCAATCCATTTTATTAGGCCTGTTTTTAGGAAAATGCCTTTGCGTTAAAATAGGATTATTATTGGCAGGCTTATAGGGGCCTTTCGGATGATCGCTTACAAAAATCACTTCACTGTGCCAGCCTCCTGTACCACCTTCTGCACACATTAAATAGTAACGTCCATTTTTTTTGTAGATATGAGGTCCTTCAATCCAAATGGGTTTCTGTGTAATATCGGTCCCCCCGTCAACAATGATCTTATCTGTTCCACGAATTACTTTATCGTTTTGAACATCATACTCCCAGATTTTGATGACACGATGCCCATTGTAAAGTGCAGTTCCCCTGGATGGAGCATCATTATGCACCACATAAGCCTTTCCGTCATCATCAAAGAAAAGTGATGGATCGATTCCATCAAATTCAAGTTTGATCGGATCACTCCATCCCTGGGCAGGATCCTTTGTTTTCACTACCATATTCCCTATACCTCCGGCAAACTGGGTGGTGATCATATAGAACATGTCGTTATGGGGATTATACTCGATGGCAGGAGCATAGATCCCGGCTGATATGCCGGTATTCTCTACTTTTAATTGAGAAGGCCTGTCCAGCACATGTCCAATCTGTTTCCAGTTGACTAGGTCATTAGAATGAAAAATAGGCACGCCAGGAAACATAGCAAATGAGGAGTTGATCAGATAATAATCATTTCCCTTGCGGGTAATACTAGGGTCAGGATAACATCCCTGAAGAATGGGGGTATAAAATTCATCCGGCTGCAACGGGTTTTGTTTATAAAAATTGTCATCACCCCGGTAAATAAATTGAGTGAAAACAGGGGCATCTTTTGTTACCTTATTTTTTTCTTGCAACAAAACGGGAGCATCTTTTGGTCCTTTATTCTTCTCCTGCGATGATGCACCAGAGAAAAATAACATGGAAATGAGTAATAGTACCACCTGCTGATGTTTCAGTAATACAGATAACCTAGTCATTCTTATTTGATATTGTTTTTTCTTAAAAAATTGAATTGGTTGTTGTATCCGGGGCCCTCGAGTTTAAGCAATACGTTTCATGAATCTGAAAGCGCCAGTTCTTCTTAAAGTTTAAACCAAGCTCTAGCCCCTGATTGGAGAGGGTAAAAATATTGTGAGCAGGCAAACGAGAAGGGATCATTTGTTGAAACTTATAGAACAATTGTTTAAACCCTCTACCTCCTTATACAAAAAAAGCCGCCTCTTTATTGAGGCAGGCTTCAATTGAAAAACCACTGTGCATTTATTGTTTTATAATTTTGAAAAAAGATTATTTTCAACAAGGTTACAATGCAATTAAAGAATACACTTTACCACTTTGAGTTGGCAAATCGTAAAGAAAGGTCTCCTTCTTTTCCAGGAGCGTAATTTTTGCCTTT
The DNA here is from genome assembly GCA_966674115.1 of uncultured Chitinophagaceae bacterium. Lineage (GTDB taxonomy): Bacteria > Bacteroidota > Bacteroidia > Chitinophagales > Chitinophagaceae > Flavisolibacter. Next base: position 29,731 of record CBKWHA010000005.1, read on the forward strand.
GGTGAAATGACAGGTGCAGCTGTTTCTTCAGTCTGGTAATATGGATTTGCATTTTTCCCGTTTGCCTTTTTCAATGAACCAGCACCGTTTAACTTCAAAGTATTTGGAACCCGCAATCGAAGATTACCTCCTAAATTTGACTTGATCATTACCTTCACTACTTTACCCTCTTCCCATTGCATGCTCACAATTTCAAATCCACCTATTGCCCGCAATCCACTGATGCTCCCTGTCTGCCATACATCGGGAAGCGCAGGAAGCAAATGAATGGCACCATCTGCACTTTGCATCAGCATTTCAGTAATACCGGATGTGCATCCAAAGTTTCCATCGACCTGGAACGGCGGGTGCGCATCAAAAAGATTATTGTATGTGCCTCCTCCCCCGGTAATGGTACCTACAGGTGTCAGTTGGTTTTGAATGAGTTTGTATGCATGGTTGCCCTCCAGCATTTTAGCCCACCAGTTTACCTTCCATCCCATACTCCAGCCGGTTGATATATCGCCACGATGGATTAGTGTAGTTTTGGCTGCTCTGTATAATTCAGGAGTGCGGTATGGCGATATTTGATTGGAAGGGAACAATCCATATAAGTGTGAAATATGGCGGTGATTGTCCATTGGATCATCCACATCATCCAGCCACTCTTGTAATTGCCCGTGTTGCCCGATATACATAGGCGCCAGGCGACTACGCATTTGTTTTAATGTGTCTACAAAAGCAGCATCCTTTTTTAAAATTTCAGCAGCCTTTATCACTACGCTGAATACATCGAAAACAATTTGATTATCCATAGTAGTCCCGGCATCCAGGGATGAACCGTCATGTGCACTGGGTGCGTTTTCCGGAGAACTGCCTGGGTTCACTACCAAATAGTGATATTGAGGATGTTCCACCAAAAAATCAACATAAAATGTTGCAGCACCTTTTAATGCAGGATAAACCGATTCCAAATAGGATTTGTCTCCATTATACAGGTAATGTTCCCAAAGATGCTGACTGGTCCAGCCACCCCCTGCATTCCAATTACCCCAGAATGCACCATCAACAGCTCCGGTGATGCGCCAGATGTCTGTGTTATGGTGTGCCATCCAGCCCCTTGCCCCATACATCACTCGGGCAGTTTCCTGCCCTGTCTGGGACATATCTTTTACCATTTGCAAAAAAGGCTCATGGAGTTCGGCAAGGTTTGTTTTTTCTGCTGGCCAATAATTCATTTCGGCGTTGATATTGATGGTGTATTTGCTATCCCATGGTGGAAAAAGCCTGTTATTCCATATCCCCTGCAGGTTAGCCGGCTGGCCACCCGGTTGTGATGAAGATATCAATAAATAACGGCCATACTGATAGTAGAGCGTTACAAATTGCGGATCATTGGCTGAATTGAAATTTTTAAGGCGCTCGTCTGTTGGGAGACTGGCATCATCAGTTGTACCCAGGTCTAACTTAACCCGGTTAAAATACTTCTGGTATGCTGCGACGTGTGCCTTCAGTATAGCAGCATATGATTTGGTATAGGCTTTATTTAAGTATTCAACGGCTCTTTTATTTTCATCGCCACTGACATCCTGGTAATTATTAAAATTGGTAGCAATTGAAATATAAATGGTGACAGCGTTGGCGCCTTTCACCACAAGAGCCGTATCCGTTGCTGAAAGAATGCCACCTTCCAGTTTCAGGCGTGCAATGCCTTTAAAGTTGACTATGCCCTTGACCCCTTCATGATCAATAGTAGTTCCAGCGATCGTCAACTCCTTTGCAGGTGTTGTTTTCACCACGGCTTTAGGCTGAGGCGTTGAAAGAGTGGTCGTAAATGATATGCTACCAGGTTTATTTGCTGTTAGCCTCATAATGATCGTCCTGTCAGGGAAAGAAGCCAGTACTTCACGTGTATAAGTTACATCCCCAACGGTATAAGAAGTTTTTGCTACCGCTCTTTCAATATCCAGCTCTCTGTAAAAATCTCTAAATTGATCATGACCTTCGAAAAGGAGGTGAAGACTACCAACAGGTTGAAACATCTGGCCATGGGACTTTTTTGAAATAATCGTTTTATTGGCAAGCCGCTCTGCTTCCTTTTGCTTGCCATCAAATATAAGTTGCCTTATTTTGGACAAAGAATCCAATGCCAAAGGATTATCGTTCCGGTTCGGACCGCCGCTCCACACGGTATGTTCATTTAACTGTATTGTTTCTTTTTCAACATTACCGTAAACCATGGCTCCTAACCTGCCATTGCCTATGGGTAGGGCATTCTCCCAGGTATCACCGGATGGTGTCTTGTACCAAAGTTTTAAACCCGGCTTGTTTTGTGAAACACCTGTTATTGCTATCAATAATAAAAAAACGGAAATAATTAGTTTCATGGAGCGCATTAAATAAGTTTAAAAACCTTACTATTTGAAATAGCTTGCCGGGAGCAGCCCCCGGCAAGACAATGTAAGGTTCCCGTTTAAAAATTATTCCTTACCAACCTGGAGATTGCACCAATTCTTTGTTTCGGCGGATTTCACTGGTTGCAATGGGAAGCAGATTCATTTTATCTTCAAAAGTGGCTTTAACCAATAATTGTACTGGAGCATAGGTTTTTGCCTGGGTAGCCGGGTCTTTGGTAATATCCATACCCATTACCGGCCTGTTCTCTACCTCCTTAGCAATCTTCCATCTCCTGATGTCAAAAAAACGGTGTCCCTCGAATGCCAGTTCAATTCTCCGTTCATTGTACAATCTTCTTCTCAACGTTTCACCAGTAACCGTTGCCGATATGGCGGGCATGTTCACTCTTGCTCTTACTTTAGATAAGTATTCCCTGCAGGTCACTTCATCACCCAGCTCAAACTTTGCTTCAGCATAATTGAGGTAAATTTCAGCCAGGCGGAAGTGTATCCATGGAATTGTGTAAGTGGTTTGCCAGTTCAGCGGAACATCGGCATCGGGCATAAACTTTTTCAGTACGTATCCTGTACGGGGATTGTCACCACTTTGCTTATAGGAATCAAACCCCCAGGTAGCACCATCCTTCGACACCCACATCTCAAAGAGATCTCCTCGGTAAACAGTTCCATCATGAATAACAGTGGCATCCATCCGGGGATCCCTGTTCGCATAGGGATTCTGAGGATTATATCCAGAAGCAGGATTTACTGTTTTTACCCCATTTACATAAATAAAAGCAGGCTCACCATTGATCATATCATAATCATCCACCAGGTTCTGGGTGGGTCCATTGCTCGCCCACCATCCTCCGTAAGCACCATACCGGCGGCTAAGATTATGCATGGGCGCCTGGTGCCCATTACTGCTTGTAAAGTTCCGGGTGAAAATCAATTCATTATTTGGAGCTCCGCTTGCTTGATTAAACGCTTTTCCATAATCAGGATAAAGTGAATATCCACTGTTTAACAATCCCTCGGCAGCATCAGCCGCCTTTTGCCATTTTTGTTTATCGTTAGAAGGATTGAAAAGTGGGGATGCGGCATACAACAACACCCTTGAACGTAATGCTTTACAAGCATCCTTTGTTGCCCTGCCAAAGTTGGCATCTGTTGAGGCGTATTTTTCAGGCAGTTTACCCATCGCTTCATCAAGATCTTTTTCAATAAAGGCAACACATTCTTCAAATGTATTTCTCTTGAATGTAGCACTATCGCCGAGTTTATAGCTTTGGGTGACAATGGGAACGCCTCCATGCCTTTTAATAAGTTCGAAATACATAAAGGCCCGTAAAAACTTTGCTTCAGCAACCAAAAGATCTTTGGTATCGAACTGAATTTGGTCTCCTTCCATTTTTTCCAGGAAAACATTCACTTTACGAATGAACTGATAGCCCCTGTCCCAATAATACATGTAACCACCCCAGAAATCACTATTGCCAACTTCTGTTATATTATCAGGATTGTAGGTACCACGTGCCATAATGTTGGCACCGCAACAAGGGGCACTGCCTCCATAAGCTTCATCCGTGTATTTGGAGAACATGTGAAGGTAAAACCCATGAGGAACGCCGTTATACAATCCAGTATGATAAGCTCTTATCAGACTTTCATCAGTCCACACTGCATCTTCAGCAATCCGGTCCTGTGGTGGAATATCAAGTATATCTTCCTTACAGGAAAAAAAAGATATGAGTATTATAATTGTTACTATTTTTTTCATAACGTTTCAACATTTAAAAATTTACATTCACACCAAGGTTAATTACTCTTTGTGGGGGATATGGAGCCGGGTTATTGGCGTCAATCACATTAATATTCCCATTAACCTCCGGGTCAGCCCACTTAATTTCCTTTGCCCAGGTGAGTAAGTTAAATGCACTTACATAAAACCTGACATTGTTGAATTTGATTTTGGATAGTAAACTCTTGGGGATATTATAACCGAATTCGACAGTTTTAAGCCTTACAAACGAGGCATCGTACAGAAAGAATGTAGTAGCTCCAGGAGACCATGTATCTGCCCTGGGCATAGTTCCATTTTGATTATTAACAGTCCAACGATCCTTTGCTCTATCTACATAAGTATTGGCAAAATCAGTTCCGCCCAATGTGGAAAATGTAGCATCATATTTATATGCCTTGGCTTGCCCCTGGAAGAAAAGATTTAAATCAAAATTCCGGTATTGGAAATTAGAATTCAACCCAAATGTATATTGAGGTATAGCAGAATAATCGAACCGGAACTGATCTTTCGAATTGATCACGCCATCCTTATTCAGGTCTAAAACCTTTACGTCCCCAACTTGTGCACCGGCTCCGTGGGGATAGGAATCCAGTTCTTCCTGGGTATTAAAAATGCCATCAGCTTTATAATAAAGACCAGCGCCTACAGGTCGACCCGTTAGATTTTGATAGGGCTCCGCCTGTGGCGTTTCATCCATAAAGACGATCTCGCTTTTAGCAAACGCTACATTACCTGACAGGTTATAAGCTAATTTTCCTACGGAATTTTTATGTGTTAAAAGCAGCTCATAACCATGACTGTTCACTTTTCCAATATTTTCGTCAGGCAACTGTGAAAATCCAAATACATTGCTTACTGATAGACTGCGCGCGGCAAGAATATTGGCTCTCTTTTGCAACCAATAGGTGAACTCAAATCCCAGCAATCCATTCCATAAACTGGCCTCCACACCTGCATCTGTTTTTTTGGCAACTTCCCAGGTAATATTCGGGTTGGGCATCGTATTGGGGAAAATGCCAGGAAAATCGGTTGTGCCAAATACATAATTATCCCCAAAAGAAAAAGCCTGGAGAAATTGATAAGGACCAACACGGTCATTACCAAGTTCTCCATAAGAGGCTCTGATCTTTAACTGGTTAACGAAAGGGAGACTGTTGCGGATGAAATCTTCCTCCGACAAGCGCCACCCTGCTGAAACGCCAGGAAAAAAGCCGTACCGCTTGCCTTTGGGAAAAATCTGGGAACCATCATAGCGGAACACAAATTCAAACAGGTATTTGGCGTTAAAATCATAATTCAAACGGCCAAAATAGTTATTATAAGCGCTGGAAGAAGCTGACCCACTGTTGTCTTTATCTGCCGGAGCCGTACTTCCCACATTGATCTGGTCAATGGCTGTACTCACATAATTCTTCCGGAAAGCTGATGCAAATTTAAATGTGTTTTTTTGCTGCTCGTTACCGATCATGGCAGCCACATGATGCTTGTCGAAAGTCTTATCGTAAGAAATCCTGAAATTATGCATCATGGTGGTCCATTTGCGGTAAGTATCCGTTAAGGAAGCCGCTGCAGTACCCGTTCCTTTTTTCCTGTCATACTCCTGTGTATTTACATTATACTCATAGTAATAATAGGGTATATTCCAGCTTTTTTCAAACTGGTTACTGATGTCATAATTATAAGAAGCATCTAATTTTAAACCTTCAATCCAGGGAATTTTATAACTGGCTGTGAATGTAGAATAAACAGGAACATCCTCAATGGTATTCAAACCTCTTTGATCAATTAAGAGTGGATTTTCACCCAACCTTCCGGGGCCTATCAAACCGTTAGGATAACGGGCCACTATTGTCGGATTCGCCTGCAGACTATTGATAATATTTACGTTTGTAGCGATGGGTGAATAACGCCTGTTATTGAGAATAGCATAAATATTGGCGCCCACACTCAAATTCTTATTTAATTCTACATCTACCTTGGCACGGACGTTATATTGTTTGTAGCGTGTAGGATCGTTGCGATAATTGCCATTCTGGTCAGTTGATCCAAAAGAAAGCAGGTATCGAACGGCATCCGATCCTCCGTTTACCTGGAAATTCAAACGTTGCTGATAAGAGTAAGGTCTCAAAACCTCATCTACCCAGTTTGTATTTGGATATAGTATTGGCTCGGAACCATCGCGGTATTTTTGAATGGCAGCTTCACTGTAAAAAGGTGTATAACCTGTAGCAGGACGCCCTTTTCTGTACCAGTCTGCTTCATTAAATACTTCAGCAAAAGTAGCCGCATCCAAAACATCTGGTTTTTGGGTAGGGCTCTGGAAAGCATAATTATAGGAAACATCAAAAGTAGGTTTGCCTTTGGATCCTCTTTTAGTAGTAACCAGGATCACCCCATTTGCCGCACGTGCACCATAGATAGCTGCTGAAGCATCTTTAAGTACGCTGATACTTTCAATGTCTTCCGGATTGAGCCTCCCTAACAGACTACGCTGCACGCCATCAATGATGATCAGCGGACCATTGTCACGAAATGTGCCTGTACCGCGGATTAAAATACTTGGATCATCCCGGCCAGGTTCACCGGTCCGCTGGTTAACAACTAAGCCCGGAAGCCTTCCTGCAAGATTATTTGCAACATTCGGAGAAGGGCTTTTGGTAATTTCCCTACCTGAAACCTTAGATACTGAACCTGTTAGTGTTTCCTTTTTTTGTGTACCATAACCCACTACGACCACATTATCCATTGCCTGGTCAACTGGTGAGAGTTGTATTAGAAGATTTCTTTGATTTTCAGCCAGACTTACTTCTTTTGATGAATAGCCCACATATGAAATAACCAGAACAGCATTTGAGTTGGCAACAGTGAGGATAAATGATCCATCGCTTTTTGTTACTGTAGCATTATTGGTTCCCTTCTCCACCACACTGGCGCCGGTAAGCGGCTCCCCTTTTTCATTCGTCACTTTTCCGCTTACCGTTTCTGCGAAAGGGGCAGACACCTTTTCCAAAGTTGTAATAGGTGTGATCACCACTAGTTTGCTATTGATCTTTCGAAAAGTAAGATCTGTTTTTTCCAGCACTATTTCCAAAACATCCTCCAGTGTTGCATTACTCACTTCAATACTGATCTCTTTGTGTTTTGGAATGATTTCATCCTTATATACAAAGCGAAACTCGCCCTGCGCCTCTATGGCCTTAAATACATTGGTAAGTTTTACATTCTGAAGTTTCAAACTGATTTTTTCCTGTGCATTGACACCTGCAAAGGATTGAAAAGAAAAAATGGTGGTGAATAGTAAAAAAAACTTTGTCATTAACAGACACTTAATTGTCAGCCGGGTTCTGTCTTTCGACAGCCCATGCTCATTTTTTTTCATAACTTAGTTTTATGTTTGGTGATAGGAATTTGCTCAGGCGTGAGCATTTAAAATTCTGTCAGAACTAAAGTGGAGAATGTTACCGCATTCTCCGCTTCTTTATCTAACACGAGCGGATCAGGTAATTTTCTTCATATAGCAATTTTTAAGTTAAATAATTAGCAATAGATCATTTGGAAAGCAGTTCATTAATGGTATGAATGGTTGCTAAGGGCTGATGGTTATTTCCCTTTTCTTTATGGTGTATTGAAAACCTCCGCTCAGCCTCAGGGCCTCCAGCACTTCCTCCAGGGTCTCATCTTCAAACAAACCTGTGTATGCACCTTCCATTAAACTGCTGTCTGTAATTTGGACTTTGACATTGTACCAGCGCTCGATCTTTGAAGCAATTTCATCCAGGTGTTCTTTATTAAATGCCAGTTGGTTTTTGACCCAGGAAGTCTCTATACTGTTGCTGTCTCTACCAATGTAATGCATCCTGCCGAGCACGATCAGGGGCTCCTCCTCCACCTTTTTATTATTAACAGGTTGATTGGAAGCAGTGGCTGCGCTTCTATTTTTAACTACCAGCTTCTCGCTTGGCTTTAAAATGATCTTTTGATCCGGGTCCTGTCGCAGCGTTACCTCCACAGAACCATGTACCAGAGAAGTTTCAGTTTCCCTTTCATTGGCATAGGAGCGCACATTGAAAGCCGTACCCAGAACTTTCAAATCAATTGCTGAAGTGTGAATAATAAAGGGTCTGCTCAAGTCTTTGGCCACATCAAAAAAAGCTTCCCCCCATAAATACACCTCCCGCACAGCCCCCTGGAAATCACCACTGTAGGTGATCTTGCTATCGGCGTTCAGCCATACCCTGGAGCCATCAGGAAGCCGGATACTGGTCTTCGAACCAGGCTTAGTACAGATAGTGTTATGAGCCAATCGGGCTTTCCCCCGTTGCGTGCCACGGTCTGAAACATAGAAAAACCAGCACATGAAGCATAACAAGAGTGAAGCAGCGATAGCTCCCCTCCACCACCATGCGGCATATTTCCTGGCGACTTTCTTTTTTGTACCCGCATACTGCAATACAGGTCCACTGAGATGCGTGCTCAATCGTTGCAAATGCCTGTCAAAAGCCTCTTCCTTTCCAGAAGGGTCACTTTCCGCTTTTTGTCTCCAAAAACTATTGAGCACCTCCAGGCGTTCACGCAAAGCAGGATCTTGTTCCAAATAATCATCCAATTCGGCTAGGTCCTCAAGGGTAGCCTCTCCACTCAATTTTAGACTATATAATAACCAAACTCTTTGTTCCTGAACCATTACATGTGCGTCTGTACCTATAAGGACAAACTGGTTATAGAAAATGTACCAATGACAATTACACTATTTTTGCAAAAAAGGTTTCATTTAATACATTGATAAGGGATCATCAGGATTCGGAGAACTTGCCATGGAACTGGAGCATAAACTGGAGATGATGAGGTAAGGCTTCACCGATCTTTCGAATCGCAATGGCTAGCTGGTTGCGTACCGTAAAAACAGAAATATTCAGGACAGAGGCCACTTCCTTGTATTTCAAGCCCTCTTCCTTTACTAATTGAAAGATCAATTTGCATTGCGGAGGCAGTGTATGGATCACCTGGTTGACCTCATTGATGGATTCAGCGGAGATATATAATTCTTCGGGACTTTTAAACTCAACAACCGTTTCAATGTTCATTTGCTCTAAATGAACGATCGGGTTTTTCGAATTTTTGGTAAGGTAGTTTAAAGAAAAATTTTTAGTTATTGTGTAAAGATATACTTTCAGATTATCTACTTTAATCAACTGATCCCTGATCTGCCAAAGCTTGATAAAAACATCAGACACGATCTCTTCAGCTCCTTCGCGAGATTTGATCAATGAAAAGGAAAAACGATGCAGGCCATCAAACAAAAGAACGTACAGCTCTTTGTAGGCCTTCATGTCCTCATAGAGGGCAAAGCGCAGTTGTAATTCCCTGATCACATCATTGGGTTGCAAGCAATCTAATCTAGCCATTTAACTTATTAATTAAATAGGATCTGCCATTATTGAATAAATGTCATTCCGACATACATCAGTTTATTCATACAATTACCAATAGGGTAAATTTTAAACTGGACGGCAATTTGCGAGCATCACTGTTTGAGTATAAAATTCAGAGAAAGGAATCCAAAGGAATAGCACTTTTGAATAAAATACTGTCCAAAATGTTCAATTCCCAAGATCATGTACATGTATATCTTAACTTAGATAATATTATAGCTGATAGGCAATGAGTAAACCGCGCCTCAAATTGCTTATTGAAACGAAACAAGCATAGTTTGCCATTATGACAGGACGAACTGCATTACAAGTTTTACTTTAGATTGGATTTCTTTCTCCTAATGGTAAAAAATTTTATAATATTTGCGTTCAGCAGCCAATTACTGTGCCTTTACCATGTTAATTAAAAAGCTTGTCCTCATCTGTTTTTTTGTCCTTAGATTGTCGCTAATTGCCACAGCGCAGCAGGAAGACATCAATTTTACTTCACTGACTACCAAAGATGGACTTTCATCCAATGCGGTAAATGCCATTTTAAAAGACCGCTACGGCCTGATGTGGTTTGGTACAGAAGACGGACTGAATAAGTTTGATGGTACCAACTTAACAGTTTACCGCCATAAGCCGGGCGATGTTACAAGTTTACAGGCAAATGAAATTTTAGCACTACATGAAGACAAAAAAGGCAATATGTGGGTGGGCACCAGCGGTGGTTCACTTAGCCTTTATGACCGAAAAAGAGATGCCTTTATCAATTTTCCGGGAAATGGAGCCCCCCATGCCCTTAGCCACAATGTCATCATGGAAATTTGCAGCGATTACCTCGGTAAAATATGGATCGCCCATTATAATGGAGTTGACATCCTTGATCCTGAAACTAAACAGGTCTCTAAATTTCGTGTTAATTCCGGCAATTCAAGCTCCTTTTTAACGAAGCCAGTTAATTATATTTTTGAGGACGGCCAACACCGAATGTGGATGGGAACAAATGAAGGATTGTATCAATACAACCCAAGAAACAAATCCTTGACGCAATTTGTACATTCCAGCCAGGATCCTACCAGCTTAAGTGATAATCAAGTAAATGCAATAGCAGAGGACTACAGAGGCAATATATGGATAGGCACCAATGAGGGCTTAAGCATGCTGAAACCCGCTACCAAAGGTTTTATCAATTACAAACAAGGATATAACAACGCCAAAACCATAAGCAATATCATTAATTCCATAGTTGTTGATGGCTACAAATTATGGCTGGGGACAGAAGGAGGCCTGGAAGTTTTGGACACCAAAACAGGTGAAGTCAGTAAATTTCAATTTGATTACCGTAATATCCATAGTCTAACTGCCAAAGCAGTTCGTTGTGTGTACAGGGATAAGCAGGGCATTTACTGGCTGGGCATGGGTGGTGGCGGTATTGACAAATATGATAAAAACCTCAATCTCTTCAACCTGATACGAAGCAATGTCTTTGATGAGAAAGGTTTAAACGCTTCCATTGTTACCTCTTTTGCTGAAGATAAAAACGGCAATGTTTATGTCGGAACAGAAGGTGGAGGACTGAGCCTGTACGACCGCAAAACGAAGTTATTCCGGCATTTCAACATTCATTCCAAAAGAAATGGTTCCAATAACCATATTACGATCAAGGCGTTGAGAATGAGCAGTAAGAACCGGCTAATGATTGGAACGTATCGGGATGGTTTATTTATATGGGACCCGGCTTCCGGAAAATACCAGCAACTGATGCAGGGCACAAATCCTGAAGACCTAAACGCTAATGAGATTTTTTGCATCAAAGAAGATCGCAAAGGTAACATGTGGGTCGGAACCAATGGCGCAGGAGTGAATGTTGTAAACGGGGAAAATAAGGTTGTTGTAAAGTATACTCCCAACCCGAAAGCTGCCAACGATGTTCTGTTACCGATCAACGGCTATATCCGCGATATTTTGGAAGACCGGCATGGCAATATCTGGATCGCTACGCATGGAGGGGGCATTGCTGTTCTGCAACCTGCTTCCGGGAAATTCACGATTTATAATACGACCAACAGCAAATTACCCAATGACAAGATACTATCCTTATTAGAAGATAGTCGTGGAAATATTTGGGCAGCAACCTTTGGCGGCGGTTTGGCTTTATACCATAAAAGCACCAATCAGTTCATCACTTTTGCTGAAAAAGATGGACTGCTAAATAACACTGTTTACAAAATAGTGGAGGATCAAAAAGGGTTGATTTGGGTAAGCACCAACAAAGGAATCAGCAGCGTTGATGCCAGTACAAAAAAGATTGACAATTATAACCACCACAATGGTGTTCAAAACAACAACTTCGTTCATGGAGCTGGCTTACGGCTAAGGGATGGAACTTTATTTTTCGGTGGACTGGAAGGCTTTAATTATTTCAATCCTGAATACCTGAAGAAAAACGACAATATACCGCCTGTCCTTTTTACGGATTTACGGATTTCGAATCAGTCGGTGGCGGCCTCAGAAGACGGACCTATAAAGGAGCATATCTCTGTAGCCAGGGAAATCAACTTGGATTATAAACAAAACTTCGCTTTAAGTTTTGTTGGATTGAACTATACTTCTCCCGGGCAAAATCAGTATGCTTACAAGCTGGAAGGATTTGATAAAAACTGGAACTATGTTGGCAGTTCCACAACAGCTTCTTATACCAATCTTGATCCTGGCGAATACATTTTTCATGTCAGAGCCGGTAATAACGACGGGGTATGGAATAACGAAGGAACTTCTATAAAAATACTTGTCCGCCCTCCTTTCTGGCGAACTGTTTATGCCTATGTGTTTTATCTGTTGGCAATAGTTGGCCTGGTGCTTTACTTCAGGTATAGGTATATCCAAAAAATTAAGAGGAAGTTTGCCCTGGAACAGGAAAGAATTCACATAGAACAGGAGCGCAAAGAGGCAGAGCGGATACGCGAACTGGACCGGCTTAAAATTAAATTCCTAACGAATTTGAGCCATGAATTCAGGACCCCGATTTCCCTGATCCTAGGTCCGGTGGACAAGTTATTGTCCCAGGAAAAAAACGAACAGCCATCTGGCCAGTTGCACATGATCAGACGCAACGCCAAAAGACTTTTAAACCTGGTGAACCAACTCCTCGACTTCCGGAAATTGGAAGAACATGAACTAAAATTACATGCATCGGAAGGCGAACTGGTATCTTTTGTAAGAGAAGTATTTGATTCCTTTAAAGACCTTTCAGAACGAAAGAAAATAGAGTTTGCATTTAAGAGTCAAATTGACCAGTTGTGCGCTCTTTTTGATCACGATAAGATGGAGCGGATATTATTCAATCTATTGTCCAATGCCTTTAAATTCACGCTAGAAGGCGGTAAAATAAGCCTGGAATTGGAAAATTCAGACAAGGCATCTGATCCATCAAAAAAATGGGTATCTATCAAAGTACATGATACGGGAATAGGCATTCCGGAAGACAAAAAAGAGAAAATATTCGAACGCTTTTTTCAAAACACAACGGCTGCCGCCATACTCAATCAGGGAACAGGCATAGGCTTGTCTATTACTAAAGAGTTTGTAAAAATGCACGGTGGTACCATTGATGTTGACAGTGAACCAGAAAAGGGTACGACCTTTACCATTCATCTGCCCTTTGCGCCTTTAGAAGCGCCCAAAGAAAATGTGCCCGACTTAGCGAAAGCAGCAACCTCCAACAGCATGGCATCAGAAACAATAGAAATACCTACAGAAACATCAAAGGAATTCGCAGAAGCCCGCCAGGACGACGATGCCTTGAAGAGCAAAACAGAAATGCCTTCGATTTTGTTAGTGGAAGATAATGAAGACTTCCGGTTTTACCTAAAGGACAATCTTCGCTTGCATTACAAAGTTTTTGAGGCAGCTAACGGAAAGGAAGGCTGGCAAGAGGCATTGGCCCATCACCCGCAGCTAATTGTCAGCGACATCAGCATGCCTTATATGGATGGAATTGAGCTGAGCCGGAAAATCAAATCGGATAAAAGAACTAGTCATATTCCTGTTATCTTACTCACTGCCTTAACGGGTGAAGAAGACCAATTAAAGGGTTTGGGAACCGGCGCCAATGACTACATCACCAAGCCTTTTAATTTTGAAGTGCTGAATGCAAAAATTAAAAACCTCCTTGTTTTAAATAGTACTTTAAAAAGTACTTATACCAAGCAAATCAAAGTCCTTACTCCTGAAGTTGAAATTGAATCAGATGATGAGAAACTGTTAAAGAATATCATGCTCTACCTGGAGGAAAACCTCACCAATCCGCAATTATCTGTCGAAGAATTGAGTAAGCACGTGGGCATGAGCAGAAGTTCCTTGTACAGCAAACTTTTGGAAGTAACAGGCCAAACCCCCGTGGAATACATTCGTTCTGTGAAGCTGGAAAAAGCAGCCGTATTACTGGAGAAAAGTGATATGAATATATCCCAGATTGCATACTCTGTTGGATTTTCCACGCCAAATTATTTTGCCAGATCTTTCAAAGCAAAATTCAACATGCTCCCTTCGGAATATTTGAATCAGGTAAGAAAGGAAAATGAGCAAAAGAATGCTGATGATTAATATGATCACTTCCCATAATCATATCGAAACCAGTCAACATCTACATATCCCTTATCTACTTTACTCTTGAAATTAAATTACCGTCAGGCTTTGCTTTGTAAAAGCTTTTCCTTTGGGCAATTTCAGCATCCGGATTATGGTGGGACTATAAACCTGAATTTCGATATGTAGAGGAGAATGATGAGATCAAGGAAGATGAAATACCAGAAAAGTGAAGTGAAAAGAAAAAAGCCATAAAGACACAGATGCCCGCTGGGTAAAGAAAGGAGGTGAGATCTTCTATGGTTACAAGAATCACATTAAAGCAGATACAAACAAGAAATTCATCTGTGCTTACAGGGTTACTGATGCCTCAGTACATGATTCATTGGCAGAGGTTGATTTGCTTCACCTTATAATAAAAAGTTAAAAGCGCAGTTTCATTGACTGCGCTTTTAACTTTTTTGGAAAACCATTCATACGACTAACCTCCCAATTGGAACGTTGCCAATCGGCTAATTGCCTATTTCTTAACATTACGAGTATCAACCGGCCAGTCATCTGTACGGAATAGATTGACAGGAAGCCCATCTTTAGTGAACAGGTTAGGCATAGCCTCATTGCTAAAACCGAATCGGACAGCTACAGGTTTTTTCACTTCTTTGTTCCATACAACTACTGAACTGCCTACAATTTTAGCTCGGGCAGGGACAAACTTCTGATCCTCCCCTGCAATGTAAAACTCAGTTGGAGCTCCCCCTTTGCTGATAAGCCCACTTCCAACCTGGTCAAAGTAAATGCGAATCTTGTCCTTTTCAACATTCATGCTTTGATATACCGGGCTTTTATAGTACAATCCGTTTTTTCCATACGTCTGAACTAATGCATAATTAGCTAAACGCAGACCTACTTCCTTTTTCATCTTTGGATGTATGTCATTGACATTATCCACAAGGTCACTTACTACAACCATCCCCGTGTTGGGATAGGTCATGCTTTTGGTTTGCGACTCCCTCAACAAGGGCGCAATATTCATGTTACCATAACCTGCAAAAGGAGCGATCTGAACATAGTAAAAAGGAAAGTCCTTTTGCCAGGCTTTACGCCAGGCACCAATCATTGTTGTAAAAAGCGACTGGTAAGAATTCGCTGTACCTGTATTGCCTTCTCCCTGATACCAAATAGAACCAGCAATATTATAGCTGGTAAGCGGATGAATCATGGCGTTGTAACTAAAACCGGGCTTTACGGGCCACCATTGTTGAGAGGCATTAAGTTGCTTGGCAGCCTGTTTCAAGATCGGATCCTTTTCTACCTGATCTTCTGGTGTCCATACTTCTGCGGGTGTACCCCCCCAACTGGCATTGATTAATCCTACAGGAGCATTTAATTCCTGTTGTATTTTCTTACCAAAAAAATAACCAACTGCACTAAAGCGCTTCATATCCTCCGGATTACAAACAACCCACTTTGCTGCCACATCATCCTGGGGATATTCAGCCGTTGTTTTTGGAATATGAAAGAAGCGGATGCTTTTGTTATTAGCATTGGCAACCTCGTCTTGGTACGGTAGCCCCCAGTTCACATTCATTTCCATATTGCTTTGACCACTACAAACCCAAACCTCACCAATCATAACATCATCCAGTTCTATGGAGTTGTTTCCTTGAATAGAGATCCTATAAGGCCCTCCTGCTGCTGGTGTCTTTAACAATACACTCCATTTGGCATTGGCTGTACCGCTTGTAGTATAAGTTGTAGTATCCCATGTGGTTGTAATCTTGATCTTTTCACTGGGATGACACCAGCCCCACAATTTTACTTCACTGTTTTGTTGCAAAACCATATGACTGCCAATAATAGCTGGTAAACGCAATTGCGCAAATAATGTTGGTAAACCAGCCAGCAAGGAAAACATTATAGTAAATATGAAATATCTTTTTTTCATGAGATTTGGGAATGAAATTTAATGTTTGATCAATAATAAGGCCAATACCACACATTTTAATTCTTTATCAAAAGTGTGGTGTTAGCTTTACTCCATAAAAAAATATACAATCATTTGATAGCGGAAAGATGAAGCATTAAAACATCGTGTGCCGGAACAATTGTTTTAATATCTTTTTTGGTAGTACCAATATCTTTTTTTGTCCACAGATCACGGATCTTATAAACTGTATCCTTTGCATCCAATTGTTTATTAAAGATGGTATCATCAACCTCTTGTTCTTTCCATTTGAATGTTATAGTTTGTGGTTTCGTTCCTCTATTTAGGAAGCACATGGCCCAGTCTCCATTCTTCAATGGCTTAAACCAGGTTTCAACGCTGTCCTTTACAGCATATTGAAAACCCTGAATACCTAAGGAATCCTGATTTATAGCAATTACTTCTTTGTTGGTTAAGACTTCAATAGTTTCTCTTGACATGTTGCGTAAATCATTACCGGCGATTAATGGAGCAGCTAACATTGCCCACATGGAAAAATGTGCCCTGTCTTCACCAGGGGTCAACTTGCCATTACCTATTTCCAGCATATCCGGATCGTTCCAATGCCCGGGTCCTGCATACTTGCGTAAATTTTTCTGCATATCAAGTATTTGCATTACCCCCCATGATTTCCAGGTACCATGATCCTCAATGCAATCAAAGCAATTGAAAATATCCCCGGTAGTACGCCATAAATGTCCTACGGTACGCCCCCACTCCCAGGGCTTATTATTACCCCACTCGCAAATGCTTAACACGATTGGTCTTCCAGCTGTGCGTAAAGCAGCTGTAATGGTTTTATAAGCGCCTTCTGCTTTCAGACCTTCCGTATTGCACCAGTCGTATTTCAGGTAATCAATGCCCCATTTGGCGTAGGTCATTGCATCCTGAAATTCATATCCTCTACTGCCAGGTCTGCCCCCACAGGTTTGCGAACCGGCATCTGAATAAATACCTAGCTTCAATCCTTTTGAATGTACATAATCGGCCAGCGCTTTCATGCCTGAAGGGAAACGCTTTGGGTCGGGATGAATGAAACCAAGCGAATCACGCTCGCCATGCCAGCAGTCGTCGATGTTGATGTAGCTATAGCCGGCGTCCTTCATACCCGACGACACCACGGCATCGGCCATTTCACGTATCAAGTTTTCGTCTACATTGCAGGCAAACCTGTTCCAACTGTTCCAGCCCATGGGTGGCGTGAGCGCAAGGCTATCAAACTTACGGTAGTTCTGTGTGTAATTATTTCCCTGGCTGAAGCCGACATCAGCAATCAGTAGCATAGCTATTATTATCAAATAGTATTTATTCATTTTGCTAGCTATTGCATTTGTTTTAAAATTCATTTGTTTTAAAACAGACGTTTTAAAAACCCTTTCCTTCGGGGAAGGGCTTAAGTTTATAAAATGCATGGATTGAAAAGATTAACGTCCTCGCCTATTTCCTGACAATCTTTTGCGCTAATGATCTTGTAGCGGAAACAATTGTAAGCATACGTATGCTTACAATATTTCTGAACCAACCTAAAATCTTTAATTACCGAACTGGATAAATCCTTGCTGCCCAGCCCCCTCCACTTGCCAATTGGGCCTTCAGCTGATCTTTTGAGCTAACATTTACCACCACGCGCTTATAATCTGTCCCATTTTTATCGGCATTAACACCGTCTTTAAAGATCACAGCCTCATAGTTGCCATTGCCCAGGAAAGACAGATCAATTGTTAGTGTTCTCGCATCCCAGTTTGTCATGGCTCCAACATACCATGTATCACCCTTTCTTCGTGCCATTGCCAGGTATTCTCCTACTTTTCCGTCCAATGCAACACTCTCATGGAATGTGGTGGGAACACTGGTAATAAAATCTGTACATTCCTGCTCTTTCCTATACTCATCAGGACTGTCAGCTAGCATTTGTAAGGGCGCTTCATAAACTACATACATGGCCAACTGGTGGCACCTGGTGCCCTTGCTCATGGGTGCAGTTTCAATGGCTCTAAATTTTTCTTTATTAGCATTTGTCATGGCCCCTGGTGTATAATCCATAGGCCCTGCCATCATTCTGATAAATGGAATACTTACTGCATAACGAGGAGCATCTTCATCTGCCCACTTTACATTTTCCAAACCCTTCACCCCCTCGAAATTGACCACATTCGGATAGGTCTTTTGCAAACCAGTAGGTTTAAAAACACCATGATAATCAAGGAGAAGCTTATGCTCGGCTGCCTTCTTTGCAATTTCAAAAATAGAGGCTACGGCTATCTGGTCATCACGATCAATAAAGTCTACCTTGAATCCTTTCACACCCATTTTGGAATACAGGGGGAAGACGGTATCCATAGTTTTGGTTAATGCCTGCCAGGAGGTCCAGAGGATTACCCCCACGCCTCTTTCATTCCCATATGCAACAATTTCCTGAATGTTCATACTGGGGTTTACTTTTGTTAAGTCAGTTTTCTCTGACCAGCCCCAGTCTATAATGATGTATTTAATGTTATTGGCGGAGGCAAAATCGATATAGTGTTTATAGGTTGCTGTGTTCATACCAGCTTTGAAATCCACTCCGGTGATATTCCAGTCATTCCACCAATCCCAGGAAACCTGTCCGGGCTGTATCCAACTTACATCAGCTATTCTGGATGGAGAAGCAAGCTTTTGTACCATGTCATTGTCTAATAATTCTCTGTCGTTTTCGCTGATAACAATAGCACGCCAGGGGAATACCCGGGTGCCATTGGTGTTGGCGATGTAGTCAGCACGTTTGGTAGGGATTAAATTCATGTTTTCATAGCCACCTATTTTCACATCTAAAGGATAAGGAGCAAATACTCCTTTGAATCCTTTTCTGGTATCATTGATGTCGAGGTACATGCCTGGGTAGTCTTCCAGATCTGCTTCCAGGATCACCACTTTCTTGTTCTGTCCAACATCTACCATGAGTGGTAAAAATGCCAGGGAGTCTTTGGCAAATTCTGATATTCTGCGTACATCGTAAAGGGCCTCAAAAGAAGAATTAAATATTTTACCCTCTCTGTAGTCCCACATATAAGGAATAAGAGCTTTATGATCAGCAGTAAAATTGAAATTGGCTTCTTCATTTTTAATAACAGTTTTACCCTTTCTCCTGGTGAAAAACCGGTAAGCTACTCCTTCATTATACGCCCTAAAGATCACTCCATAATCTCCCCGGAAGTTAAGGGTGAGCTGGTTGTACTGATCTTGGATAATATCTTTCTTATAAAAGTTAGGTTTGATGGTGTTGTTTACTGTTTCAGGCTTTGAAGAGATTACTCTTACATTTTTGCCAAGAGTTTCATCCCCATCCAGCTTCATTGCAATCGGAGAGGGAGCAATCACCAGCTGTTTGTCATGCCACATAGACCACTGCAACTGTCCTGCTGCATCAACTTGTATCTGGATCTTATTATTGGGAGAACTTAATTGATACTGCTGGTTCTTTTGTGCGCTTACCATAGCAGCAAACAACATCATCAGATTTACGAAAGATATTCTTTTCATTGTGTTATTTGTGTAAAAAGCAACCTTAATTTCCTAATACAGCAATTAGGTCAAATTGAAGTTGATTGAATCCGGTGTAAAACTAGGCACTCAGGCCCTTCACAGGGGTATTTAAATGTTGTTAATTAGGTATCCATTTGTTTCACTCCTTGATTTTCAGTCCTTTGTGAAAAGCTGTACCACCTCATCCTGCAGAGCAGTCAGGGCACACTTGTCAGGCTTTTTGCTTATTCTTTTCCTGGAGGTAGTGAGAAGGGAGCACCTTGAACTCCTCTTTGAAGCACTTGGTAAAGAGTTTCGGGTTGTTGAAGCCCACTTCGTAGGCAATTTCGGCCACCGTCTTGCCGCTTTTCTCCAGCAGTTGGGCAGCCCGCTTCATGCGGATGGAACGTATGAACTCCAGAGGCGACCTGCCGGTAAGGGAAAGAATCTTTCTATACAAAGCTGCACGGCTCAGGCACATTTCCTGGCTCAAGTGTTCCACCGAAAAGTCCGGGTTGTCCATGTTTTTTTCAACCACTTCCAAGGCCTGCTTCAGGAACTTTTCGTCCAGCGAGGTCACGGTGATTTCACTGGGATTGACCTCGATCTGTTTTTGGAACTTTTTCTGCAGTAGCTTTTGCTGGGCCAGCAGGTTGCGGATCCGGGAGGCCAGGATCTCGAAGGTAAACGGCTTGGTGATGTAGTCGTTTACCCCAATACCAAAACCCTCCACCTGCTTTTCCTCGCTTCCCATAGCCGTCAGCAGGATCACAGGGATGTGGGCTGTAAGGGTGTCGGTCTTGATCTTTCGGGCCAGCTCAATGCCGTCCATTACAGGCATCATGATATCGCTGACTACCAGCTCGGGGTTGAGCTTTTGAATCTTCTCCCACCCCTCCGATCCGTTCACCGCTTCTTCCACGTGGTACAACCCTTTCAGGTTTTCCTTAAGGTAAAAACGCAGGTCCTCGTTGTCTTCCACCACCAGGATCGTCTTTTTGTGTCCTTTGCTGGACTCCGGTTCCTCTGTCGGTACTTCTTTATGGGCAATTGGTATTTGCACGGGTTGATCTGTTGAAACCTGCTTAAAGATTTTATATGCTGGAATAGTTACCGTAAAACAGGTCCCCTTTTCCGGCTCGCTCTTTACATAAATGTCTCCGTTGTGCAGTTTCACAAATTCCTTGGTAATGGATAAACCTATACCCGTACCTGTGTTGACCATGCTTTCCGGTATTTCATATTGAAAGAAATGCTCAAAAATGCGTTCATGTTTATCAGCCGGAATGCCAATGCCGCTATCTTTCACCTGAATGCTCAGCGATCCGTGCTCAGCTCCTTCTTCTGGCGCTTTATAAGCCAGGTTCACATCGATGGTGCCACCATCCGGTGTAAACTTAAAGGCATTGGAAAGCAGATTGAACAGGATCTTTTCAAACTTATCCTTATCAAAATAGATTTCTAACTGTTCAATGTTGGAATCAAAAGATAGCCGAATGCTTTTTTTATCGGCAATATCTGAAAAAGAACAAGTAATGTCTTTGGCAAAGTGAACAAAATCGCCAATAGCAGGATGAAGCTTGATTTCCTGTACTTCCATTTTCCGGAAATCAAGTAGTTGGTTTACCAGGTTGAGCAGTCTTTTGGCATTCCGGTGAATTAACTGGTATTGTGATTTTAATACGGGCTCAGTTGCCGAACCTATCATTTTTTCGAGCGGTGTTAATATCAGCGTCAAGGGCGTTCTGAACTCATGACTTACATTGGTTAAGAAATGGATCTTCATCTTGTCCAGTTCATGCATATGCTGCGCTTCTTTTCTTTCCTGTTCCAGCGCAAAACGCATTTTGGCCCGCTGAATGATCATTCTCCGAGCAACATATAGTATAACCAGACCCACCAATATATACAGCATATACGCCCAAGGCGTTTTCCAGAAAGGTGGTAATATGATGAGGTCCACTGCAATACCCTTTTCATTCCAAATGCCATCTTCATTTGATGCTTTTACGTAAAAGGTATATTTTCCGGGATCAAGATTGGTATAGGTTACTTTGCGTGAGCTACCGTCGGTGAAAAGCCAATTGTCGTTAAATCCTTCCAGCCTGTATGCATACTTGTTCTTCCGGGTATTAATATAATTGAGCGCTGCAAACTCTATAGAAAAAATATCCTGATCATATCGAAGGGTAATCACGTCTGTTTCACTGATGGCTTTTTGCAACACAACATGGTTACCGATCTTTTCGCCGGGCGCAACCATACGGTCAAACACCTGCAGGCCGGTTAATACCACTGCAGGTTCATGGGTATTGATCTTTAAATTTGCCGGGTTAAAAAGATTAAAACCATGAGCACCTCCAAATATGATTTCCCCGCTCCTGGTTCGTAGCGCTGCATTTAAATTGAACTGTTTTCCTTGCAGGCCATCAGCTCGGTCGTAATTCAGGGAATTGATGGTGTAGCCTTTTGCTGGCGAGCCTTTGTATGTAATTCTACTAATGCCGTTGGGTGTACTGATCCATAAATTTTGTAATTTATCTTCAACAATATTCAAAATGGTATTATGCGGTAAACCGTCTTCTTTTCTGAAAACCTGGAAACTATTATTACCAGGATTGTACATGTTAAGACCATCTCTGGTTCCCACCCAAACTACACCCCGGCTATCCTGGAAAATCGAATTAACATTATCGTTGCTTAATCCAGTACTTGATGAAAGCAAATGCTTGAAAGATGCTGAATTATTGAATTTCACATCAATACCGTAGAAGGTTCCTACCCACAAATTGCCTTGCCTGTCTTCTGTTATACAGGAAATATATCCCGCATGTACTGAATTAGGTGCATTCGGTTTGTAATGAAAAAAGCTATTGGTATGCGGATTAAATCTTTCCAATCCCGCTTCGTAGGTGCCAATCCAAAGATTGTTATTTTTATCTTCATAAATTTCCCACACGCGGTCATCGGCCAGGCTGTTAGTGTCTTTGTTATTGTGGCGATAGTGTTTAAAGGTTTTACCATCATAACTATCCAGGCCGCCGAAATAGGTACCTATCCATAATATATTGTTGTGGTCAACGCAAAGGCTCACAATCACGTCATTACAAAGACTGTTAGCATTGGCGGGATTATGCCTGAACCGTTTAAAGCTGTTAGAAATGCGGTCAAAGTAGATAAGCCCGCCCCCGTTGGTGCCAATCCATATATTGCCTTTGGCATCTTCTGCAAAACGGTTTACATCATTGAACGGAAGACTGAAAGCATCTGATTCCTGGTGATTGTATAAAGGAAATTTGTTAATTCCTTCCTGATAAAAATTGATACCCTGCTTATATGTGCCAACCCACATGATTCCGAGATCATCTTTATATACTTCTGTAATACTGTTTTGAGATAAACTTTTATCATCCCCCTCTTTATTAACCAACACCTGAACACGCATGTTTCTTTTATCCAGAATATTCAATCCGCCATGATCGGTAGCTATCCATAAAAGCCCTTTATCATCTTCTGCCATGCTCATTATGATATTACTGCTTAATATCGACGTCCCTTCATCTTTCGCAAGATGCTCAATTGAATTATTTTTAATATTAACTCTGTACGCGCCATTGATTACACCTCCTGCATAGATCCAGCATTCATCCTGTGAATCAACAAAAAGACGGTAAATAATTTTCTTACCATTCAGTTTTTGTTGCAGCATGGTTGTTCGGGCAATAATTTTTTTTGATGCAGCATCTACCTTTTCAATAAGGCCATTGAGATAAACAATCCAGATGTTATTTTTTGAGTCAGTTTTTACATCTGCTATGGTAACCGGTGGCAGGGATTTGTTCGGTCGTAAAGAAACAACCGGTTTATTATTTTCAAAATAGTAGATACCGCTATCTTGATAAACAAACCAATATCCGGTGCCTGCCTGAACTATATCGCTGAGGCCGTTGCCTGGGAGACCCCATTGCTGCAGATATTTATTTGCACGGCGGTCAAATCTTTCAGTTACAGGATCGTAAATATTAAAGCCGGTTCTTAACTGAATCCATAATTTATTAAAAGGACCGGCTACAATTTTTGAAATATAATCGTCACTCAGTGAAGTGGAATCTTTAATTGAATGGTGGAATGTTTTAAGTACATAGCCATCATACCGGTTGAGGCCACTGAAAGTGCCAAACCACATAAACCCGCGGCGGTCTTTATAAATCGCACTTACCTGATTATGCGACAAACCCTGGCTAAAATCAAGATGTCGAAAATGATAGGCAGGCTGTTGAGCCTCTAAAATACCAGTACAGAAAAGGCAAGCAATCACAATTAACTTAACAAGCAAGCGCATACAAGACAAATGTCGTGTAATTAAGGTAATTAATTGCTTCCCTTTTCTCGTTTAATTGAAAGTTATTAATTGACATTATTGAGTACCTTTAAGCTGCAACAAGATACAAGCGCCTCCTCCAGGTGCCAGTTTCACCTCAATGGTTTGCGTATTGTTTACCACTCTTGTTGCACTTAAATAACTTTCCTTATTGGTTCGGTAATCTGCATCTTTGCCATCCTGGATAATGAGCGCTTCGTAGTTCCCTTTGCCCAGAATGGACAACGGAATTTTTATTGTTCTTGCCATTTCGTTCGTAGCAGCAGCGATCAACCAGTTGCCATCTGCAGCCTTCCGTGCCATAACAATATATTCCCCTATTTCACCACTTATGGTTTTGCTTTCCTGCCAGGGCATTTTTTCGGCACTGATAAACCTCAAAAGCTCGGGATATTTGTTATAGTACTCCGGGATGTCCGGAATAATCGTAGCACCCGAAAAAGTAATCAGCGTACGGGCAGCCTCCGCTGTAATAGTGGATGGTACAGGCATCGGGTTATCTACCCTGCCCTGCTGTGTCATATCCATCAAACCATTGTTCATATCAAGGGGTCCTGCTACCATATTGACAAAAACAGCCGTAACAAAGGTCTTGGGTTGAAATACACGGCGGGCATCCAATTGTGCCTGACAATACTCGCGGGTCACTGCATTAGGCCAGGTACGCATCTGCCCATAAGGATGAACAGGATTATCATGAAAATCTACTAGTAAACGGTTGTCAGCACATAACCGGGTGATCAGTTGGGTTTGCTTATTTTTTTCTTCATAGTTGCCTCTCATGAATCCATACTTCACACCCACAGCGCCCCAGCTTCCATATTGCCTGATGGTTTGCTCCAAGGGGAATGCATTGCCGCCCACATCATTCAGATAGAGCCAGATGCCCACGCCTTTTTGCTTTCCATACGCAATCAACTGATGTACCTGTTCCACCTTACCCCCTTTTAAGGGATCTGATTGCTTGTCAAACTCAGGTCCATACCAGTTGGCATCCAGCACCAGCGAAGGAAAACCATTAGCGGCAGCAAAATCCACCATACGTTTCCAGGAAGGTAGCGACATTTCATATTGAAATCCATTTGCCTGCGCTCCGTTGATGCGCCAGTCCCAAACAGCCACACCGGGCTTTACCCAGGAAAAATCAGCGCCGGCAGCAGGCTCTGGATTCAGAAGTTCAATTAAATGGGCATCGATCAATTCACCGGGTGTTCTTCCATACTGAATCACCCGCCAGGCTTTGGCACGTTTAGAAGGCACACGAAATAGGGTCGTGCCTTTCTCAGGCAACAAAAGCAAGGGTTCACCGCTTTCCAGTGCAGCTTCATGAACAGCCATATACCGGTTGGCAGCGGCCTGAATTGTCATAACGGGCTTACGGGTGCCCTCTGCTTCATTCAGTTTTTCAGGGCCCAAATTATGGGCCTCCATATTATAATACCAGGCTGTAAAATTATCGGCAAAGTTAAACTGGGTCAGTTCTTGCTCTGCCTCGGCATTTTCATACCTGAATGCAAAGCCATTATTATAGAGTCTGGCCTTAATGGTATAGAGATCAAAAACAAGAGTAAGCTCCCGGTATACGTCAGACACTATGCTGCGCTTTCCCCAAACAGGTTTCCATACTTTGTTCACTGATCGGATTTGATGGCTTTTGTAAACAGGCTTCCCCTGCATATCAAGACCAATCCGCGAGGGCTGAAGCATTAATTTTCGATCAGCCAGAAATGTGTAATAGATATGCCCCTGCTGATCTATTTTAAATTGCACGCTTAGTTTTTGATCAGGCGATTGTAGAGAGACATGCCTAACAGTTGATTGCGAAAACAATACCAATGGCGCTAAGCATAAAACAAATAGCCAAACAGTAAGTAGGGATTTGATATTCATTTTGTTGGGAAAATTTAAATGATAAATCACACGAAACCTATAAAAGTCATTCTGGTTTAAACAGTTCAAACGCTTGCCTACTATGGCTTCCTATTAAAGGGTAGACTCAATACATTAAGCGAAGAGGGTTGCACAAGAACTTTCAGCCGGGAGCCAGTTGTTTTCATTGGGGTGGAAATAGGTACAACAGAACCTGGTTTATCGAGTGTATTATAGGCCAAAGGATCTGTGGCTGATAATACCTGCCAAACCCCTCCCGTAAAAACAGAAGCACCTTCAAGTGTTATCATGAAGCCCTTTGCCGCAGAGGATGCATTTACAATTTTTATATGAAGTATCTTTTTGTTTTGGTCAATGGTGGCACTGGCATAGATACTGTCTTTTCCTGCTAACGCATGACCATCCTGTAGTATAGGCACTGCGTGTGTTCCTTTGTTGTTGGCAAATAGCTTTTGCACATAATAATTAGGAGTTCCTATAGTACGCAGGTTGTCAAACCAGATCAGGTCAGGTCGCCACTGCCAAGCTTCTACATGGGCTAGCAGGGGCGCATATGAAGCCATCAATACCACATCGGCATTACGCTCCAGCCCCGTCATGAAAGCTGCTTCCGCCAAAGCGCTGATCCAGGTGTTCCTTGATTCGGCATCTTTGTCATCTTTGCTGTGGGCGGCGTATTCACCGGCAAAAACCTTAGGACCTTTACGGTCATAATTGTCGTAGCGGGTAGCATTTTTAAAGAACCATTCAGGACTTTGATAATAATGCTCGTCCACCAAACCGGCCTTGGATTGCTTGAACTCTTTCCAGGCATAGTCAAAACGAGGACCATTGGGTGCAGGTCCTGCAGAACCCACCAATACGATCTCGGGATGCTTTTGCTGCAATACCTTTTCAAACTCCCTGTAGCGTTCCAGGTATTGTTCGTCCCACTGCTCGTTGCCAATGCCCAGGTATTTCAAATTAAAAGGAGCGGCATGGCCCATATCGGCCCGCAGCTTGCCCCATTTTGTGGTCACGGCACCATTAGCAAACTCTATCAGGTCCAAAGCATCCTGGATATAGGGGTCCAGCTGGTCCATGGGGGCCACCTCTCCGGTATTGTACTGACAGGCCATGCCACAATTGAGTATCGGCAGCGGCTCGGCACCAATATCTTCTGAGAGTTGGAAATACTCATAGAAGCCTAATCCGAACGATTGAAAATAATCAGGAGCAGAACGGTGCGGAAATTCTGTATTCCAGCGGTTGATACTGAGTGGCCGGTCTTCAGGCAGGCCCACGGTTTTCTTCCA
>CBKWHA010000006.1:0-56819 GCA_966674115.1 uncultured Chitinophagaceae bacterium
GCCGCGTATGGTGCGGCTGGGCTTGCCCGCAAACAGTTTTCATGGAAATGGTATTCCGGAAAATTGAATACTGGCTCGATGGAGACAGCCAGGCTCAAAAGCGCCTGAAGGAAATGCCATGGAACAGCTATAAAATCCGGAAACGGTCAATTAAGATTGCTGTTTTCTTTTCCCTCTCGTTACTGGTTGCAAACTTCGCGCTTGCTTACCTGGTAGGTATGGATGAGGTGCAGAAAATGATACGAGAAGGTATCAGAGCCAACCTTGGTACATTCAGTTCACTGATTGCATTTACCACTATTTTCTTTTTGATATTTTACTGGTTTAGGGAACAGGCATGCATAGTAGTATGTCCTTATGGAAGATTACAGGGTGTATTGCTTGATCGAAAATCTATAATTGTAGCTTATGATTATGTGCGGGGTGAGCCCAGGGGAAAGGTAAAAAAGACACCGGTTCTCATGGTGGATACTTCAGGCGATTGTGTAGATTGCCTTGCGTGTGTACGCGTATGTCCTACAGGTATAGACATCCGGAACGGTACACAACTGGAATGTGTCAACTGTACAGCCTGTATTGATGCCTGCGATGCGATCATGGAAAAGTTAAACAGGCCTACCGGATTGATTCGTTTAGACTCAGAAGAAAACATCGCACACTCGAAAAAGACAAGTAATTGGAGGTTAAAAGCTTACTCCATTGTGATGGTGCTGTTGCTAGGTTTTTTGGGATTTTTGTTGCTGAGCCGCAATGATGTTGATGCCACGGTTTTACGTACTCCTGGACAAATTTTCCAAACATTACCAGATGGGCGACTAAGCAACCTTTATAACATCAAACTGGCCAATAAGACAAGAAAGATGGTGCCCTTGACTTTAAAGCTCGAAAATATCAAAGGAGAAATTAGCATTGTTGGAAACAAACTAAGCGTTCCTGAAGAGTCCTATTTCCAAACATCATTTTTTGTAAAAATAAACCGTAATGAAATTATACGTCGTAAAACGCCAATTATTATCGGTGTATATGAAAATGGTAAAAGAATTAAAGTCACCGAAACAACCTTCCTCGGGCCAGGATACTGATGATGTAAGTTGTTTGAGCATACAACTTAATTAACCATAAACAAAAAACAATAAACCATAAACTCAAAATATGAAAATCAGTTGGGGATCTAAAATTGCAGCAGCTTACCTGCTGTTTGTAACCGGCATTCTGTTTTTGGTTTTTAAAGCAAACAATGAAAACTATGACCTGGTAACAGAGAATTATTATGAAGAAGAGCTAAAGTTCCAGAATGTCATTGACCAGAAACAAAGGGCTTCTGCTTTATCAGCTTTGCCCCAGGTTGGTTTCAAAAACGGTGAAATGGTTATCCAATTTCCTGAAGAGTTTGCTCATAAAAAAGTAAAAGGAGAACTATACCTGTACCGGCCATCAGATGCAACTAAAGATATACGGAAAGCTTTTAACATAGAAGGTTCCGTTTTAAAAGTAACCGTACCTACTATAAATCCAGGGCTATATGACATTAAGATCTCCTGGCAGGTTGATGGGCAAAGCTATTTTCATGAACAGAAAAAATTCTTTTAATTGGAACCAATTGCATTCAAATTATTGACAGCAGCGATTTGTGAATATTTATGAACGTAACTGAAGTTATAAGCACAGCTTTTATAATGGGGGCAGTAGGAAGCCTTCACTGTATTGGCATGTGTGGCCCACTGGCACTCGCTTTACCCTTAAGTCATCGTTCAGAAGGTGGCAGGCTGTTAGGAGGTGTTATTTATAATTTAGGAAGGCTAACAACATATGCAGCTCTTGGTTTGGTTCTGGGAACTGCTGGAGAGCATTTGTTTTCCCATAAAGTGCAAAGTGTTTTATCTGTCACTTTGGGCATCCTTGTCCTTGTTTATCTTTTTATTCCTGTTAGAAGAAAAGCATCATCAGCCATTATTGCACAGGTTAATCAGCCTTTTATTAAATTAAGGGCAATGTTGGGCAAACTATTTCGATCTGCCAAAAGCACTTCTCTGTTTTCAATTGGAGTGCTCAATGGATTACTACCTTGTGGATTGGTTTACCTGGCCGTTACCTCATCATTATTAACTGGCACAGCTTTAAAAGGCAGTTTATTTATGCTCTTTTTTGGTGCAGGTACTTTTCCTGCCATGATAGCTGCTGTTTTCTTTGGCAGCCATTTTAATCAGCACCTTCGTCTTAAATTACGTAATGCAATTCCTGTCTTTTTGTTTATTATGGGAGTCCTACTTGTATTGCGCGGCTTAAACCTTGGAATCCCTTTTATAAGTCCTGCTTTGCCAGAGAGTTTAAAAGGAGTTGTGGAATGCCATTGATGATTTATGGTTTATTGTTTATTCCTCATATATTTTCACCACCGCCTTTCCATCTGATTTAATATACCCGCGGTACATGCCTTTTGTGTTGAATGGCATGGTGATATTACCATCTTTGTCAACGGCAATTAATCCGCCATCACCGCCCATATCAGGCAATCTCTTCATAATAATTTCATAAGCAGCTTCTTCAAGGGTTATTTTTTTATAGGCCATTAAATCACAAATCGTTTTTGCTACAACCAGACGGATGAAGTATTCACCCCATCCTGTACAGCTTACAGCGCAAGTATTGTTATCCGCATAAGTACCGGCACCGATAATTGGAGAATCACCAACCCTTCCAAATTTCTTATTAGTCATGCCTCCGGTGCTAGTGGCTGCAGCTAGATTGCCATATACGTCCAAAGCCACTGCCCCAACTGTTCCATACTTTCTATCCTGGTTTACCGGCAAAAGATGTGAAGTTTTATAACCGTGGTCCAACTCAACACTGTCCGGATCTGTACTCCTCACCCTTAAGAAGCTCCTCCAACGGTCTTCCGTAAAAAAATACTTAGGGTCAACCAACTCCAGACCTTGTAGCGCTGCAAACTTTTCGGCCCCTTTCCCTACCATCATCACATGCCCACTCCTCTCCATAACTGCCCTGGCAGCACTAATAGGATTTTTAATATTGGTAACTCCTGCAACGGCACCTGCTGCTAAAGTTTTTCCGTCCATAATCGAAGCATCCAACTCATTTCTTCCTTCGTTGGTAAAAACAGAACCCTTACCAGCATTGAAAAGAGGATTGTCTTCCAATAACCTTACTGCTTTTTCCACCGCATCCAAGGCACTGCCACCTTTATTTAAAATAGCATAACCTTCTTGTAAGGCTTGCTTTAGGGCTTGTACGTGTTCCTTCTCTTTTTCTAGGGTCATGTTCTTTTTCAATATCGTTCCGGCACCACCATGTATCACTAAAACAACTTGATTGTTCCTAATTTTCGAATCCTGCCCCTGAACATAATTCATAATAAATAGAAATAGAATCAATAATAATTTGTACATCCTAAGAACTTTTTATGGATCAAATCGTCAGCCAATTAAAGCTGTTAAATTTTAATAAATATTAACCAAAACCCATTAATCTATAAAATTATTTTCTCGTTTAATGTTATGATATTATAAAAAAATTTTGAGCTTTTATTGTTCAGTAAGTACGATAAACCCGATTACTAAAGACTTCACAAAGGCTTTATTGTCTTTAACTAAGCAATTTTGAGGCTCTATTAACTATTTTTACACGCAAATTCTTTTCTACTGAAGAAATTTCTCAATATATCGTTACGGTTTTTCCTGTTTCTATTGCTCCTGATAGCGGTTACCTGGGGCCTCTTACATACGGATTGGGGACAAAACTGGCTTGCAAAGCAAGTAACGAATAAACTCTCCCGCGATTTACAGAGCCGGATCAGCATTGATCATGTGGAGGTGGGTTTTTTTAATAAATTAAACCTGGGCGGGGTATTGGTAGAAGACCGTAAAAAAGATACGCTTCTTTATGCCGGCACCGTTCAGGTACGGATAACCGACTGGTTTTTCTTAAAACCCAAAGCCGTTTTGAAATATATTGGACTGGAAGACGCCCTGATAAAGTTTCAACGTTCCGATTCTGTTTGGAATTATAGTTTTTTAGAAGATTATTTTGCTTCAACCGGCAGTAGCAGTCCCCAAAAAAAGTCTGGTATCGAGTTTAACCTAAAGGAGGTTATACTTCGCAACGTTACTTTTATTCAAAAAGATGCATGGCTGGGCAGGAATATGACCATTAAGACCGGATCCATGAATATGGACGCCAATGATTTAAGCATCTCCAACAAACTAATCGACATTGCAAACATAGATCTGGTTCGTCCTTACTTTCACATTCATGACTACAAGGGAAACAGACCGAAACGTGCAAAAAGAAAAAAAGTAGCCCCTCAAATTACCACGGACTCATTACAATGGAATGTTGCCAACTGGACAATGCGGGTTAACAAAATTAGACTTGAAAATGGAACTTTCCGTAACGACCGGAATGGACTTTCTTCTTCTGTTAGTTACTTTGATGGTGATCATATTAATTTCGGCAAAATAACGGGAAACATTAAAAACCTGGTTTGGATGGCAGATACCATCCGGGCAGATATTGATATTTCAACAAGGGAAAGAAGCGGCCTCCATGTGCAAAAATTGAAAACAGCCTACAGGTTCCATCCCCAATTGATGGAGTTTAAAAACTTGTATATCAAAACAAACCGTAGTGTGCTGACAGATTATTATGCGATGCGGTTTGGTAGTATCGATAGCATGAATAATTTTCTGGAAGCAGTGGAATTGGAAGGGCACTTTAAAAACTCTACTGTACACAGCGATGATATTGCCTTTTTCGCACCCAACATCAAAGACTGGAACCGGACTATCCAGGTAAGTGGCAAAGCGAAAGGAACCGTAGATGATTTGTCCGGAGAAAACATGAGGGTGGAAATGGGAAATAACACCTTTATTAGCGGAGACATTAGTATCGTTGGATTGCCCGACATTAACTCCTCGTTTATAAATATTAAGGCAGATGAATTGCGCTCGACCTATTCTGATGCCGTAAACCTGATCCCTGCCATCCGTAATATTACCACACCAAACCTCCGCCAACTACAGTACCTGCGATTTACTGGCACTTACACCGGCTTTTTGAGTGATTTTGTAATGTTTGGAAACATCCAGACGGCTCTTGGCTCCTTAGAGGCAGACCTAAATATGAAGTTCCCTGACAATAAGCCTCCGGTCTATTCTGGTAGCCTGGCTACAAAGGGTTTTCATCTTGGCCGATTTATAAACAGTCCACAGTTAGGAATTTTTGCTTTTGATGGTGATCTACAGGGCAGGGGATTCGATTGGAAAACCTTGGACTTGAATGTGGACGGTACTGTTCATAAAATACAATATAATAAATATACTTACCAAAATATTACTGCAAAGGGACGCGTCAGCAAACAGGTACTGGATGGAGATTTCATGGTAAAAGACCCCAATGCTGATTTACATTTAACAGGGATTATCGACCTAAGCAAGAAACAGCCTGTCTTTAATGCCCACGCTAATATTGAATATGCCAACCTCCTTCCACTTCAGATTTCGAAAGAAGACCTGGTATTAAAAGGGCTGTTCGACCTAAATTTCTCCGGAAAAAATCTAAGTGACTTTAGGGGTAATGCACGCATCAGCAACGCCACCCTGCTGCACAATGGCAAGCCGCTATTGTTTGATTCTCTGGTTATTGCTACAGATTATGTGGCCGGGGTAAAAACACTGAGGGCAAACTCAAACGAATTTTCAGCAACGGTAACCGGCAATTTTGATTTAAACACATTGCCAGATGCATTCACGTTGTTTTTAAACCGTTATTATCCTTCCTATATAAAAGCGCCGCGTCGAAACCTTCCGAAACAGGCATTTACATTCGAAATTACTACCGGCATTATTGAAGATTATATAAAACTGGCAGACAAACGGCTTTCTGGTTTTAACAATAGCCACATAACAGGGTCTTTGAACCTGGATTCTAACTCAATGACCATTAATGCCAATGTACCACAGTTCGCATATCTGGATTATGAATTTTCAGATATTGAATTAAAAGGAAGTGGGAACTTAGACAGGCTTGTTCTTTCGGGTCAGGTAAACAATGCAATTGTAAGTGACAGCCTTAACTTTCCACATACAACTTTCAGTATAGAAGCACAAAATGACATATCTGATATTACCGTAAACACAACGGCTAATCAAACCTTAAATGAAGCAGCAATTTCCACCCGGGTACAAACCTTTTCGGATGGATTTAAATTATTGTTCAATCCTTCTTCATTTGTCATTAATGGCAAAACATGGACAGTTGAAAAAGGCGGCGAGTTGAACTTCCGTAAAAATACAGTTGTGCATGGTGAAGTGGTGTTAAGAGAAACAAATCAGGAAGTACATCTGACTACAAGACCATCAGACATTGGCAATTGGAATGATCTTCATGTATACCTGCAGAATATCAACCTGGGTGAT
Source organism: uncultured Chitinophagaceae bacterium (assembly GCA_966674115.1). Classification (GTDB taxonomy): domain Bacteria; phylum Bacteroidota; class Bacteroidia; order Chitinophagales; family Chitinophagaceae; genus Flavisolibacter. Next base: position 6,435 of record CBKWHA010000006.1, read on the forward strand.
ATTTCCCCGCTTCTTGTAAAAACGAACCGGATTGAAGGGTTGCTTTCGGGTGAAATCCAGGTTGAAGATCCGCAAAACAGATTTAATATTACTTCTAACCTTCGAACTGAAGAACTAAGGGTAGATAATGACTCAATCGGGCAGGTATTGGCTTCAATTGATTACAACAACAATACAGGGCTGATCACCGGCAAGGGAAGTAATCTGGATGAAGACCATAAAGTTTCTTTTGATCTGGCATTGGATGTTAAAGATTCAGCCAACGCACACCAGGACCGGATTTCAGTTCATGCACAAACCTATCCTGCCAGGGTACTAGAACGCTTTATCGGTACACTGTTTTCAGATCTGCAAGGTTATATAACAGGCGATCTTGATATTTTAGGAGAAGGAGGTTCCCGTGATTATATTGGAAAGGCTGCGATCAAAGATGCTTCCTTAAAAGTGAATTTCACACAGGTTCACTATAAAATTGATGACGCTGTTATTGAATTAAAGGAAAATGAGATCGATTTTGGAACATTAAAACTGCGTGACCGAAGGGGTAATACAGCCACAGTTCGTGGCAAAATAAAGCACAACGGCTTTAGTGATATGGAATTCGACATCCAGGCAAAAGTGGATTCACGTCCAATGGAATTGTTGAATACAACCTATAACGATAACCAGTCATTTTATGGAAAAGCATGGGGCACAGGGGAATTTGTTTTGGTAGGCCCGCAAAACGATATCTTAATGAATATTGATGCGGTAGCATCGCAAACAGATAGTTCCTATATCACTTTACCACCTTCCACCAGCCGCGAAAGCGGAACAGCCAGCTTTATGGTGGAAAGAAAATATGGTCGCGAAATGACTGGAGAAGATTTTCGTGGCGCGGCCACTAATATTACATATGTGGCCAATTTAACGGCAAATCCAATGGTGAATATCCAGGTGATCCTGGATGAATTGACTGGAGATATCATTCGTGGAAGAGGTTCTGGTAATTTACGGATTAGCTCAGGATCCAATGAACCTCTATCTATTCGTGGTCGGTACGAAATAGAAGAAGGCGATTACTTGTTTACTTTCCAATCCTTCTTTAAGAAACCTTTTGTATTACGCCAGGGAAGCAATAACTATATAGAGTGGAATGGAGACCCTTATGATGCTACTATTCATTTCGATGCCACTTACAGGGCAGAAAATGTAAGTTTCTCGCCGTTAGCAGGGTCCACTGGTATTTTAGACCCAAATTTTTCGACTGTTCGAAGCGATGTAATTGTTTTAGCCACATTAACAGGTGAACTTTTCCGTCCTACTTTTGACTTTAAATTAGAATTTCCTGATCAAACTTTGCTCAACAGGAACCCATCACTTCCTTACGCCATTCAGCAAATAGAACGGAATACGAACGAATTAAACAAACAGGTTACTTATTTGATCGTATTCAACAGTTTTGCACCTTATGGGGAAGCCTCTGGAAGTTTAGGTACACAATTTAGCGAACTGGCATATAGTACGATCTCAGGTTTATTTTTTGGTGAAGTAAATAAAAGATTGAACCAATTATTAGGAAAAATTTTACAAAATAATAAGCTAACCATAAACTTTACAGGTTCGTTATATAACCGGAATCTGATCAGTCAGAGCTCAAGAGGTTTTAATATCAACCAGAGTAATTTTAATCTTAGTGTGGGCAGTGCCTTCTTTGAGAACAGGTTTATACTAACATTCGGAAGCACGTTTGACGTTCCGCTTGAGTCTGATCTGCAACAGAATATAGAATTTTTACCGGATGTTACAGCTGAATGGCTGATCAATAAGTCAGGCTCAATTAGAGCTACTTTCTTTTACCGTCAGAACCTTGACTTTTTTTCCGTTGGAAGCTCCACCAGTGGTCAGCTTACAGGTAGCCGCACAAAACGCACAGGCGCAGGTATCGCCTACCGCAAAGAATTTGATTCTTTTTCTGACCTATTTTTTGGTAGGAAAAAGGGGAAAAGAAAAGTACCATCAGCCGACTCCTCTGTCAATTTAAACAACCAGACCAGCACCCAATAAGTTTAATAGTTTTAGCAGGCCTTTATTCAAAACCAGGCATGAAGAAGATTTTATCGTATTTAAGAGACTACTTTTTTTTCCTGGAAAAACGCGTTTTTATACTTTCCGCTTTGTTTATAGCAATTCTGATTTTTATTAATTACTACCACAATCTTAATAAAACTATTGTCACATTCAGTTATTATAAGCAGCTCTATAGCTGGTACCTTGTTTTTTTAGTTGCATTCTCATTGCCTTACCTGCTGACTTTTTTTTTCAAAAAAAAGGTTCAACTTTTTAATACAAGATTTATTATACTGCTGCTTATAGCCCCGGCAATCTTTGCCTGGAAAATGGTGTATAAACCCGAATTTAACTTTACTAAAGATGCTATACAAAATGATTACTGGAATCATATTTTTTACTGGCCTTTTAAGTTATTCATCGTAATAGGGCTTTTACTGATAATATGGAAGTTGTTTAATAAAGAGCAGCACTTTTATGGCACAAGCACCAAAAATTTCCGGGCGAAGCCATATTGGCTGATGTTGCTGATAATGTTACCCTTAATTGCAGCCGCAGCAACACAACCTGATTTCCAAACTGTGTATCCGAAGTTTCAACAAGTACTATTTCTATCGCAACCGCAAAGCAATGGATGGTATCAATTATTATATGAACTTTCGTATGGCTCAGACTTTATTGGTATTGAGTTGTTTTTCAGGGGCTTTCTGGTTATGGCTTTTGCCCGCTGGGCTGGTAAAGATGCCATTTTGCCAATGGCACTTTTTTACTGCACCATACACTTCGGAAAACCATTAGGCGAATGCATTTCTTCTTTCTTCGGTGGTTTAATTTTAGGTGTTGTCACCTTTCATACAAAAAGCATTTGGGGTGGCCTGATGGTACATTTGGGCATTGCCTGGATGATGGAATTGGGGGGATATTTAGCGAAAATAACTGCAAGCCAGTAAGCCGGATTCTGTTTCATCCTTTCGGACTTAGCTATCATTTATCTGGTCCGGTTATTACTAACCAGATCAATCTGCCTACCCTGGACCATCGGACGAGCAGCCCTCAACCGGCCCTATACATGGCATTTCAGCACACAAGGTTTACCCTCCCATTGCGTTACCACAATGAGACGCAGGCTCTTACCCTGCATTTTCACCCTTACTGCCCGTTTTTATATGAATATAAAAACGAGAAGCGGTTATTTTCTGTGGCACTATCTCGTTTCCCGGCAAACCGGGAAAGCCGGCTGTTAGCCGGTGTGTTGCTCTATGCTGTCCGGACTTTCCTTAGCGCTGTTGGCGCCACGATAGCACGGCTTGCAGTAATAATTTTATGTAAAGAGCAAATACAAATATATATTAATATAAAGGATTAACCCCGAAAGAAAGTGCTAAATTTCAGCATGACCCTCGTTCACCCTTCACTTTTTTGTATTTAATATTGAAAATAGATCTCTGTAGCACCATACCCAAAGGAAGCATGATACTGATTCACAAAAGTCTTTACTTCTTTTTTTAATCGTAAAATATCATGGATTTCATCACGCAGGCGACCGCTGCCAACACCATGAATCACGATCAAATGATGCTGGTGGTGCGCCAATGCTAATTCATACCACTTTTCAAATTCTCTTAATTGTATATCCAATATCTCCGCATTGGATAAATGCTGCCAATCATCTGTTAGCTTTTCTATGTGCAGGTCTACCACGGTTCGTGCCGGTGGCAAGTGCTTGCGTACCTCTTTAGCATTGTACACCTTGATTCCTTTAGCTATAAGCGAATCAAACTCCAGTTTGTCTTCCGGCATTTTATCCGGATAATTATCAAACAACTTGTAAGTTATGGTGGCTTCACCCTTCTTGTTCATTTCTTCAATCTTACCAAAAATTTGCTTTGGCTTGATCTTCAAAGATGCCTCATAATAATCTGCTTTATTTTTTTCGGGTTGAGTCAATGAGAATTCGAAAGAAAACGTTGGATTATCACTCATATCTGCAAATGGCACATCATGAAGGTAAAAATCATTAAAACTGTTCACCACATTCCTCAGTTCGAATTCTGTTTCACCAAAAAACTGTAGCCTGTAAATAAAATTGAGTGAACGTTCAGTATGGTTAGCCAGATGAACTTTTAATGTTTCTACAACATCGTCTCCAAATTCATCTGTATCAAATACAGGTAAAAAGGATACCCAAACACCATCACTCCTTTTAGGAGCCTGCTGCGGTTTTTCTTTCTTTATATCATCGACATACTTTTTGGGTTTCTCTTTGCCAAATATTTTTTTCTCTGAAAAGCGTTTGAAATAAGGAAAATCTAACTGGTCAATGTAAGCTGGAAAACGAACACCTCTTACTTCTACCATCACCATCTTATTATTGATGATATCAATCACCTCTCCTTCCTCATTGGAATGCAACACCAAAACCTTATCTCCTATCTGAAATTTCATTTTTCTGCAAAAATAAAATAACTAAGCCACGTTCCTTTCAACATGTAAATCGGAACGTGGCTTTTCTTAACTGAACAATAATCTATTGAAATCGAGCCTGAAACTGTCCCTCTGTGATACTTTTTGTGTTAGCATTCAAATCTGCCACCCTACTGCTAAATGTACCGCTTACAGAAGCACTGTCAATTTTAGAAATGACGATTCTTAATTCGCTGGGTTCTGTCATGTACAAAGAAGAATAATTAACAGATGTGGTATCGCTATATAGGATAGCATTGCCTGAAGTAAGGCTCTCATCATTGTAAGTTTGACTTTTAATTTCGACTGAATCCTGAATTAAGATGCCTAAACCCGGAACATTTGATGATACATCTTTTTGCCCTTGGATAGTTACTATATATTGATCACCGATCACACTTTTGGTTGCATAAACAAAATCCTTGTATTCAATACTATTTCCATCAATTTTAAACTTCAAAAAATTACCAGTATCAGAAGCATCTTCTACTGACTTTTCTTTACTGCAGGCAGATATAAGCACAATTAAAAAACTGAAAAGGATAATTCGTTTCATAAAAAACGGTTCGATAAATCAAATAATATCTAAGTTACTTAAACGACAAGTTATCATCATAAATTGTTTACTTTCAACAATTCTTTGGGTAATTATTTTACTTACCGGTCCGCATTTAGAACTTATCCTTATTTTACTTCAATATTTATGTGTGCAGTTTGCAACCCTTCTGCCTTGGCTTTCAAGGTAATCTTCCCTGCTCCTTTTCCCGCTTTGATGATTACCTGGCACCTTCCTTGCCATGCTTTTCTTTGTGGTTGCTGAAAACTTTCCAGGCTGACAGGATTTCCATTGGCTACTCCAACTATTGTTCCTGGGCCTTCCAGTTCAAATCGGATCAGGTTTTCTGCCTTAGGATGGCGTACCCCTTTTTCATCCATCAATTCTACTGTAATAAAGCTTAGGTCTTGCCCATCTCCTTTTATTATAGTCTTGTCGGCCATAAGTTTTATGTTAGTTGGTTTTGTTGCTGTATTGAGTTCTTTCTCTTGTACTTTCTTCTTTCCCATATAACCTATGGCTTTCAACGACCCGGCCTTATAAGGTACCGACCATGTGGCAATAAACCTTGTTGACCGATTGGTAATTTTTTTACCTAATGATTTACCGTTTAAAAAGAGCTCCACAGCATCACAGGAAGAATATACTTCCACCTCCATAGCTTTGCCTTCATACCCTTGCCAGTTCCAGTCTGCCAGTACATCATGCCAGTTCCACTTGGTATTTTCTGCCTTGTTAGGATTATGGGCAAATGAAGGTAGAGGCGATTGAACAAAAAGAGATAATTGTGCTGGCTTCCAAAGTACATCACGATAAAAGGACTGAGGTCTTTTCCAACCACAGATATCAAAATCACCACAATAAGCCAGGTGCCAGGGATAGAAGTTCTGTGTTTGTGGATATGCCAGCCAGCCAAGACTGGCTTCTCCTAAATAATCAAAAGCAGTCCATACAAAATCACCAATCACATAAGGTTTGTCCAACACAGCCGTCCAATAATCAAAAGCTTCCAAAGGAAAAGATTCAGATGCATACATGATCCGCTGTGGATGTTGTTTGTGGTCTACTTCATATTCCTTTCTTGCATAGTTATAACCAGCAATATCCAAAGTTGCAAAGAATGGATCTTTATCCTTTGTTTCAGCTCCGTTCACGCCGTTGGTAACAGGGCGGGTTGAATCAAGTTTATGTATATGATCAGTAAGCAAACGAGATGTGGCAACGCCCGTAGCTTTAGCCCTGTCCGGAATTTCATTGCCGGTGCTCCACATTATGATGCAAGGATGATTACGATCGCGAAACACCATACTTTCAATATCACGCTGCCACCATTCATTAAAGTACAATTGATAGTCTGCCGGGTTCTTTCCGCTCTTCCAGCAATCAAAAGCTTCATTAATAACCAGCATGCCCAACCTGTCACAGGCATCAAGCAATGCGGTTGATGGAGGATTGTGCGAACAGCGAATGGCATTAAATCCACTTGCTTTCAACAACTCAATTTTACGTTCTTCTGCCCGGTCAAATGCCTTTGCCCCCAGCGCACCGTTGTCGTGATGGATACAACCGCCTTTTAATTTCATTGTTTTGCCATTCAGACGAAATCCATTCACTGCGTCAAATGAAATGGACCTGATACCAAAGGAGGTTTCTTCCTGATCAATCAGGCGCCCACTTTCGTAGACTTCTGAAACAGCTTTATACAATACAGGAGTTTCTACCGACCATAGATCAGGTTTATGCACCTGTACATCCTGATTGAATTCGTACGTTTCTAATGAATCTATCATTTGCTTGGTCTCAATGACAGCTACCTGAACACCCTTACCATTTATCAAACGAGTACGAAGGGTTACATCAGGATTCCTTCTGGTCTTATTAAACACTTTCGTTTTTATATTCACATGAGCAACAGCAGAAGAGACTTCTGGTGTAATTATAAATGTGCCCCACTGAGCTATATGCACAGGTTCAACTGTCTTCAGCCAAACGTGCCGGTAAATGCCTGAACCTGAATACCAGCGACTGTTTTCTCCTTCATTTTTTACACGAACTGCTATAATGTTTTCTTTATCGAATTGTAAGCGTTCACTTATGTCAAACCAAAAAGAGGCATAGCCATATGGATGTCTACCCACTCTTTTGCCATTCAGCCATACATCTGCATTCATATAGACGCCATCAAATTGCAATATGAAATGCTTTCCCTTTTGAGAAACAGGCACAACAAAATGCTTTCTATACCATCCAATTCCACCTTGTGTAAAACCGACATTGGCCTGACCGATAGCTGTTGAATCGAATGGAGATTGTTTACAAGGATTATCTTCAATACTCCAATCGTGAGGCAGGTCCAACTTGTGCCAGTTTGCATCTCTAAAAAATGGATTTTCCGCTCCCTGTGCAGCACCACGATGAAAACGCCAGTCATCATCAAAAAGTACTAAACGTTCTTGTGCATGAGCATTCATTGAAACGAAAAACAATACTATAAATGGAGCAAAAATTCTAAGACTCATAATAAATTGTAAAGCTAGTTATTTCACTTTGCATGTTACACCAGGAGGTTTCTATATGAAATGTCAGGTTTTACTAAGCTGATGGAATATTTTACTATTCAAACACATAATTTATACTATTCATGTGCAACTTAATATCTTTCCGTCATCATGAAAACTAATAGCCTAATTTATATTTTCATTGCGCAATTATTCGGCTGTATTTTACCTTTCTGCCTAAATGCACAAGTAAAGCTCCCATCTATTTTTACTGATAACATGGTATTGCAACAACAAAGTGATTGTGCTATATGGGGATGGGCAGAACAAGGAAAGAACATTTCCCTGCAAACTTCATGGAATCGTAAAAGATATTCTACTAAAACAGATGCTGCAGGAAAGTGGAAATTGCAAATAACAACACCAGAAGCAGGTGGCCCTTATACGATTACAATATCAGACGGAAAACCTGTTACACTAAACAATGTGTTGATCGGAGAAGTTTGGATCTGCTCCGGCCAGTCAAATATGGAAATGCCTGTAAAAGGTTTTAAAGGTCAGCCAGTTCTTGGCTCAAATGAAGCTATTTTAAAATCAAGAAATAAAAACATTAGACTTTATACAGTACCCCGATCGTCAGTTATAGAAAGACAGGAAAACAGTAAACCGTCGCAATGGAAGGAAGCGGGACCAGAAGCTGTTGCCAATTTCAGTGCTACAGGTTATTTCTTTGGCCGGCTGCTTAATGAAATGCTGGAGGTACCAGTTGGCTTGATCAATGTAAGCTACAGCGGATCCTTTGCAGAAGCATGGATGAGCCCAGAGGCCTTAAAAGCATTTCCCGATATAAAGATCCCTTCAAAAGGTGACACCATTAAAGCAGTCAGCCGCACACCAACTACACTCTTCAACGGGATGCTTTATCCTGTAATTGGATATAGCATCAGAGGCGCAATCTGGTACCAGGGCGAATCAAACTATGAAAACCCAGACCGTTATGAAATATTATTCCCTGCAATGGTCAACGAGTGGCGTGCTTTATGGGGAAAAGGTGAGTTTCCTTTCTATTATGCCCAGATAGCTCCCTACAACTATGCACAGTTGCCACCTTATAATATTGGAGGCAAGTTTAATTCAGCTTATTTAAGGGATGCGCAGCGAAAAGCGGGGAAGAAAATCAACAACAGCGGAATGGCTGTGCTCATGGATATCGGTGAAGAAGCCAACATTCACCCTGCTCATAAAAAGGAAGGAGGTGAAAGACTAGCTCTATTGGCATTAGGTAAAACATATAACATGAAAGGTTTTGGCTTTGCAAGCCCTTCTTATGATTCTCTTTCGGTAAATGGAAGCATTGTGAACCTATTCTTTAAAAATGTCGAAAATGGGTTAACTTCATTTGGTAAGGAGATTATAACCTTCGAAATAGCCGGAAAAGATAAGGTATTCTATCCAGCTAAGGCGGTATTACTTCGCAATTCTGTGGCCATTTCCTCACCAAATGTAAAAGAGCCTGTAGCTGTACGGTATGCATTCAGGGATTTTGTAAAAGGAGAATTGTTTGGCACAGATGGCTTGCCTGTGTCCTCGTTCAGAACTGATAACTGGTAATTAGCTCACCGTATAATTTCAATGGCGCCGGTTTCTGTTTTTATAATATGCAACGATAAGAATACATATAAGACATACAATAGCAGCTACTACCCATACAATCCTAACCCAAGCAGCAGAAATAAAAAAAGTTAACAGGATAGCTCCAATCATTATCCACATGGATATACGAGCTAGTCTCGCAGCAAAGTTCATTTCAGGATCAATTTTTCTTAAACCTGATGAAGTTAGTTGTTTTTTATCATTAAAACATTAATGTATATGATCGCCCTGCCCTTACTTTACTAAAATATTTTAAGTGTATTTGCCTGCATCATCTTAAAATTTCAACTTCTTCACCGCACCTCCTATTTTGTCTTGAGCTCCTTTCCAGGGCGTTAAATAAAAACTATAGCTATACGCCTTTGCAGGTATCTGGTATTGCTCCAGTGGTGCAGCCACATCACTCCAGCTATCATTCCCGCCAACACCCATTTGTACGAGATCAATATTCACAGTAATGAAGCCTACATCTTTCAATTTATTGGTGTGCCTGGCGGTTTGGATATTCTCCTGCGTATATGGCCATGCACTCATACTTAATAAGCTGTCAGCGACGATCAATAAACCTTCACCTGCCTTTTTATCAGACAAATACATCCAGCGTACATCTGTACGGTTGCCCGCTTCCTGCGGTACTACATAAGAGTCGAAAAACGCTGCAAGAGGCAGTGTGTAAATACCTGCATCAAATCCATAACGGCGGTCAATGTAGTTTTCCTGGGGTCCACGGCCATACCAACTGATGTTTTCATAACTTCTTTTGAAACCACCCTGCATACCTACCTTCGGAATGTTAGGCAAATTGGAGTGAGCTTGCAATGTATAATCCACTTTCAGAACACCATCTCCATTTAATGTATAAACCACCTGCACCGATGCACTATCGTTGATTAATGTATAATGGCTCTTTATCTTCACTAAGCCTTTCCCTTCTTCTTTAGCGGAAATATCTTTCAATTTCATACCAGGTTCAAACCATTGTTTTAACTTTCTGTGTGCCTTCCAGCCGCGACGGTCATTATCTGTCAAGGGCCGTGTAAAGTGAGGCAGTAAAGGTTGAAAGACCTGCTCTTTTCCTTTCCATACATAAGAGCTCAATGCACCTTTAGATTTATCAATAATTACTGAGAAATCCTTTCCTTTCATGATATAATTGTCCGCATCTTCATTGATGGTCAAAGCAGGATAAGGAGAACGATTATTTTTTACTTGTGCAACTGGTGTGAGTACAAACTGGTTGGAAGCAACCACATGCCCTTTCGGTGCCCACATTTCATCTTTTGGCAGTATAAAATGTATATCAGCCAGGTATTCAAAACCAGGCTTTATTTTCGGCAAGAAAGAAGCAATATAGATCACTGTATCCCTTCCTGCCGCCAGGTTGATGTGTGCTAACTCTTTTTTAGCAATCACTTTTCCATCCTCTTTAATCCACAATGAAACAGCATAATCAGAAAGATTTCTTACAGCATGACGGTTGGTGATTTTAATGGCGCCTTTCGCTGCATCAACCAATTCCGATTCAACTGGTTGAAACACACGTTTACATTCATACATAGCCGCCCTGGGCGTTCCATCTGAAGTGGCAATGCCTTTGATCGTAAAGTCTTCAAAAAGTTTTTCACCAAAATCACCACCATAGGCATAAAAAGGAACGCCATTTGAGTCCTTCTTCAACAATCCCTGGTCGCGGTATTCCCAGATGGCGCCACCAACCATACGCGGACTGGTACGGAAAATATCCCAGAACTCCTTAATGTTACCTGTGGAGTTACCCATAGAATGCGCATACTCTACAAAGAATATTGGACGGTAGTCACCATTCTTTTGATCCAGTAACAGCTTAGGTGTGAAAATACCTGGATACATACGGCTGATCATGTCTACATACAAAGGATCAACAGGATTTTGGATCCTGTGCGAATGGTCATTGGTTTTTAAATATCCGGGATCTCCGGGACGGATGTACCCTTCCATATGGTGGTTACCCTGCGCTCCTTCATAATGTACCGGTCGGGTGATATCAAAATCGTGTACCCACTCTGCCATAGCAGCATGATTAGGTCCACGGCCCGCTTCATTACCTAAGCTCCAGATAATAACACTTGGATGATTCTTATCCCGCATAACCATGCGTGTAATTCGTTCCAGATAAGCGCCTGTCCACATGGGATCGTTGCTTAACTTAGAACCAATACCATGTGTCTCCAGGTTGGCTTCATCCATGACCAGGATGCCATATTCATCACAGAGCTCATAAAAATAAGGATCTGCAGGATAATGGCTGGTCCGAATACAGTTGAAGTTGAATTGCTTTAGTGTTCGAACATCTTTCAAAATATCTTCCCTGCTTACAGCCTTGGCTTTTATGGGATCATGGTCGTGGCGGTTCACACCATACAGATAAGTCTCTTTTCCGTTGATCAGCAACTTGCCGGTTTCTTTTGAGAATTCGATACTGCGGAAGCCTACTTTACAGCTTTTGGCTTCCAGTAGTTTCCCGGTTGAGTCTGATAGTGAAAGCACCATCGTATACAAATTTGGCACCTCATCACTCCATTTATCGGGTTTAGAAAGCTTTGTTTCCATGAGCCCAAACTTCACATTATCCAACCTGGGATAAATTTCATTGATGATAGACTCTGCACTTCTTTCCAGTGGCTGCTCCAAGACAGGCTGGTTATTTTTGTTGAACAATTGAGCGCTTAGCTTATAGCCTTTTATTGGCTTTCCGGTTGTATTGTCTATGCGTGGACGAATGCTCAAAACGGCATCCTGGTAATTCTTGTCCAGCCTGGTCTGCCAGTGAAAATCAGCAATCCGGATCTTAGGCTCAGCCAGTAACAGCACCTCACGCTGAATACCACTCACCCGCCACTGGTCCTGATCTTCCAAATAGGAGCCATCGCTCCAACGGATAACCTGAACTGATAAAATATTTTCACTATCCTGCAAATAAGGTGTGATATTGAATTCAGAAGGCAAAAAGCTGTCCTCACCATAACCCAGGAACTTTCCGTTCAACCATACTTTAAATGCTGAATTCACACCTCCGAAATGAAGCGTGATGTTCATGTCTTTCCAGTCTGCAGGTATGGTAAATGTGCGTTGGTAGGAACCAACAGCATTATAATCTTTTGGTACCCGTGGCGGATCAATTGGTCTGAACGGATAAACTGCACTTTTGAAGATAGGTATATCATATCCATGCATCTCCCAGTTGGATGGAACAGGAATTTTTTTCCATCCCTTTACCCTGCTTCTGTAAAAATCTGCAGGTGCATCAGCAGGTTTCTGGGCAAAGAAAAAGTCCCATTCACCATTCAGTGAGAGCATCCTGCCACTTTTCTCACGGTCACCATATAGCGCATCCTTTTCATTGGCAAAGGAGTAAGCCGTAGCCCGTGCAGGTTCACGGTTGATGCTGTTGATCTGTGGATTCTCCCAAGGTTCTGCATTATAGATCTGTGGAGGAGGTGGAGTAGCCGCAGGCTCACCAGTAACCGTCTGTGCATGAAGTGTATATAAAGAAAATAAGAGTACAAAAAATATAAAAAAACGCAGCATTTTCATGTTGTTTAATAATACTATCCAATATCCATACGGCAAAACACCGCCATTATATCCTGGTCAGGTATTCATCTTTGAATGAAAAACCCCAGCCTGGCCTGTCATGCGGACTAGCCATACCATTTGTTATTTGCAATGGGTGGTCAATAAGCGGATCTATCCAGTCGAATGATTCTGCTCCAACACCATTCGGAATGGTACACAATAACGGTATATCATAATCTTTGTAATAGTGCGGCAATACAGGAATGTTAAAACTTGCTGCTAGTGCAGCACTGTTCCTCCAGGCTTCAACGCCTCCTAAACGCAGAATATCAGGTTGCCAGATATCCAGTGCATTACGGATCAGTAATTCACGAAGTGGCATAGTCGAATATTCGCGTTCACCCATGGCCAATGAAATACCTGTCTGAGATCTTAATAATTTATATCCTTCAAAATCTGTATGATCTATAGGCTCTTCAAACCAGTGAATATTCAGCTCCCGCGCTGCTTTGGCCAATTGCAAGGCAGTAGGAACAGTCATTCCCTGGTTGGCATCCATCATGATATTGATGTTATTGCCTACAGCCTCCCTTACGAGCGTCAAACGCTCCAGATCTTCCCTCCAGTCAGGTTTGCCAACTTTGATCTTTACGGCCTGAAATCCCCTGTTTTTATAATTATATACTTCTGCAATCAGTTCTTCCACCGAATAGGATATCCATCCACCACTACCATAAATCGGAACCTGCGTTCTTGATGAACCTAACACCTTCCATACAGGTTGCCCCAGTATTTTGCACCAGGCATCCCACATTGCAATATTAAATGCTCCCTGCGCCCAACGGTTAATACCCTCCATACCAAAGTATTCATTGGCATGGTTCATCTTTTGAAAAACATTTACTGTGTCATAAACGTTTTCTCCAATGATCATTTCTCCCATGTCTTTCATAGCCCCTGCAATTGCGCCGGGGCTATATTGAAAACTTAACAGATAGGATTCGCCCACTACACCATTCTCGACTTCGATCCTTAAAACAATAAAAGATATCTCCGTTAAAGGATGTGTAGCATCCGAAATGGACCGTTCCAATTTTCTCTTGGCAGAATAAACAGTATAGTTTTTAATTCGATACATTTTATCTCTTAACTTCTTGTTTTTTGACTTCCTCCGTTTTTCTTTTCCTTGTTCACAGTGCCCTGGCGGCTATTGTCTGCTACAGGGGTATAATTTACCACGTACTCTTTTCCAGGTTCAATGGTTAATTCATAAATACCCTCACCTACTGCTTCTATTACTCCTTCTTTGCAACCAGGCTTTTTCTTGCTCTTAAATCTCAACGTACCTCTGCCAGCATCTCCTTTCACCTTCATTTGCTTAGTACTGCAATAAACAGAAATCTCACCTTTAGGTGTGGGCACCTTTCCTTCCATCCACTGCAAACCGCCTAATACAGGTTCTACAACATAGGTAGCATACCCTGCTGATGTAGGTTTCACACCTAGGTAATACTTACCCAACAGGTAGATAGGACTCGCCCCCCATGCATGGCACAAGCTTTTACCAAATGGACGGCCATACATGGCATAATGCTCTGCACCTTTTTTTGCCGGATTATACTCTTCCCAAAATGAAGTGGCGCCCAAAGTCAGCATGCCTCCCCAGTATTCTTTCATTTCTTTCAGCACATAATTTTGTTCCCCCAATGCACAAAGAGCCTCCAACTCATAAAAGCGCATGTAAGGCGTAACGATCTTTTGAACCTGGTCATTAAGCAACACATTATTCAGCACTGATTGTTTTTGCGTCTGATTCAGGTAATCAAAAAAGACGGCAAACATATTCGCATATCGGGTTACATTTTCTGTGGGAGTACCATTCACACGGCTATGCACCAATGCACCTTTTTGTTCGTTCCAGTAATTGGTAAAAAGTTTCGACTTCACATCACCTGCCAGGCTCTTGTATTTGGCAGCACCTTCCATATCATTGGCTAAATCAGCACAAAGTGCCATGGTTTCCAGACTTCTGGCAAATAGCAATTGCTCAAAGCTTACTTCTCCTTTTTTGCTCAAGCCTTCAGCCCAGTCTATAAATACCCAGTCGCCTGCCAGACCTTCCATCAGGCCATTTTGATTGCGGCGGGAAAGACAATAATTCATCAGGCTTTGCATTCGCGGATAAAACTGCTGAATGAATGCCTTGTCGCCTGTATATTGGTAATAATCATAGATGCCCAGAAACCAGTAGAATGTATAATCCATGATCGTATTGATATGGCTGGTTACAGGATCTTTCCCTCTCAATGCAAACAGGGTTCTGATTACAGTAGGCGAATCAAAGAACAGGTAATAGTTCATCAGGTAGCTCTGGTAGGCATCACCACTCCATATCCAACGATCGCGCTTGATACCGTCAATGAAAAATTCACGCGTATTCAAATGCATGGTATACTTTGCCACATCATAGATCCTATTGATCTGTTCATCTGAACAGCGAAATCCACCACGCTCTTCAACAGGCAGGTATTCATACAACATAGAAACAGAATCCAGGCTGATTCCATTATCATACTGGATGTTTACAAAACGGAACGCTTTCGAAAGATCAACCACAGAGTCTTTCTTGGAAGCGAGATCTATAGTTAAGTGATCAAGGGTTTCACAACTTTCAGTAGACTGGGCTTCTTCGGCAGATTCTCCATAATAGAGCGATAACTTACCCTTACCTTTTAAACCATGAAGTTTTACGAAACCAAATGTTTCCTTGCCAAAGTCAACAAATAGAGATTGTGGTTGACGCACATTCTTTACAGCATATTGGGACTGCCTACTTAATTGAAAAGCAGAAGGCTTCACTTGCGGATCATTAAAATTCCAGTAACCAGCCTTTAACCAGGTAGTACCGGATTGATCAGAAACTTTTCCAGTTTCATCAATCCACTCTTTGTCCTCAAAGGTCACCAGCCATGAAGAATCTGAAACAATGGTCTTGCCTTGTACATATATAGCGGGAACAAATTGCTGGTTATGTACTTTGATATTCAGCTTATGCTTGCCTGCAGGTATTGTAATTTTTTTGGGAGCTCCTGAAATGAGCTTTGCATCCAGCTTCACATTATAGTCTCCTTCTACAAACAGTTCGACTTCTTCAGGTTGTGCAAGGTCAAACACTTTGTGAAAATCCATGAGCACATAATGGTTATCCAGGCGCCAGAAAGGCGGGAAAAACGATCCTCTTTCCGTCCGGCGGTTTTGCATCTTATTGGCCAGCCATATTTCATAATCACCAGGATACCAGATCCATGTAGCATGCTTTTGCGCAAATGAAAAGTCACTTAGGAAAAGCACAAGGCCTGTAATAACAATAAATTTTTTAAAAGTATTTCTATTCATCATTGAGAACAGTTTTTATTTTAAATTGATTAGTGTCCATTAAATAAGATATATAAGCTTATCATGGTAAGGATCAAAATAAACCAAGACAACAGAACACTTTTTGATGGCTTTGCTACGTATTTAAAATCCAGTTGGTTCTGATCTTTCAAAGCCGTTTTCTTATCAAGTATGGTGATGAGAAATGCAGCTAAAGCCAACACTACAAAAATGTAAAATGACAATAAAAGGAAGTGAGGCCAGAAAGTATATTGATCAGAAGGGAATACCCATAAATAAAAAATACCAGTTCCTATACTAATTAAGGTTCCTGCAGATAAAATGAAATTTGCAGCCCGGGTACTTGTCTTCTTCCATAAAACTCCGAATAAAAACACTACAGACATGGGTGGCGCAATAAAGCCAAGTATTGCCTGAAAAACATCAAATAGATTCAAGCCTTTAATACTGTTAATTGCCAGTGCCAGGAAGACGGCAATCGTCGCTCCAATAAGCATGACCACCCTTCCAATGTTGTTGATTTCTCTTTGCGTTGCTTCAGGCCTATGATTCTTTACATAAATATCCATCGTAAAAACGGTGCTGAGTGAATTCAATGCGGAATCAATGGTACTTACTAATGCAGCAATCAATACAGCCATCACAAGACCTGTCATTCCTGAAGGGAATAAACCTGTAACCATGGTCATATAGGCTTCATCTGGATTCTTTAAATGAGGATATAAGATATAGCAGACAATGCCTGGAATAATGAACAAGGCTACATCCAGGATTTTCAACCACCCTGTAAAATTAGCGCCCAACTGTCCCTGCTTTAATGTTTTCGCTCCTAAAACCGATTGCACCATTGACTGGTCGGTACACCAGAACCATACACCCATGATGGGATAACCCAGAACAATAGCTAACCAGGGGTAGCTCTTGTCGCTAAGAGGCAGTAATAAGTTCCAGTAATGAGAAGGCGTTTTTTCATAAACAGCCATAGGCCCTCCTGCTTTCATTACACCAACGACTGTAATGATCAAAGACACCACAATTAAGAGTATCATCTGGAATACATTAGTATAAGCTATAGCTTTCAATCCACCGGCAACTGCAAAGAAAGCTGATACAGCAACGAGCGTCAAAATGGACAGCCATAATGGGAAATTCAATATTTGACACACCAGAATACCACCTGAATACAGGGTTAAGGCAAGCCATGAGATCAAAATTGTTATAATGCTGTACCATGCAAGTATGTTTCTTGTAGAATCACCAAACCGCTTGCCCATAAACTCTGGTAACGTTGAAACCTTGGCTCCTAAATACCGGGGAGCAAAGACAACAGCCAGTAAAAAGATAAACGGAAAAGCATACCATCCAAAATTACCAGCAACAAGACCCGTAGTATAGCCAATACTAGCCGATGCAATCAGCATGGAGGGTCCCACGTTCGTACCCCACATGGTAAACCCTATACTGGACCATCCTAGTGAATGACCAGCAAGGAAAAGGCTCTCATTCTGATTTCTCTTTTTAAAACTTACCCAATATCCAATACCAATGAGCACGATCAAGTAAATGGCAACTATAATAAAGTCAATCGGTTTTAAAAGACTATAAATATCCTGCATTCGTTAGTACCTCTTTTATTAGTTGTTTAAATGGCTTTAACCTAACTATAAACTATTTTCCAACTTGAGTTGTCCATTCACCAATAACAAATCATCAAGACCATGTTCCTGTAAAATATCATGAACTTTAATTGGTTTACCTGTGGTTAGCGACCTGTCCATAGCCTGCAACAATGCAATGGTAACTATACCTTCCTTTATATCCGGATAAGCCGTAAAACCTTGTTCAATAGAATCAGCAAAATATTCCAGATAATTCTGGTACTCCCCTGCATGATGACTTTGCCCCTCAAACCTGAAATAATGTTTCAGGTAAGCATCACCCCAATGAATAATTTTTTCTTCTCCTGTTCTTGTTGTAACTGAGTACCGCAGTTCATGGTAATCAGCCTGGCTTGCGCCCTCCGTACATCTGAGTACTGTGCTCATGCCGCTATCTCTGGCTGCAGGTTGGGTTGGCCCCGTATAAGCGCCACTTACTCTTGCAATCCTTCCGTCTGTAGCTTTAAAAATGAAATGCATCGTATCTTCATTTTTTAAACCTGCTTTTTTACCATTACTGCTGATCATTCCATATCCCATCACTTCTTCAATATTGGGTAAATACCATCTTATAAAATCGACGGGATGGCTGAGTCCTCCATACAACCATTTAAATGATTCCTGCAATGCCCATCCCTTCTCTAAGAACCACCGGTGATCAGCATGATAGTAAGCTTCTATAGTGATTAACGTTCCTAGTTCGCCCCTTTCAAAATCAGCCCGTTGCCGTTTTGCTGGTTCAAAAAAACGTGAGCTTTGTCCTACAAATACTTTCTTCCCATATTGCTCACTCACTCGAAGCAACTCTGCCGCTTTAGACAGATCATCAATAAATGGCTTGGTACACACCACATGCTTGCCATGTTGCAAGGCCAAATTCACATGCTCTGCATGCAAATGGTCAGGTGTATATATTGCAATGACATCTATTTGCGGGTCATCTAATAATTCCTGGTAACTGGTTGTATATTGGTGAAAATCAAATTCTTTTGCTCGTTGTTGGCAAAGCTCCATCTTTACATCACATATTTTCTTCAATTCCCATTTCTCGCTTTGCAAGGCAGCAGATAGGGTACTTCTACCTTCACCTAATCCTAATATTCCTAATCGTAGCATTTGATTAAAATATTTATGATAGAAAATAAATTGCTTATTGCTTTTTGTGCATTTCCTCCAAAAAAACCCAAACCTCACCTGGCTTTGTTCCTTGTATCCCTTCCTGATATTTCTTCATCAGTTCGTTCCATTCATTTACTCTAGGATTATTCTCTGTTGTCTTTGGATTGAGTTCATCCAGACTGGCACCTTTTGGTATACTGATCACCAACATCAATTGCCTGCCGTTTCTAAACAGCAGCAGTTGCTGAAAGCTCGCATTACAAAAGCCATTCGAAACTTCTGGCCACTTTTCAAATTGGGTGGAATGATAAGTCATGTATTCCTTTTGTAGCAAAGTATCCTTTACCAGATTGGCTGTTAATAGAATATGATCCCAATCTTTTACATCACTTTGATCCGGACAACGTGCCCTGTTGAATTCATAAAACGGGGCTTCATATATCCTTACAGTGGCACTGGGAAAAGCAGACCTGATAGCCACTCCCAACTGTTGCGGATTTGATCCGTTCGTATAAACAACATAATGATCCTTCCATTTGTAAAGGTCAGGATGTTCTAAACCATTTTGCAGGCATACTGCTTTTAATAAAGCTGTATCTACTTGTCCACCTGGTGTTGCAACTAATTCTATAATGAATGGTTCCCCTTTTACTGAAGCTAAAGTATCAACCTTCGCTACTTTACTCCCAATCTGTTCATTTCCCGCATTACAGGAACTGAACAGACATAATACCAGTAATGTAAGTATAACCAGCTTACAAACACTATTCATATGGTATAAAAAGATGCGCATAAACGACATTTACATTTGGTTTATTGGCCAGGCCGTTTTATTGTTTATTCTCTCTTTTAAAAGATACTGGTATTGTGACTGTATGCCTGCAGCATTCTTAATACTATCGGCCACCTTGGGTCCATTGTTCTCCCAAACATTTCCTGGTCCATTAGCATTTTGAAGGAACTTTTCCGCCGGACACCAGTTATCTCTTACCGTAAAATAAGAAGAGCCTTCATCAGTATACAGGTAAAACCAGTGGTTAGGATCGTGCGCATATGGTGCTTTATAAATACTGTCAATGTAATTGTATTGTATCAATGAGCCAGGCTGTACAGATAAGGTATAAATGCCTGAAACATCATACATGTGTTTTGCATAATGATGAATCCTATTCGCCAATATGGTATTATTGCGCATAGCATTGATCGTTCTGGTCCAACCCCATCCCATGCTGATGCCAGTATAAGAAACATGACAAATTTCATTGTGTTCTATACGTATGCCTCTTACATATCCTGCACCTATGCCCACACATCCCCAGTCTTCATTGGTAACATCAGTCACCAGATTATTATGGATAAAGGTGTTGGAGCATACTTCTCTTTCATCTGTAGGATTATAGGGAAGATGGGCCTCCACCGCTTCATCAGAGAACACACCTACCAGGATGCCGGTACCACCAATGTCTTTAAATAAATTTCCTTTGATCACATCATCATATGTTCCTCTCTCATAATCCAGGCCGGTAGAAGCCAAATGTTCAAAACGGCAGGCTTCAAAGCCTGTATGATGTGCATATTTTACTTTTACAGCGGCGGCTGGTCTTCCCACCCATGCCTGGTTTTCCAGACCTTTTTTGTCAGGAGTTCCGGGTATTTTAAGTTTATAGGCTTCCAGCATATACATACCTGCCTGGTGAGGAACATGGCCTTCTTTTGAAGGACGCAACCATGTCGTATACTGAAACGAAATACCTTTAAAATAGAAATGGGATACAGGATGATCTATGTTACCTTCCATTCTCACCAGTGTCTCCAAGGAAGGAACAACGACATCCGCAATATTCAGATTTTCTCCATTAAGTGGCCAGTAATAAACCTTTCGGTTTCTTTGATCGAGGTACCATTCGCCCGGACTGTCTAAAAATTGTATGGCATTGGTTAGGTAAAATGCAGAATTTCCGGTCTTTTTGGATATCCATGGTGCCGGCCATGGATGTTCAGACTGTACACGGCTTTCAGGTTGGTGAAAGAAAAGTTGCGCACTATCTCCCTGTACCTTAATGGATTTTACTCTTAAATTGGCAATTGCCCACCATTGGTGGATCAGCATTTCTAATCCTTCTGCTGCAGAAAGGTCGCCTGTTTTTGGTTTCGGAATCCAGCAACTTTCGGTATTGTGATTCCAGGATAAAATGCGGTTCATGCTGTCTCCCTGGGTATCTTTTGCACGAATAGCTTTCCGGCCGTTTACCCAAAGCTGCCTGAATTCCAAAGGTCTTCCATCCGCCATGGGCATATCCGCAACCCACACTTTTCCATTTGCTACTGATGGGAGACCAGGAACAGAGGACATTCTTTTCCAGCCGTTTATCTTTACGCCTCCACTCAATATAGGTCTTTCACCTGCAGCCGCTTCTATTACAGTAGGACTTGTATCGGTTCCTGAATCTTCTGGACGGATAAACAGGGGTTCATATAAGAAGTAGGTACCACCTTTCACTATGATGCGTATACCCCCTTTTACAGAAGGATCCTTAAGCCGTCTTAATTCCCTGGCCTGGCGCAATGCGGCTGCTACTGTGGCTTTGGGTTGAGAAATGCTTCCCGGATTGCTATCTGCACCACCGGGTGCTACATAGATATCCACAGCAACAGCTATTTTGCTGAATAAAATACAAAAGGCAAATAGAGCAACGACAACCAACCGTCTGTTAATGATCAACATTCAAAGTTTAGTTAAGGATTAAGCAGATTGAAATATAGATTTCATATAAGCCGTATTGGCACTAAAATTCTTGCGCACATTTGTTGGCTCTTTGGCATCACGTGAACGCTCAATTACCAGCCATCCGCTCCATTTCATTTTATCCAAAGTCTTCTTTACTTTTTTCATATCCAGGCGGGTATTGTTCTGCAGCCAAACACCGTCTTCATCAGTGCAATGGATCTGACAGATCCGCTCCCTGCCTAAAATGCGCAGCTCTTTGCATAGATCTCTTCCTTCTTTCAAAGGATTGGAGAAGTTGAAATAAATTTTAATAGCGGGTGATCCAATTTCTTTCAATAATTGTACTTCTTCCTTTGCACTCAATGCCGTTTCAATACCAATCACAACGCCTGCTTCATCAGCCATTTTGCCTGCCACCTTGAGTCGTTCTACAATAGCAGGACGCAATTCAGGGTTCTTCTTCAAATCGCCCTGAATACCCAATGGAAGAAATGCCACTTTAATATTCATGGCCTTCATCGTATCTATACAATCCTGGATCATGCGTTGATAAGTTGGCCTGGTAGCAAAAGACTGTGCATAAAAACCGGTCATGGCCAACGAACAAATCTCAAGATTGAGTTCTTTGGCTTTATCCAGAAATTGCTGGCGTACCGCAGGATCTTTCAATTTATTATCAAATGTCTCCCGGTTACCAAGACCACCCATATCTACTTCTACCCCATCGGCACCAATCTCTTTTGTTAACTGGAAAGCACTTAACTTCTGCCTCTTCAGGATCATCAAATCAATGACAGCAATCTTATATCGCTGAGCTGATTGAGCAACAGGAAATACTGACATTTTTTTGTGAATAGGTGCTGCCCATGAAAAATGTCTGGCAGCAATTAAACCTGCTGTAGCCATTGCAGCCGATGAAATAAACCGGCGCCTTGAAATACCCTTTCGATCTATGTTTAATTCTTTGACATTCTCATTCATAACAAGATCTTTATTAATAAAAACTTTATAATTATTCTCTCAATTAACACTTGGATTTTGTGCGCTGATGCTCCCTTTTAGGGGCTGGGGGTGAGTGGGGGTTAATATTTTTTGTAACTCCTCATAACCTTTGATCGCATTTGCAGGCAACCGTTCTCCTTTTTCTCCAAATACATATAAAGCACTTTCTTTTTCAACAGTCACTTTTGATTCATCTATTTTACCATTCTTATCCTGTACTGCTTTTATATTCAGACCAAGGTGCTTTGCTAAGAAATCATACAATGCAATGCGTTTAGACAGCCCATAATCATGTCCTTCATTTGGAAGGTGTACATTCTTGAGCACATCCTGTTTTTCATAAAACCCATATATTCTTTGCAGGAAAGGGAATTCGTTCTGAGGAACATACTGCGTCCAGTCTTTACCGTCAGAGATCACCAGTTGTGGTCTTGGTGCAGCCATGGCTGCTATTTCTACGTTATTGGTACCACCTCCACACAGGTGAGCGCCCATACCACTTTCGCAGGGACATCCACCACTATGATAAGATGACAACATCACTACCGGTACACTTACCTTGATTCTGTCATCAATTGCTGTTGTCATCATGGTCTGGCTGCCACCACCAGAGCCCCCTGTAATGGCAACCCTTTCTTTATCCGCTTCTTTTAAGGAAAGCAGGTAATCCAGTATGCGTATGCCGCTCAGGACCTGCACGGTTTGGGCCAGGCTCCTACGGTGATCTTCAGACTTGAATTGCAGCAAAGACTCACCCCAGGCAAATAGGTCAAAACTGATAGCCATAGCGCCCATGCGTGCCTGCATAGCACAACGGATCTGCGCATCAGGACGAAAACGATGACCACCCCAATGTCCATCCGGGTTTAGGATTACGGGAATCTTGCCTTTTATTTTTGCAGGCTTGTAAAGCGAACCAGCTATATATACACCCGGCAATACCTCAAATGCAATGTTCTCCACTGTATAACCATCCATCTTACGAACAGGGGTTCTGATGGGTTGAGATTCAGGCCTGGCAGGCAAAGGAGAAAGCTGTAAAGCAGAAAACATACAGGCTTTTAATTCAGCCTTTCTCTTTTCCCACTCTGCTTCATTATTGTATAAAGATGCAAGATATTCAAGCTGCTTTTTGCCTTCTTCCGCAGTTTTCAGATGATACTGGAATGCCTGCAGCTTATAGCGTTTATCCCCTTCTTTTGCGAATGTGAGGTCCTGTGAAGATAAAATATTGGTCAGTGTCTTTTCCAAATCACCTGCACGAAAGCGCCAACCGGCATAGGTAACCGTGCGGTCCTTTACCAGGTCTTCGGGATATCTGATTTTAACGTCAAACTGTTTTTCTACATCTGCGATAACATCCTTCAAAGGCTTTCTGAAAGCATCATCAGATGTCTGTGCAAACAGAATAACATTGCCCCCAAAAAAGATACAAACAATCAAAAAAAGTTTCTTCATTGGAAATTATTATCAATCTTGTCAACTTTCAATCGCAACAACTTCTCATAACCCATAACTCTTAACTCATAACTCACTCATGAACTATTCCTCTTCTGCCTTTCCCGCTACCGCTTTCACCTGGGTTGCTCCCGGCCAGATACCATTCTTAATTTCTGTCAGCTTCAGCTTGGAAGGATCCACCTTTACATACTTGATCTTTTCCCTGCGCCAGGTATAAACAATATGTACCATGCCATCAGCGGTTTGGATTACAGATGGATAAGAATACTGGCTGATCGGAGAATCTTCCAAGATCAAAGCAGCATACCACTTTTTACCATTTTTAGAAACGGAAACATTCAAAGGAGTACGAGGTCCTTTTGCTAAATCTCCCGGTGGCAACACGTGGTTGTATACTAACAGTTGCCTTCCATCTCTCAAAGTCACAGCATCAGTTCCGGAATTATTATTGGGCAAATTCGTTTTTGCCAGCGGTGTCCAGGTTTTGCCGTTGTCAAACGACCATGATTCTAGGATAGCCCTGTTTCTGCTTCTTGCCAATACCTGCAGCTTACCACTTTTATGAAATAAAATACTTGGCTGAATGGCATTAAAAGTTTTACCGTCATTGATAGGTCCTACTTTCGTCCAGGTTTTGCCTTTATCGTCTGACACTTCAAAATGCAACTTCCAGCCATCACCTTCCGTACTGGATGGAGCAATGATCTTTCCACCCTTAAGCATCACAGGCTTGTTTTTTACCGGACCAAGCAATCCCTCAGGTAATGCTTGTGCAGACGACCAAGTTATTCCGCCATCTTTTGATGTCTTCATCCATCCTTTCCAGGCAGAAACTTTGGGCCCGGTTTTATAGAACAACAGCAGATCGCCACCTGGCACCTGGTACAAAACAGGGTTCCAGCAAGCATATCGCAATGTATCATTCATAATCCCATTAGCCACGTTCACCGGCTCTGTCCATTGATTACCAACCTTCCGGCTCACCCAAACACAAACATCCGGGTTCCTTTCTTTGGTGCCACCAAACCAGGCTGCGATCAATCCTTTGGGCGTTTCGGCAATAGTGGCCGCATGGCTTTGTGGAAAGGGCGCCTTCTCAAAAATGAATTCATCTACCAGTATCCCACTCTTCCATCTTTGGTTTTGTTCTTGTGCTAAAAGGAAGTTTCCACTCCCCAAAACCAAGAAAGCCAACGCGAGCGTAATTTTCTTCATAGTGTGTATAGTAAAAGAGTTTTAAACGATTAGTTATTCCCTGGAATCATCAAGGTTTTGCAGCGATGCCACTACTTCTTTGAGCATTTCCTGCTGTAGCGGGAGTCTGTGCTTGTATTGGCGCCACAAAATCATAACTTCCAGATCCCACCAGGAACACAGCCCTGCCATCTTCTATCCTTAAAAATTTTATATCTGAAACCTTAGCTATCTTCTTGCCTCCTTCCATTACTTCTTCCTTCGATTGCGCAGGAACATGCACTTCAGCCTTAGTATTGGCAGGTACTGTTATACTCCAGACGAATTGGCCTTCTTCTTTTTTCCATTCACTTTTAATTAATCCATGCATAGACTGATAAGAAGCTTTTACATAATCCAATCCTTCAACTGGTGCAGGCTTCATTTCCATCTGTTTAAATCCTGGCTGGCTGGCACTCGATTTAATACCCGCAAGGTTTTCGTAATACCATACGATCAGATCGCCCAGCAACATCACATGGTTGCCGGAATTCATGCTTGGATTTGCCGTATTGCCATTCCATAATTCCCAAATGGTGGTAGCCTCGTTTTCAACCATATAACCCCAGCTTGGATAATCTTTGGCAGTTGCTATACCATAAGCTACATCAGGCCGTCCCATCCTTGTCAAACCACGCATCAGCCATTGAGTTCCGATGACACCGGTGCTGATATGCCCCTTATTCTCTTTAACCGTTTTATCAATAATGCTTTGAAATACTTTTTGCTTTGCATATTCCGGCACCATGCCAAAACTGAGCGGCAACAGGTTGGCTGTTACGGTATTGTTGCTGTATTGAAAAGTTGTCTTATTAAAAAACTTTCGATTGAATGCCTCCTTGATTTTAACAGACAAAGCCGAATACTCTTTGGCATCCTGCGTCAGGTTTTGCATGTTTGCAAATCGTTGCATGAGTTGCAACATGTAGTATTAATAAGCGGTAGCAATTACCTGCGCATCAGTTTTACGTGCCGGATCTTTTGAATGAATCAATTCTTTAGATTCCGGCGGTACACACCAGTCGCCATAACTGTCTTTGGTGATTATATACCTAGGTGTCATATATTTTTTACGCATGTATGCCAGCCACTTTTTCATGGAAGGATAATGCTTTACAATTGGCCTCATGTCACCAAACTGGTTGTACAATGTATTGGCGATCATCAGGTAGGTGCCCGGCCAGGTCATATTGTCTTTGTAATAATACCAGAAGTTAGGCGCTACATCAGGTATGCTGCCTTCAGCGGTTTGTGATTGCTGGATGTCATCGAGCCACTTGGCATATAGTTTCGCATTGTCAAATACAAAAGTTTCGCCATAAGCACCAGTAGAACGGTCACCTAACCAGGGCTGGCGTTCATTACGTTGCGGACAATCAACGGGCATGCCTTTATAGTTGCTGCGGATACCCCAAAATGCATTTTTAAATACCTGATTAATTATAGCATTTGAAGTCTCAAATGTTCCAGTGGATTTCAGATCATCATTTACCACTCTTCCAATAAAGTCATTTATAGTAGGAACACCCGAATAACCGGTGATTTCAACATAACGGAAACCATGGTAGACAAAAGATGGTTCCCAAACTTCTTCGCCCCCTCCTTGCAGTGTATATTTATCAGTCACCTTTGCATCACGCAAATTGGCTACAAACAATGCTCCATTGTCTTGCAAGATCTCTGCAAAGCGCAACGTCACCTGATCTCCCCTTTTCCCATGCACTTTCATTTGTACCCAGCCAGCCATGTTCTGACCCATATCCATGATATAAGTACCTGGCTTTAAATACTTAATAGAAACTGGCTTAATATTTTCAACCACTCTCTGCGGCTCGTTCATCTGCGCTTCCAGCTTCCCTCCCGGAGCTTTTACCAACTGTGGTTTCAACCATTTACTGTCATTATAACCTGCAGTATTCCAGCCGGGCATTTCTTTTGTTGCATCATATTCTTCTCCATCATATTCATTGTTCGTGCGAATGGGTCCGTCTGCTGTCAGCTTCCAGCTATCATCACTTTTGATGATGCTCCTCTTTCCGTCTGCATATTCAATCTCAAGTTGAAGCAACATCTTTGGATATCCGAAGGTGTGCCATTTGTGTGGTTTAAAATTCTGGCGCATTGCAAAAAAACGTCCATTGCCCAGAACGGTTCCGATAGCGTTTTTCCCCTCTTTTACCTGGCTGGTAACATCATACGTATTGTACAAAATAGACTTGCTGTAATCGGTTGGAGCTGGTGCCAGAACATCATTACCAATGCGCTGGCCATTGATGTACAATTCATACAGACCTAAACCGGCTATATAAACAGTTGCATTTTTGATTTCAGATGAGGCATTGAACTCCTTTCTCAAATAGCGGGCAGAAAGCCGGGCAAACTTGGTAACGGAATCCCAGGCAAAAGCACTGTCCATGCCGATCCATTTAGCGCTCCAGTCTGATTCATTTAATAAACCAACACTCCATTTTGCAGGCTCACTCCAGGTGCCTTTGCCTTTGTTGGTCCATACTTTTACTTTCCAGTAGCAGGTAATCCTGCTGGTCAAAGGTTTTCCTTTATACGCAATGTGAATAGACTGATTGGAAGTCACTTTTCCGGAGTTCCAGAGATCACCCTCTTCTGCCTTTAACTTTGCTTCAGTAGAAGCTACCAATATCTGGTAAGCCGTTTGCTCTACATTCCTTTCTTCAGATTCAATTTCCCAGCTTAACCTTGGTTTATCGACATCAATGCCAACCGGATTGACCACCATTTCACAACAAAGGTTCATCAGTTGCACTGCCTCTTTTCTGCTAAACGAGATCAGCAGTGCAATGGCAGCAAAAGCTATGAATAAAAACAGATATCTTTTCACAATTGCATTATTTATTACAATCCTGTTAAGCTTTGTTGTTTTCCTGTGATTAACGACTTAATATGGAAAGTCACTTGCGGGGCAGATTCACCTCCCTTCTGCAGATCATACATCTGGTCTGTTGGTGTATCCGCATCAGGAAAACGGCGAACACCGCATGTACGGAATACAATACGCTCTATACTTTCTACTGGAGCAAAAAAGATATTATTGCTCGGCTTCTTACCATTAATGGATATAGTATAGAACCTGGTTTCCGCATTCCAGTCAACCCTTATGTTCATCTCTTCTCCTGCATTGTATTTTGTCACACCTCTGTTGCGGTATCCTGCCTTCGTAGTCAGCATGCCAGTTGAATCGAAGGAAAGTCTGATAGCTGCATTACCTTTTGTATCCTGGAACTCTATATCCAACTGACCATAGTTGTTTTGAGCAGGCACAACTGATATGACTGCATTTGAACTTTTTGATGCGGGGATCACTCTTTCAGCCTTTGCATAATCAAAGGGATCTGAATCCATGAGCGTCAATGACTTAGTTCCGTTTGCCATCTTATCTATTTTCACCTGTGCCCAAAGCGGACTATAAATATTCCATAGTTTTAATTCCTGTCCATCAGGCATTGACTGGAATACATCATCAGCATGTTGTGTGGTCTTGTCTGTTACCGGAACAGGGATCTTAGATACCCACATATCTTCTTTGTTCATACTGTATGTAACCCACAGATTACCATCCGGCGGCGTTCCATTTCCTTCAACAATTCCACGAACGTATTGAGGACCATATGATTTGTAATTACCACCATAGCGCATGGAAGTGATTTCCCCGTTCACTAGTAAAAGGTTGGTATAGTTCAAACCGGCGGGACTTGTGGAAATGGCTAAAGGCCAGCGAAACTCTGATGGGTTATAAACAGTTGCATACGTACCATCCGATAGGCGCTGTCCCCAAATCTTGGCATTGCTGTTTACAAAACCGGGAGCTCTTACCGCATATTCAGGCCATGTTTTACCATTATCGTTGCTAATGGCTGTTAACGCATGTTTCCATAATCCTACTACACGACGACCATCAGGAAGGTGATAAAAACTGAATGCTTTGTAATCTTTCTTAAAAGGAATTAAAGGATCATTCCTGTCAGCTTCTTCATTCCATTGTTGCGTTACGAGTGGGTTTGCCAGTAATTCATTGCAGGCTTCTACAAAACCTCTGTCTTTGCTGGAGGTATAAAACGGATGTGCAGTATTCCTGGCGTTCCAGTTGTGATTGTAACGGATGAAATAAATGGGGCCGAATTTACCATCAGGATAGATCTCTCTCACCACACGGCCAATACCATTGCCATCATTCGGATCATCTCCCTTTTCCAACACAATACCATAATAAGCCAGTGTGAGTAGCCTGTTTTTCTTTGAGACAAAAAATCCCATGCGTTGGTGATTCACTGTATATAGGTTCTTGGCTGGAGCCTTAATATTTTCTTTCGTAGTACCATCAGGAATTTTATAAGGAGCGAAAGCTACAACAGGTTTTGTCCAGTTATACCCATCCTTTGAAGTTTGAATGAATGTCTGACCTGGCGGCACGTGTTCGCCAACAGGATTGCTCAGGTATTGCAGGTAAAAAGTACCATTCCAATAGGCCAGCATGGGTGCATGGTTATACGTCCAGCCAAAACCATCACTTTTTTCCGGGTATTCACGATTGGCCCTCATTGTCTGTATATTGTGTACACCAATAGCTGGAGATAACTGCCCATGGTGGTAATCAACATTGCTTAACGTTTTACCTGAATAACGCACTGTGTCCTGTGCTTGCACTGTACCTGTCAATAAACCGCAAAAGATCAATGCCTTTATCTTAAAACTATCTTTCATTTCGTTTTATGTAACTGTAATTATTTAAATTTTATTTTCCTCTTTTTGCCAGTTGCTTCACTAACTTTTTCTTCGTTTTAAAGATCGTCCCATGCTTATGTCCTTCCGGTAGAGAGATCTCCTTTGTAATATCTGTGAACGTCTTAAAATCCTTGGTTTTCATGGCACCATATATCTTTTCCTGGTACACATCATAATAAATAAGCCATTCATCCCCTTTCTTTACTACTGTAGGACCTTCAATAAAGTTTCCGGTGAACGGCTCCGATACATTGTTATATGGTCCTAAAGCATTATTTGCAAAGGCCACCTTCAAGTTGCGGTTTGGACGGGTATTGTCTTTCAATACCTGTATATACTTGTCTTTCTTATCCTTCACGATCACAGCATCAATAGAACTAAAACCCGGATCAAAAAACAGTTTTGTATCACTAAACGTTTTAAAATCTTTGGTAGTAGTATAATAAAGCCTATGGTTATTTTTCTCTTCTTCTACGCCCTTCGGAAAACGGAAAGGAATAGTCGAAGCCCAAACGATAATAAACTCCTTTTTCTCATCGTCATAAAACAATTCCGGCGCCCACACATTCACAACATCCTTTTCATGTTTCATTACCGGGATAAACTGCTGCTCAGACCAGTTTATCAGGTCTTTAGAGGAAGCATAGCCAAACCCGTTATCACCTTTCCAGGCAGTTGTCCATACAAGGTGATAAGTTCCATCGGGGCCTTGTACCATAGAAGGATCCCTCATTATTTTACCGCCCACTTCAGGTTTCAGGAAAATACCATTCAGCTCTTCCCAGTGATAAGCATCCTCGCTATATAGCAATCGCAAACCTTCATGAGCAGGTTCACGAAAAGAAGTGAACATGTACACTTCCTTGCCCGTTTTACAACCTGCCAATAACAATAAACAAACGATATAAACAAAATTCCTTTTCAACATAATTACAATGTTTCTAATACCAGTACCCAGTCATTGCCATCCTTTTGCTCACCGGGAGGATTAAACTCCTTTACACCTTTGTTGGCAAAAGTTCCAATAGCAGTAGTTCCTCCTGTCCGCGG
Source organism: uncultured Chitinophagaceae bacterium (assembly GCA_966674115.1). Classification (GTDB taxonomy): domain Bacteria; phylum Bacteroidota; class Bacteroidia; order Chitinophagales; family Chitinophagaceae; genus Flavisolibacter. The sequence continues at coordinate 37,614 of CBKWHA010000006.1, forward strand.
ATCATACCAGGATGCTTTTACTTTACTGCCTCTGATCTTCCCCATAACAACACTCATATTACGGCCATTATAGGTATAAACGAATGCATAATTCTTTCCCCTTGTGGCCATCAGACGGTCATATTGCTTGCCCTGGCCAGATGCGATCAACGACTGGTCAGGTATACGCTCCAGGAAGGGTTTGGAAAGCATCAGATTTTTCAAATGGATCATTTGGCCTGCACCAGGATGATTAATGGCATCGTACCAATAATCTTTGGAACCATATGCACTTTCTTTATCTGAAGGTTTGTGCATTTGCATCACTGCATTATGGCCATAAGTATAACCAAAACCGCCTGCAAAAACAGACCAGTAGCCATATCTTCTTACATCAGCATCTGTCCACAGCTTTTCTGTTGTATCATGCAGACCATGTGGTATCCTTTCATAAGAAGGTTCACCATCAATGCTTGGTTTTTTAGGTGACATCCGGAAGTCGGTTTGGATGTACTTCCAGTTGTCTTCGCCATAATGAAACTTTTCATTGGAACTTGTATCCTGGTCATACCTGCGGTGGCCGGATTGAAACATATTAAAATCAAGCCAGGATTCATTGTGAAACCAGATCGAAGACGTGTTACGTCCACGTGGATGAAACGTGATCAAATGATTGGGATCGGTAGATCTCAGGGTATTACCTATCGTCTTCCAAACAGCAATAGAATCATCACCTTTAATATCCCCACCATTCAGCCAGATAATGTTAGACTGGTTCTTATACCTGTTTGCCAGCCAGGTCGCATATTTCTTCGCCTGCTGCCGGTTCACATAGCCCTCTTTTACGTTTGTTCCCCAAACAGGAACCAAAGCCATATAAATACCTTTTTCTTCAGCTTTTTTAATGATAAAGTCAACATGATCCCAGAAATCGTATTCCGCATCATCAGTAAATGAATTACTCGGCGAGGTGATGGGTAATGTGACATCTCTATTCTGTAAAGCTGTATCTCCATATACATTGACTGCTCCTACTGTATGGAGCGTCATTACTTGTATCACATTATACCCTTTCTCCCGGCGGTCTTCCAGGTATTTCTCTGCTTCTTCACGGGTTAGCTTGCCAAACAACAGCCAACCTGTATCACCCAACCAAAAGAAAGGTTCGCCTTTTTCAGTAATCAGGTAACGTCCATTTGCCGACACCTTCAACTTAGGCAATGGTGCCGTTCCACTTTGTGAAATACCAGCTATTGATAATACACAACCTAATATGGCTGCTGAAATCTTTCTTAACATGCTTTATTTATTAGTCTATTTATTAACGCTAAAACCGTGAATTCACTTTTTACTTATCCACATTATAGTTATCCCGTTCTTCTGTTGTTTCTTTGAAATATTCCCCGTTTTAGGATCTATCCAACGCACCTGTTTTGAACTGGTCGATTTGGGAAGATCTACCTTTGCAATTTCTGATCCTTCACCATAAATTATCAATTCTCCTTTCTTATTTCCTAATGCCCATAGATTATTCCCATTCAATTCCACAGGCTGCATTTGAGCTGCCTTTTTCAAGAAATCACCATTGGCAATTTGAGGAATGACAGCCAGTGAGCCTCCTGCCATAAATTCAGCCCAACCAAAATGGTCATAGCTGACACCGGAATACATAACTGCTTTTTCAGGATACTTTTCCTTATACTCCTTTACAGCCCGGTATACTTGATCTGCAGAACTTCTTTTCGGCTTTAGCAATCGTGCATGCTGGCGGGGAGCCAGGTTTTGTCCACCTTCCGGGGCGTACAGTGTTCCGTTTTCCTGGTAGTGCCAGTAACGGATATCAATAATATCAACAATGGCAGCACGCTGCTTGTCAGCCAGTATAGCATCTTGTACATCTTTCGTTGTACTCAATGCAACCAATGCATTCTTGCCGGTTTCTATTTCCCATTCAGCGATCACATCCAGCCAGAACTGCACAAAGTGCAAAGGACCCGTATATTCAGCACTGATCATTTGAATGACGCCAGAATTGCTGCTAAAGTTGTCAAGGCATTGGCAGATATATGCCCTATTCAATTTTCTCCTGACAGGATGATTAACGTCATAAAACTGGTCGGCCAGGAAAATCCGCTTATCCCCTGCATAAGGTACTGGTTCCGGAAAGCCTGTTTCATTGATATTGTTTGCCGGACGCCAGGGGAAATCAGCATAATGTGCACCGGCTTCAATAATGTTATGTTGAAAATAGTTTTGATGCACCAGCACCAATCCTTTCTGATCAGCAAGATCAGCAAATGTTTTTAACCTCTTCCAGTACCAAAAGTTATATTTAGTAAGATCATATTTACTTAAACCATCCCATGCAATACCTTGGCCACTGCGGGCAAAAGGTTGTTCATAAAAAGGAGCCCACACTTCACCATCCATGCGACGGATGCGCTCATGGTCATCCCGGCGGCGATCATACCATAAACCATAATTATGATCCAATAAAACAGTATTGCGGGCCTTCATGGAATCCGTCAATTCATCCAAATCATCTGTCAGCCCTGTCCCAATACGACCAGGTACAAAACGGGTCACAGCTGGTGATGCATTCCTGATCCAATAAGGTCTTACATCACCCCGCCACCATGGCACATCATTCCGTCCGCCGGTTACAACGGAAGCTCCCCTGATTATCCAGCCGTTTTTTAGCTCCATAGAAGCCGCGTAGGGAACGACAGTCGATTTATTGAGGCCAATTTGGTCAATTGTTCTAATATCTTTAGAATCAGTAGGAATAAAGTTTCTTTGTGCAGCCTGGTCGATCCAGTCTGTTAAAAGTGGTGCTGGTTTTACAGCCTGTGCAGTCAATAAGGCGGCAACAGCCACAGAAGGACTGCTTGATGCCTCAGATTCTACGGGAAGCAGACAGGCGTGTTTTAAAATGCTGTCACCTTGCCTGCTGGCCAATTGCGCATAAAACAAACTGCGCGGTTGGATATGCTCGTTAGATTGATCCCAATATCCATTTCCAGTAAACTGCGCCCAGCAACCAAAAGCCCAGTTATTGGCTGTGGGAGGTTGAACGGATTCTATTAATGCTGCAGCTGATTGCCAGAATACTGAATTGGCAGCACTCCAGCCCGCTCCTTGCGCATCCTGTGAGCGGTTGGCAAAACGAAGTGCATTGCCATCTACATTCACAACATCAAACAAAATACCTGAAGCCCAGCTATCAATAGTACCGCTAAAGCTGTGAGGCAAGTGGGATTCGCATTGTATAAAAGCGTTCAGGCTGGCACCAAAACCAACGGCAAAATCATGGTAGCCGAATGCTGCATAACAACGCTGAAATAGTGTTTGTTGTCCTGTTGTATAAAAAGTATAACGGCGCTGCCCACCTATTTCAGATATAGGGTCCAAAGACTTGCAATCTTCTACTGTTACCCGGTTGGCAGATTCCAGCACGGCAACAGCAGAACCGGCAAAATGCTGGAAAACTACCTGGCGTACCCAGGCATCTGAAACATTTTCTACAGTAATGGCCATCCAGCGATGTTCTTCATCTTTCGCATTCGACTTGTCATATACCGAAATACAGCGTAGATTTTCTACCCCCACCTGCTGAATGCGTCCAGGCCAATGGTACCTGGCAATTTTTCCGCCGCCATAAGCTGTATCAAGAGCAGTTGTAAGCGGGGCATCCAATGTGATCGTCTGACCATCAATGGCAACTATCTTCCTGTCCCAAAAAAGATCGCGAGTTCCCGGCTTCCAGCCAAGCGCTGTGATACCACCGCCAAAATGGTCGGTACCTAATTCCTTGATCCATTTCAATGTTGAAGGACGGCGGATCAGAATGGCATCACCGGTTTTGAAAGAGTGTGGCATAGCCACTTTTATGGTTGTAGCATTAACAGGTACGTATGCATCTGTAATTGAATCTTCTTGTTCTATCTTCCTGTCATTCTTTCCCTTAATAGTGATCAGTGTTTGCCGGTCTTTACCTTCAGCAAGCAACACCGTTCCATTTTCACCCATTCCGCTTCCACGAAGTACCACACCCGAAGATTGAATTTTAAGGCTTCCACTTACTTTATAAACACCTTTTTCCAGCAAAACTGCCCCTCTAAAGCCATCTTTTCCTTCCGGTAATGAGGCTACATAATCAAGGGCAGATTGTATACGCAATGTAGCGTCACTATTAGAATGAGGAACAACAACGCGTATAGGAACATTCGGGATCAATTCATTACTCCCTTTGTAACCGGCGTGGGAAAAATCCGGAATCCTATTGCCTTTGGCATCAGGCTCATATACTAATTTACCAGCATTATAAGAAACGGGAGGCAAAGGCTTCTGTTCCTTACCCTTTTGTGCCAGTAAAGGAACATAGCCCAGAGTAATGCAAGCAATTAGACAATATGAAATAAACTTTTTTAACGTATAAAATTCTTTTAATTGAAAAGTGGTCAAAGCAAGATTATTAATGTACTGTGAATATATCGTCTATTTCTTAGCTAATCCTGGCCGAGGTTTAACATTTTGCAATGGCACAACACTATTCAGATACTCCTCTATATTGGTATATCCATCATTGTCACGATCCAGACTGGCATCGGCACTATTTTTAGGATTTAAACCAACCTTCTTTTCCCATATATCAGGCATACCATCTTTATCCACATCTTTATAAGGAGTACCCTTGTATTCGGGATAACCACCTACCTGGCTGATGTCAGAGATAATACCTTTCTTATAAGAATCTGCCGGCAAACGACGTTTCACATACTCACTACCAATTCCCGTGCGGCCACCTTCTCTATAAACGATCTTACCAGTTTTTACTTCTTCAATGATGCGGTTATCCACTGCGTCGCGCTTGGGCAAAGAAGCACCCACATTATTCAATACATACTGGTAGGCTTCCTGTGCAGATAAAGTAACCACTGGTGCCATAGGGAAAGGCTTGTCCACACGGATTTTTTTCAAATGTTCTTCCACATTTTGGCGGATGCCGATCTGCACGCCACCATCCCAGTTGTTCTTTGTTATTCTTTCATTTCCCTCCATGATGTTGCCAGCCACGAATGCCTTTCCGAACTCTAGTTGCGCGTTCTTATCCCTGTTGGCTTCAGGTTTCAGGATACGGTAACCTTCCGGTTTATCTGCAGGCGTTATCGGACCTGGTTTATAATAGTTGTTGATGAAGTTGAAAAGGGAACGATGGTCACCTCCGTCAGCAGAGCGGTTCCACCAGTTGAAAACCACGTTATTTACAAAGCCGAAATCACCATACATGCCAATAGAGGGATTGCGGGAAATATTGTTGGCCCATAGGTTGCGCATGAAAGTGCTGTTCAGCCCGCCAATCGTACTTCCGAAAGAATGGTTGTAAGTATCAAGCGCTTCTGAAAATATGGAGTTCTGTATTGTAACGTTTACAGTAGGTAATTTTTGAGGCTTGGAACCATCATTTGGATCATACATGTGCCGGTACATGGACATATTTTCATCTAATCCCCAGCTAGCTGATACATGGTCAATGATAATATTACCAATACCATTGCCGCCTAATGCATCATCTCTCCTGCCAACATTGGTTTCACCACGGCGGAAACGCAAATAACGGATTACTACGTCATGGGTATTGATCCATACCGATTCACCGGCTACGCACACACCATCACCCGGCGCTGTTTGACCCGCTATGGTGATATAGGGAGCACGGATATCAATAGGACTTTTTAAGCGGATAATGCCAGCAACATTGAATACCACGATCCTGGCTCCTCCCTGTTCACAAGCTTCCCGCAAAGTACCTGGGCCACTATCCGCTAAACTGGTCACCACATATACTTTACCACCGCGGCCACCAAAGGAGTAAGCACCACCACCTTCCGCTCCTGGGAATGCAGGAATCTTGGCTTGTGGTAAATGTTCAGGTTTAGATGCCCAGGGAATATAAGGCTTGCCCTGTTTAGCTTCACGCTCAATAATGGGTAATGCTTTTTCCCAGGCCTGGTCTGAATGAAGTTTTGCTTCTGCTAAGAAAGAGTCCGCTTTTGCCTGTACATCCGGGGGAATTGTGGGGTATTGTGCAATAGTAGCAGACGTTACACCAAAAGATGCAAGAAACAATGCAATCGATAGTACCTTATTTTTCATTTTTATATCAAAGGATTAATAGCTTTTGAAGTTGAGCGTTTCTTATACAAACAGCATGACCAATAGATTGCTAAAATTAGAAGAGTACCCCCCGCAGAACAATGGCACGATTCGCTAACATGATGGATGATTTCACTATTGCTAATCAATAGGTTGTTAGGTTTTTCTTTAAAATCCTAACATTTTTTTGTGTAAACAAAACAGCCTGTCATTGCTGACAGGCTGTAGACTTAAACTTAACTAATAAAACAGAGCGTCTTAAATAGATTTTTTACCATCTGCGGGTTTTACATTCTTCACATCAACTACACTATTTAAATATTCCTCGATATTGGTATATCCATCCTTATTTCTATCCAAACTTGCATCGGCAGCATTATTTGGATTCAATCCCACTTTCTTTTCCCATGCATCAGGCATGCCATCGTTATCCGTATCTTTATAAGGAGTGCCCTTATATTCGGGATAACCACCTACCTGGCTTACATCTGTAATGATACCCATCTTGTAAGAATCAATAGGTAAACGGCGGTGCTTGAATTGGGTCTCTGGTAATTTTACATCGTTCCTATAAGCAATTTTACCTGTCCTTATTTGCTCGGCTATCCTTTTATCAACGGCATCTCTTCTAGGTAATGTAGCACCTGCGTTGCTCAATGCATAATTAAAGGCGTCCTTAGCCGAAAGGACAGTAATTTCAGGCATCGGTAATGGTTTGTTCACTTTCATGAACGGGGTATATTTACCTGCATTTGGCTCATCCTCCACCTGAACACCTCCATTCCAGTTGTCTTTGGTAATGTGGTCATAGCCCTCCATAATGTTACCATTTACATAGGCTCGTCCAAATACCAGGTACTTCAGCTTACTGCGCCCGGATTCAGGTTTCAGTATGCGATGTCCGACAGGCGTATTTTTAGGAGTAGCAGGACCTGGTTTAAAGTAATTGTTGATGATGTTATATTGTGCACGGTAATCACCACCATCTACAGAACGGTGTACCCAGTTAAAAACAACATTGTTTACAAAATTGAAGATCCCATTCCAGCCAATGGAAGGATTGCGGCCGGTATTATTGGCCCATAGGTTGCGCATGAATGTACAATTCTCGCCACCCAAAGTGCTGCCAAACGCATGGTTCCATGTGTCCAGGGATTCAGCAAATATGGAATTCTGAATGGTAATGTTTACGGTACCGAACTTATCTTCAATCTTGCCGGTGCTGTCGTTGTACATGTGGCGGTACATGGACATGTTTTCGTCCAATCCCCAGCTTGCAGAAACGTGGTCGATCATAATATTTCCAACAGGATTGCCACCAATGGCATCATCTCTCCTGCCAACATTGGTTTCACCACGACGGAAACGCATATAACGGATCACTACGTCATGGGTATTGATCCATACCGATTCACCGGCTACGCACACACCATCACCCGGTGCTGTTTGACCTGCTATGGTGATATAGGGAGCACGGATGATCAAAGGAGTTTTTAATTTAATGATACCGGCCACATTGAACACCACAATCCTGGCTCCCCCTTGCTCACAAGCCCATCTTAAACTTCCCGGACCATCATCATTGAGGTTGGTTACCACATATACCTTACCACCACGGCCACCAAAACTGTACTTACCACCACCTTCTGCTCCAGGGAAAGCAGGGATACTGGCCTGGGGCAGTTCATCAGGACGGGATGCCCAGGGAATAAAGGGCTTACCTTCCATAGCTTCTTTCTCAATAATAGGCTTAGCCTTTTCCCAGGCTTCATCAGAATGCTTGCGGGCTGCATCCATCAGTGAATCAGACCAATGCTTTACATCAGATGGAATGTTCGGATATTGGGCAGATGCAGTTTGCATTGCACCAATTGCAGAAGCAAACAATAAGGACTTCAATACGTTCAATTTCATCATCAAAATCGGTTTACTTTTTATGGTTTGGAAATTCTTCATTCTTCAGGCAAGCAAAACCGTTTAGATAGGGAACTTCAAGGGGAATGTTTCACATTCCCCTTGAAGTATTTGTTATTGTAAAGGATCAAAGTTGCTGGTTCCTGTCAAGCTGTTCCAACCCTGTGTTTGTTCAAGGTATGGAGAGGATGTTAAAATATTTTGGTGCAATCCAAAGAAATAATATTCATTATACCATTTAAATGCCCAGTTTGCAGGACTTGTCTTATCTAAATTATCCCTTTCAACTACTTGGAAATGATTATCATACAGGTAATCTAAATGTGCCTCAAATTGACTGGGTGTCATGTTCGCTGGTTCACGCTCGACAACTGCAACTGACCCAGAAGATGACTTCACCAAAGGATCTGAAGAACCTACATATTTCTTGCCATCAGATTTTTTCACAATGATATAATAACCTGTTCTACGTGTACCGTTCAAAGGCTGTACACCAAGACGTGAACAAGTACCAAAATCATTGTTGAATAGCATCCAGCGTCTCAAATCCCAGAAGCGTTTTCCTTCGTATGCGAATTCAACTTTTCTTTCGTTCAACACAGCAGCAAACGCTTGGTCTCTGCTTGTAACACCACTTAAACCATAAGCTCCATCAACATTTTCAACACCTGCACGCTCCCTGATGGCTTTGATACCTTCAATGCCTTCTGCAATATTTCCAATGCCTATAGCACTTTCTGCCAGGTTCAGCACCACTTCAGCAAAACGCATTTCCATATAGTCGGTGCCGCTCACTTTAAAGTCACCATTAGTATTGCTGGCGCTTGCACTTGTAGCTTTACTTAAATAAATACCGCTTGAGTTTGGATTCTTTTCAGTTGCAACATTTGGAGTTTTAGTCGTATCCCCTGCTGACTTAAACCATTGGTAAGTCCATTGTCTGAAATTAGGATTACCATTATATGGCCATGCAGCTCCATTATAAACAAAGGTTTTATAAAAGCGTGGATCCCTGTTCTTGTAAAACTTATTTACATCATAAGAATATGAAGATTCCCCTGGCATTTTACCATCTTTCATTGGGAATGCATCAACCATTTGTTTGGTCGGAGAAATAGAACCGCCGCCACCACTTTCTCTTGAACGTGCAGCTTGCTCCCAACCATTATTCCTCATTGTTTGATCTGAAGTAGCATTGTTAAATCCATATACAATTACTGCTTCCGGATTATCCACTTCCTTGAACCACATATCACCCCATGCTTTACCATTGGCAGTACCACCTGCTTTGAATAGCCCGAAACCATTTGCTTCCAGCAAGGTTTTTGCAGCCAGGTTAGCGTCATAAGCTGCCTTCCAGCGGTTCTGGTCGTCATTGCGATTAAATAATGGGCTTGCCCAAGTCAAAAGAACGCGACCTTTAAATGCTGCAGCAGCACCGCTGGTAATCCTGCCCCAATCTGCAGATGTCCATTTTCCAGGCAACATAGCTATAGCCGAATCCAGGTCTGCAGTAATTTGCGCTATGCATTCAGATGTTTTGCTGCGGGAAATTGCCAGGTTCTCACCTCCTGAATTAATGGGATCCTGTGCATGCAATACCAATGGAACACCACCATAAAGCCTTACCAGATCAAAATATTGCCAGGCCCTCCAGAAATACATCTGGCCTTTCAGTTCTCTCCTTGTATCCAGAGGCAATCCATACTTATCTATTTGGTCCAGGAAAAGATTGATCTCTTTCATTCTCGTCCAGGTATTATTACCAAGACTGCTTGTGATTTTTGTACCAAAATACTGAAGTGCGTGGCCATTTGAAAATGAAACCTGGGCCCATTCTTTATTGTAATTGGTTTCACCGGCAATTTCCTCCGTTGTCCTGGTAAATTCATCGTTATTTGTTGCCAGTTCCCATGTGAAAGATGTAGCGTTATTACCCGGCTGAAACATAAAATATACATAATCCACATAAGCTTTGGCCATTACAGGATTCTGGAAAACTTCCTCATTTACTCCTGATAAATCCCTTTTTTCTTCGAGGAAGTCTTTTTTACAGCTTGCCGCCGCAATTGCCAATGATGCAAATACTAATATCAGTTTATTTCTTTTCATGACTGTTTAAATCTTAAATGTTTTTAATCACTCTTTTTAGTTAAACAATTACAGGGTAAGGTTAACACCCAAAGAGTAAGTTCTCAGCACTGGATAAATATCGTAAGCTCCTTCAGAATCTTTATAATCAAATGGATTATAGAAGTTGATCGGATTCAATGCTGTAAGATTGATACGAGCATTACTTACACGGATAGCTTGTGCTACTTTTTTCGGAAGGCTATAGCTAAGATTAGCATTTCTCATTCTCATTCTGAAGCCGCTTACTTGCCAGAAAGTAGACGTTGGGCTCAGGCTCACGAAATCCCAATGTGGATTTGGATATTTACCATTAGGATTCAGTTGCTCATCATATATATCTGCCCAGTATGCTGGTCTGCTTTGAAAAGCTCTGCTGATATCGTTATTCAGCTTTTTCCTGGATGTTCCATCTATTTCATCCCAGCCGCCGAAAGAACCACCAATCACGCAGTTAAAGTTTAAGTCCTTATAACCCAGTTTGAAAGTAAAGCCAAAACCGTAGTGGTTATTTGCTTTCTTTGCCAGTTGAATTTGGTCGTATTCATTAATAATACCATCAGGACCGGCAAATGTTCCATCAGGTTGCAATGCACCTCTCACATCTCTGTAATACAACATGCCAGGCTTAAAGTTTTCTGCAAGTACTTCATCATCATCAAATACAAAGGAAGTAATATTGTATTCTTTCACATAAGCATCAATATCTGCCTGTGTTTTGAACATGCCTAAATTGTCATATCCCCATACACCATTATCAGAAGATTGGCCTTCTCTCTTTTCCCATGGGAAAACTTCAAGTTGTTTGTTGAAATTTCCTTTCAAAACTTTATTGTCATACCAGGAGAAACGGGCATCAATTCCATAGCTGAAATCCTTACCAATTCTGTCATTCCAACCCAGTCCTATTTCATAACCAAACATTTTAGCCTCACCCCAGTTTTCAGCGGCAACAGTACCACCCACTGTAAGAGGAATAGATTCTGTTCTTTCAATCAACATGTTGGTAGCATGGTTGTAGAAACCTTCAATAGTAGCAGACAAGCGGCTGTTCAGGAATCGAGCGTCGATACCTAAATTGTTTTTAAATTCATCGCTCCAGGTAGCGTTCCTGTTGGGAGAAGCTTCCATCTTCATACCGGTAGATGCAAGTGAGTTGCCACCCAATACAGGACCTTTGCCATTCTGGAAGGTGTAACGCTGTCTCCACTGCCATGCCTTGGTATCATCTTTACCCAGCAAACCTGCAGAATACCTAAGTTTCAGATAGTTAACCCAGGATACATTAAAGAAATTTTCTTTAGAAAGCACCCAGCCTCCAGACAACGAATAAAATTTACCCCAATAGTTTTCAGGAGCAAATTTGGTAGAGGCGTCACTACGGAATAGGAACTCTACTAAATATTTTTCGGAGAAGTTATAATTCAAACGGCCGATATAACCAAGTGTACCAGATTCGTCTCCGTCAGTTCTTCCATCAATAATACCAAAGGCTGTATTAAATTGCCCGTTTGTAACAGTCAGAGGATCTTCTTTCCATACATCCTGCTGTTCGGAAGTTGATTCTGATTTTTCAACACTGAACAAACCACTTACATTATGTCTTCCAAAAGAGCGCCCATAATTCATGGTAAAGTTCATTTGCTCTATTTCCGAATGTCTATTCGAATAATAGAGACGGTTACCGTTCTTATAGGTCTTACCTTTTGGATTTGTTGGCTGATCATAAATATGCCCGAATTCCCCACTATTGGTAAATTCATATAAGTTATAAACAGTACCTACCTGTGAGCCAAGACCACTGCCGAAGTTCCTGCCATAACTTGCCCTCGCCTTTAAGCCCTTGATGAAGGGAACTTCGTATTCAGCATACAGGTTGAGGGTCATCGTCTTATCCTTGCTTCTAGCAAGGTTTCCCAACTTTTCAATTTCATAAAAATGATATTGAGACAACTGATCTGTTCCAGGAAGCTTCACGGCATAATCGTCCAGGTACATAGGAATATACCGGGGAGCCAGTAAAAGGTTGCGGTAATCGTTTTCGTCATTCTCACCACCTATTTTGTTGAATGTCTTCACCCTGTTGGAAAAGTTACCAGACACCTGCAAACCAGTCTTTAAACCGGCAAGAACATCCACATCGGCACCAGCTCTGAAGGTGTATCTCTTATAATCGAGACTGCTTAAGTTACCATCCTGGGTATAGTAAGAAACGTTAGCGAAATAAGTAGCACGCTCGGCTCCACCACTCACGTTCAAAGTATGGCGCATATTGGAAGCAGACTTCCATGCAGGCTCTAACCAGTCATAATTGATATTCTTAAAATGTTCCAATTCATCAGGGCTAAAGAAGTATCTTTTATCACCGGCATCTCTTCCAGCCCCATTGGGACCATTCATAATATTATAGTATTGGGCAAACTCATAAGCACTCATCATCTTAGTGCGGTAAGCTTCATCATTGATACCATAAGAACCGCTATAACTGATTCTGGGAGCGCCAATCTTACCACGCTTTGTCTGAACAAGTATTACACCCTGCGCACCTCTTGAACCATAAATGGCAGCGGTGGCATCCTTCAAAACTGTTATACTTTCTACTTCGGAGGCATCAAGACTATTAAAGAGCGAGTTGTCATTTCTGCCTTCACCATCAACTTGGATGATACCATCTATAACATATAAAGGCTGTAGGTTTCCTCCATCTTTAGCAAGTGACATTGGATTCCGGATTGTTAGTGAGCCGCCTACACCCGGACGGGTCATACCACCACTAACCGATACACCAAGTATGCGGCCTGATAGGGCAGAACTAAGGTTGCCTACTGGAAGATCCTGAATTTCTTCAGATTTAATAGATTCAACAGAACCGGTCAAATGTGCTTTCTTTTGTGTAGCATAGCCAACCACTACTACATCATTCAAAGTGTTTTCAGTACCCTTCATTTGTATTTGGAAATCATTCTTTCCAAATATGCTCACTTCCTTTCTGTCCATTCCAACATAAGAAAATACAAGGGTAGCAGCATCATTCGGCACATCAATAGTAAACGTACCATCTGCGCTGGTAACAACTGAAGTTTTCAAACCTTTTACCTGCACAGTTACACCTGCCAAAGGCTCTCCTTTGTCATCGGTTACTTTACCCGTAATCGGTTTTGTCTGAAAATACTCATGTCTGTAGGAGGGATCATTCTTAAAGTCTGGAGAAGCCATAGTGGGTATACCCACAACGAGGGTTGTACCCAAGGCAAGCAATAAATGCTTCATAAGCTGAGTCGTTTTATGAATTCTAATTAAAAGAGGTAAAATAGTTTCTTCCGGCTAAGGGCTTAACAAGTGTTAAAATTAGAATCACATACTATCCAAAACAATGTCAGGTTTAACTATCATGATGGACGATTTTACTATTTTCCCTTAATCCAATACTCTAGCACTCAAGCCAAAATAATGAAAAAGCCTACCTCATGGTAAGCTTTTTCTTTTCGTCTGGATAAAAGTGTGTCCAAAACACAACCGCATATTCACTAAGAAGCCTTGTTTGTTTTCTTCGCTTCCTGTTCTGCTTTAATACGCTTCTGCCATTCTTCGCCTGCCTTCTTCATATTAATGCCCGATGCAGAAAGATAATTATTGATCTTGCCTTTATACTTACCAAACCATCCATGCTTTTTTTCGGAAGATCCAGCATCCATTGCTTTTTCCCTCGCTTCAACCAACCAGGCCATAATCTGCTGTTTTTGCTCTTCTGTGAGGTTAGGTAACATTTGCATATATCCATTATAGGTAATGGGAAGCACGTTGTAAGTCATGCCATCTTTCACTTTTACTATCTGGTCTGGGGTTAACTGCCTACCTAATAGCTTCAGGTATTTCTTATGAAGTTTACCCAACTTTTTACTAGCCTTTTCTTCAATAGATTTTACCTTGGCTGCAATAGCCTCCTTACTTTGATCTTTTTTTCCCTTTACTGCTTTAATTTGCTCATCTCGATTTGTATGTATCCTATTCAGGTTTTGGTACTGCTGCGCAATTATGGTTTGCACACGGTCTGCTTTAGCAGAATCATCTATTCCAAGTGAGGCTACAATTTTACCTGCTCTTTGCTTGACTACTTTATAATAGGCAGCATCTGCATCTTTTTGGGTTGGGGAATTCTGCGCATTTGCAGGAGCAATAAAAGTAAAAGACAAGCAAACCATCATAGCAAAACGGCTGACAATAGAGGCTTTTGCTAAAGATGCAAAACTAATTTTCATGAAAAGGTTGTTTTTATATTGATGACAATCGATGCATAAAGGTAATAACCACTACCCGCCATGAAAATGTCAGGATTTATTGAATTGATGGAATATTCTGCTATTTTTCAAATACTAGCGCTTCCGGTGAAGCACCAAGTTTTACTAAATAAGCCTTTACAGCTTCTACCATTTGCGGAGGCCCGCACAAATAAAAGTTTTTTCCGTAATCATCAATATGGTCTCTCAAAAATTGCTCATTGATAAAGCCATTTAGATGTTTTTGGCTCTTTTCATCAGTGATAATATAAACGGCTTTTTTGCCAAGCATTGAAGTCAATTCATTTTCCAGGATAATATCCCTATCTGTTTTATTAGAAAAAAATAACTTGTTGCCATCCAGCTTATTTTCCTGCGCCAACTGTCTAAGTATGGCAATAAAGGGAGTAATGCCAGCACCTCCGGCAATAAAGTATCCGGGACCTTTATACTCAATTGCTCCCCAAACATCCCTGACAATTAATTCATCACCAGGTACAAGCGTATCAAGTTCATTAGTAACTCCAGGATGATCCTTATATAACTTGATCGTGAATTCCAGATATGATGATGTATTCAATGAAGTAAATGTAAATGGTCTCCTTTCTTCTTCCCATCCTTTTTTATTGATGGAAACTTCTGTTGCCTGGCCCGGTACAAAACCATAGCCGGCCGGCTTTTCACATTGAAACCTTTTAACATCGTGGGTTATGTGCTCAATTGCTATAATTTTGATCATGTATTCCATCCTGTTTTTTTATTTCAGAAAACCCAGAATTTCTCATTTTGTTTCTTCATTATTGAACCTGCCTGAATAGTGGCTTGTTAAAGCAGTGCTGATTACATCGTCCGCACCCATCGATTCATGGTTTATCCTTATTTTCCAGACCTGAGGCATCTATCCTCTCAAAAACCTTTTGAACAATGGCATCACAATAAATCTGGTTAAATGAGTAAACCTCAGATTGTGTGTAATATTTTTCTATTTCATTCTGAAGCATTGACTTGGCCCTATTGAGTCGGACCTTTACATTAATGGGAGTAATATCCAATAATTGCGCTGTTTCCGCAACAGAAAAACCCTCTATTTCCCTGAGCACAAATACAGTCCTGTAATTTACAGGGATATTTTGCAGACTTTTTTCCAAAACCCTGCCCAGTTCACGATTCTGTAATACGTCTTCTGTCTGGTTTTCGTTACCTTTAATATGCATAGGCAAGGAATTAGATTCTGGTATCTGTTCACTGGGAACTTCATTTTTAAAATATCCATATTTCAACTTGTACAGGCATTTATTGATCATAATTCTTGAGATCCATGTTTTATAGGATGCTCTGTGCTCAAATTTTGCTAATTCCGTATAAGCTGCCACATGAGTATCCTGCATCAGGTCTTCAGCATCCTGGTGGTTGAACCCATAACTCCTGGCTATCTTATATAAGACAGGATTGTATCTCCGGATCAAAATTTCAAATAATGCCAGACTACCCTTTCGGATCTCATCTATAATAATATCATCCTTATCAACTTCAATATGATGAAGGGAACTTTGCATCACTACTGTTTTAAAAGTTACAATTTAATCAATTTTAGAAGTCACCTCTTTACTCATAGAGCAACTCTGAGCTTCATAGGTTACAATAACTGGATAAAATTTTCATGGACCTACCCTATACTGCTCCAACTCACTCTGATAGCGCAAAAACCCTCAAATCGATTCATTTTCTATTCAATTCCATTCATTTTCTTAAATCTTTTCGTGCTCTGACTAATTTTTCTTTCGTATTTATCAAATTGTACTAGTTTTAGGAATAATTGTTATTTTTACACTTCTTGTTTTATGAAAGAGAATCAATACGTTATCGGAGTGGATTATGGCACTGATTCGGTGCGCTCCCTCCTTGTGAATGCCAATACCGGACAAGAGATTTCGTCCTCTGTCTATTATTATCCCCGTTGGAAAAAAAGTTTATACTGTGATGCTGCAGCCAACCAGTTTCGCCAGCACCCGTTGGATTATGTAGAAGGTCTTGAAACTACAATTAAGGACTGTCTGGCCAAAGCTGGTCCTGAAGTAGCTGCCCGTGTACGCGCCATTTCAGTGGATACTACCGGCTCCACTCCTATCGCCGTAGATGAGTCTGGCACTCCGCTTTGCCTCCTGCCCGGCTTCCAGGAAAATCCAAACGCCATGTTTGTGCTCTGGAAAGACCATACTGCCTTACAGGAAGCTGCAGAGATCAATGCGCATGCAGAGAGATTTGACACAAATTATCTCCAATATGTAGGTGGCATCTATTCTTCAGAATGGTTCTGGGCAAAGCTCCTGCACATTCTGAGGGTAGACGAGCAGGTACGTAATGCTTGCTATTCATGGGTAGAGCATTGCGACTGGGTTCCGTTTATTCTGACTGGCGGAAAGCATGTTTCCGAAATAAAACGCAGCGTTTGTGCAGCAGGCCACAAAGCACTCTGGGCTGCCGAATGGGGCGGATTGCCTCCTGATGAGTTCTTTTCTTCACTTGATCCCTTGCTGAAGGGTTTCACCCAAAGGCTGTTTGTTGACGCTTCCTGCTCCAACAAAGCTGCCGGCACTATTTCCCAAGAATGGGCTAACCGTCTGGGCCTTAGCGCAGACGTCGTGATTGGTGTGGGGGCTTTCGACTGCCACATGGGTGCTGTAGGCGGTCAAATTGAACCTTATTATTTAAGTAAGGTGATGGGTACCTCTACTTGCGATATGCTGGTAGCTCCGGTTGATGAAGTAAAGGATACGCTGGTAAAAGGCATTTGCGGACAGATTCCTGGTTCTATTATCCCCGGTATGATCGGTATGGAAGCCGGCCAGTCTGCCTTTGGTGATGCTTACGCCTGGTTTAAGAATGCCCTGGCATGGCCACTGCAAAACATTTTAGCTAAATCAAGTCTGGTAGATGCAGACACTATTAAAAAACTGGTTGACGAAACAACAGATAAAATTATTCCTGAATTAGGCAAACAAGCGGCTGCACTGCCTTTGGATGAGTCAGACGAATTGGCTGTTGACTGGTTCAATGGCCGTCGTACGCCTGATGCAAACCAACTTTTAACTGGCTCATTAACTGGCCTGAGCCTGGGAAGTGATGCGCCCAGAATGTTCCGCTCTATAGTTGAAGCTACCTGCTTTGGAGCCAAAGCAATCGTTGAGCGCTTTATTGAAGAAGGTATTCCTGTAAAAGGATTGATCGGCTTAGGTGGCGTTGCCAAAAAATCTCCGTTTATCATGCAAATGATGTCAGATGTAATGAACATGCCGATCCGTATTCATAAGTCTGAACAAACCTGCGCATTGGGTGCCGCCATGTTTGCAGCTACCGCCGCTGGCATTTATGCCAACGTGGAACAGGCTATGGAAGTAATGGGACAGGGTTTTGATGCTGAATACCATCCAAATGCTGAACGTGCTGCTATCTATGCAAAACGCTACCAGCAGTATAAAGAACTGGGTGGCTTCCTGGAGCAACAAACACAAAGCGTTTCTGAATTAGCTGCTGTTTAATCATTTATTATAATCATTTACGTTTGACATTTCACGAACATGAGCAAATACAAACACATTCAACAAGCAGCTTATGAGGCTAATATGCAACTGCCTAAATTAGGCCTGGTGCTTTTTACTTTCGGCAATGTAAGTGCTGCAGATAGAGACCTCGGTGTTTTTGCGATCAAGCCAAGCGGAGTACCTTACGAAGACCTCAGCCCGGAGAAAATGGTGATCGTTGACTTCGATGGAAATACTGTAAAAGGAAAATTACGTCCGTCTTCAGATACGCTGACCCATGCTGTTTTATACAAGCATTGGGAAAAAATTGGTGGCATTGTGCATACACATTCTACCTACGGCACAGCATGGGCACAGTCGCAAAGAGACATTCCCATTTTCGGTACAACACATGCCGATCACCTAACAGTAGATATTCCTTGTGCTCCCCCCATGAGCGACGATATGATTGAAGGGAATTATGAATACCAGACAGGTTTCCAGATCATGCAATGCCTGGAAGAAAAAGGATTGAGTTATGAAGAAGTGGAGATGATCCTCGTGGGGAACCACGCTCCTTTTACTTGGGGCAAAACGCCTGATAAAGCTGTATACAATAGCGCAGTATTGGAAACCGTAGCCCAGATGGCCTACCTCACAGAACAGATCAGGAGAGACGTTCCGAGGTTGCAGGATTCCTTGATCAGAAAACATTACGAAAGAAAACACGGCCCTCATTCTTATTATGGCCAGTAAGGTCTAATAAATTGCCAGTACCCATGTTGGTATTGGCAATTTTGATTTTACTGACCACTTACCATTAACAATTCACAATTTTATAAAATGACAGATTTGAAACAATTGCAGGTTTGGTTTGTTACAGGAAGCCAACACCTTTATGGAGAAGAGACATTGAAACAGGTGGCAGAACATTCTAAAACGATTGCCGCTTCGTTGAACAATGCAAAACAAATTCCGGTTCAAGTAGTATTTAAACCCACAGTTAAATCACCGGAAGAGATTTACAATATTTGCGTAGAAGCCAACACAGATAAAAACTGTATCGGTATCATCGCCTGGATGCACACCTTCTCTCCTGCCAAAATGTGGATCGGCGGATTGAAAACATTGAAGAAGCCTCTTTTGCACCTGCACACTCAATTCAATCGTGATATTCCTTGGGGAGAAATAGATATGGACTTCATGAACCTGAACCAATCTGCTCACGG
>CBKWHA010000007.1:0-54964 GCA_966674115.1 uncultured Chitinophagaceae bacterium
TGATGTGAGTGACATTGACGAAGGCTTTTCCAATTACATCCGTACGCTCTGGTATTTGCAGGAATTACCAACTGACGAAGCTGTTATCGGATGGGGTGATGCCACGCTTCAGGATTTACACCGTATGAATTGGACCGCTTCAGACGCCTTTGTAAAGGCTATGTATTACCGTATCTACTATCAGATTACATTATGCAATGCTTTTATTCGTGAAACTTCAGATGATAAACTAGGCAGTCGTGGTATAAGTGGAACAGACCTTGAAGAAGCCAAAAAGTTCAACGCGGAGGCACGTTTTATGAGGGCGTTGAGTTACTATCATGCTTTAGACCTTTTTGGCAATGTTCCAATGGTAACCGAGAACGATCCGGTAGGCACCTTCTTCCCGCCTCAGAAAACCAGAGCGGAGATTTTTAATTATGTGGAGTCAGAATTGAAAGCAATTGAAACACTACTTGCAGAACCGAAGCAAAACGAATATGCAAGGGCTGATAAATCCGCTGCCTGGGCACTACTCGCCAAATTGTACTTGAATGCAGACGTTTATATTGGGCAGCCGAAATATACGGAAGCTATTACTTACGCTAGCAATGTCATTAATGCAGGCTATTCACTAGAACCCAATTATAACAAGCTGTTCTTGACCGATAATAACACCTCGCCTGAAATCATCTTCCCTGTAGCTTTTGATGGTGTCAGAACTAAAACTTATGGTGGTACAACCTTCCTGGTGCATGGCCCTGTAGGTGGCAAAATGAAGCCTGCTGACTTTGGTATTGACGGCGGCTGGGGAGGAATGCGGACCACGAAGAATATTGTGCAACTCTTTCCCGATCCCAACGGGGCACAGGATAAACGTGGTGTTTTCTTTACAGAAGAACAATCTCTGGAAATCAATGACATCACAAACTTCAAGGATGGTTATCCAATTGTAAAATTCAAAAACGTTAGCTCTACAGGAGCACCTGGGTCAGATCCGGGCAAAGTATTTCCGGATACAGACTACCCCATGTTTCGCCTGGCAGAAATATATCTAACTTATGCAGAAGCAGTATTGCGTAATGGCAGCGGTGGAAGTGCTGCTACAGCTTTACAGTACATCAATGCCCTGCGTACAAGAGCTTATGGCAACACTACAGGTAACATCACTGCCAGCCAACTGACTCTTGACTTTATTCTGGATGAGCGAGCCAGAGAATTAAAATGGGAATTGACGCGCAGAACTGACCTGATCCGATATAACAAGTTTACTGGCAGTAACTACCTGTGGCCATGGAAAGGCGGAATTAAAGAAGGCAGAGGAGTTGAAGATTTCAGAAAGATCTATCCGATCCCTGCTTCAGACCTGATTGCCAATCCAAACCTGCAGCAGAATACAGGCTATTGAGTCATAAATAATAATTGTGTGTTAATTAAATGAATGATTATGAACATGCTAAATAAAATATTGTTCATCTTTATCACAGCCCTTACCTTATGGGCCTGCAAAAAAGATGAAGATAGAGTAGTTGTACAAACAGGTACTCCCTCTACACTTACTGCCAGCGCCACCAGTGTGGTTTTAACAGAAGCTGAAGCCACAAAGGATGCTGTTTCATTTTCATGGTCACCTTCCGAATTTGGGTATGATGCTGCTGTTGACTATTTCATTGAATTTGGAAAGAAGGACAGCAATTTCGTAAATGCAAAATCCATAAGTCTGGGCAGTAATAAAACTGTAAAATATACAGTGGCCGCATTGAATACAATTGCCACAGAAATGAAGCTTACTCCATTCCAGTCCAATCCGTTAGAAGTTCGGGTAAAAGCACAATTAAGCAGTACTTATCCTCCAGTGTATTCAAATGTGATGAATTTGTCTGTTACACCCTATTTGACTGAGCCTCCTTATGCAACTGTTTACCTGGTTGGGGATGCTACTGAGTTTGCCTGGGATAATACAAAAGCAACTCCAATTTTCCGTGATGAAGCAGATCCTTTCGTTTATACATTTACAGGAAAACTGAATGCTGGTAATATAAAATTTTTAGGTGTTCTCGGGAAATGGGCACCTCAATGGGGTACTAATTCTTCAGGATCGCTGGTGTTCAGGGAAACAGAAACAGATGCTGATCCTGGCTCCATTGCCATTGCAACTGCCGGATATTATACTGTCAAATTAGACCTTCGTAATAACGTATTTTCCGTAGCACCTTATACTGCAACAATTCCAAATCCATTTTCTACACCTGACGCCCCTGTTGGTATTATTGGAGCATTTAACAACTGGTCGGATATTGTACCGATGAGACAATCCGCTGTTGATCCACATTATTGGGATTTGGCTACATACACTTTTAGCAATGATACTGAACTCAAGTTCAGGATAGCGTCTGGTTGGAGTGTGAACTGGGGCGCAGAAAACGATGCCAGTGCCGAAAAAGTTTATGGCAAAGGCAAACAAGATGGCCCAAATATCAAAGTTAAAGCAGGCACATACCGCATTTTGTTCAGCGATTTAGGCACAGGTAGATATATTTTTATTAAGCAATAATTTACAAAAAGCGTACACACTTCACGTACGCTTTTTGTATACCTTCCACAAACCTGTTTTCCTTATTTTGGTGCTTTGCAAAAGCAGTACTTTATGAAGTATTCTTTACTTTTCATTCTTTTCCATATCATTTTCCTAAATACTTCCACTGCTCAATCCGGTGTTTACGTTGACCAGCAAGGTATATTACGCTGGAAGAAAGATAATCGTGAAGCCACTTTCTTTGGTGTCAATTACACCATTCCTTTTGCTTATGGTTACCGCTCAGTAAAAAGGCTCGGAATCAATCCGGAAAAAGCCATTCAGCAGGATGTATACCATATGGCTCGTTTAGGTCTTGATGCCTTTCGTGTGCATGTATGGGATACAGAAATTACGGATAGTGCAGGCAATCTCTTAGAGAATGACCACTTGCGTTTATTTGATTTTTTGTTGGCAGAACTCAAAAAGCGTCACATAAAAATCCTGATCACACCACTTGCTTTCTGGGGCAATGGCTATCCCGAAAAAGACGAAAATACCGGTAGCTTTTCAAGCAAATACAATAAGCAGCAGGTGTTAGTGACTGATGCCGCCATTAAGGCACAGGAAAACTACCTGCAGCAATTTTTAAAACACACTAATCCTTATTCGCAGTTTACCTATGCCAATGACCCGGATGTAATTGCATTGGAAATTAATAACGAACCACACCACAGCGGTACACTCCAGCAAGCTTCAGATTATATCAGGCGGATGGTAAGAGCAGTAAAAAGCACCGGCTGGAGCAAACCTGTTTTTTACAACATCAGCGAATCGCCTGCCTATGCCAGTGCTGTAACCAATGCTGATATAGATGGCGTCAGCTTTCAATGGTATCCAACGGGATTAGTAGCCAATCGAACCTTAAAAGGAAATTATTTGCCCAACGTGGATCAATATACGATCCCCTTTGACACTATTGCACAGTTTAGGACCAAGGCAAGGATGGTGTATGAATTTGATGCCGGCGACATCCTCCAATCTAACATGTACCCCGCTATGGCCCGCAGCTTTCGTGCAGCAGGCTTCCAGTGGGCTACACAATTTGCGTATGATCCAATGGCTACAGCCTATGGCAATACAGAATACCAGACCCACTACCTGAACCTGGCTTATACGCCTTCAAAAGCCATAAGTCTTTTGATCGCTGCCAAAGTCTTTCATCAATTGCCCCGGCTAAAAACTTATGGCACTTATCCGGCTGATACTGCATTTGATGTATTCCGTGTAAGCTATCAGGCTGCACTCAGCGAAATGAATACTGTAGAGGAATTTTATTATTCTAATTCAACCCAAACCAAACCTGTCGCTGATAAGAAGTTGCAACACATTGCCGGAGTTGGCAGCTCTACCGTGGTTGCCTATGAAGGCTATGGGGCTTATTTCTTAGAACGGTTGGAAGCAGGTGTATGGCGCCTGGAAGTCATGCCCGACGCTATCCACATCCGCGACCCCTTTGAGAAAGCGTCTCCTCAAAAAGAAGTTACCCGAATTCAGTGGCAAAGCCAGCCCATGAGGATACGGTTGCCAGATCTCGGCTCCGGCTTCAGCATCAAAGGAATCAATGAAGGGAATTCATTTTCGTTCACCACCAATTCAGATAGTTTTTCCATTTCTCCTGGGAGTTATCTGTTGGTACGGAAGGGAAAAGAAACAAGAAAGTGGACTGCCAATACTGTTTCCGGTTCCATACAGTTGGGTGAATTTGTTGCACCCAATCCTTTGAATAAAGACCTCTTCGTTGTTCATGAATCCCTTCCGGAAGTTTCAGCCGGAAAACCTTTTACCATAAAAGCTAAGGTCGTTGGTTTGGATACTGCCAGTAAGCTAACGCTGCTGCTCACCCAATTTTGGAAATCTTCCCGATCTATCCCAATGAAAAAAGTGACAGCTTATGATTATGAGGCCGAAGTGCCTGTCGATTTGGTACAACCTGGTTTGCTTCAGTATCGAATCCTGGTGCAAAGAGGAGAGAATGACTATACTGTATTTCCCGGCAACTACAAAGGCAATCCATTTGCCTGGGATTATTATCATAAAGAAAGTTGGGAAACCCTGGTAGCTGCTGAAAAAGGGCCACTGGAATTGTTCAATGCGGTAAATGACAAGGGCCAGTTAACTATTTATTACCCGGATTGGAGAAATAGTACAGTTCAGTTTGTTCCTTTCGGTATGTCCAATCGATTGTCCTTAAAAATGACGACAAAAAATATGAATAAAGGCCAGCAGACGGGATATCAAATTTATATTGGTGACAAGATCAAAGGCCGGCAAACAGAAGATTTTAAAAAACTGATAGTAAGCGCCTGTTCTGAAAGTGCTGAACCTGTCGAACTAAAAATTACCTTGATCTTACAAGATGCTTCGGCCTATTCGGCAACAGTTAAACTGGAAAGAGAATACCGGAATATAGAAGTTCCTTTTTCTTCTTTTCAACAGGATTCGATCTTGCTTTTGCCACGCCCTTACCCTGGCTTTCTGCCCTTGCGGTTTCAACCAGGCGCACACTCGGTTCTCAATGCAAGCGAGGTAGAGAAGCTTCAATGTAGTTTTGGGGAAACAAGCAGTGTAATCATTGAAGGTATATGGCTAAAATAATTTTAAAAATTAGGCAACCAACCAGGCCATTGGTTCGTAGGAAATTTATAAATTGAAGAAGAAATAATAACGAACTTTATCTGAACCAAAATTCATTGCAGCATTTCCAATAAACCATTTGTCTTATAAGAGCCCAATATCCTTCATGAGCTGCGCCATTCCTCCAACCACCAATAAGAGGTTCATAAACACACAGTAAACCTCTGCAATATGAATCTACATCGATTGCTTTCAGTCAAGTGGCTGCTAATAGCCATATTATGCTCTTTCCAGATTACTTATGCACAGAACAGAATTGTAAGTGGTAAGGTAACAGACAGTAAAGATAATTCTCCTATTCCCGGGGTATCTATTTCAGCAAAAGGTACCAATATAGGAACCACAACGGGGACAGAAGGAAACTTTTCACTGTCAGTTCCGCAAACTGCAAACACCTTGGTTTTTACAGCTGTGGGATATGGTACTAAAGAGGCAACCATAACTGATGGACCTATTAGTATTTCACTGGAAACAACAGCTTCCAACCTCAATGAAATAGTAGTAGTAGGATATGGTACTGCCCGTAGAAGAGACGTAACGGGCTCTGTAGCCTCAGTAAGGGCTAAAGATTTTAATAAGGGTGTTATTGTTTCCGCCGACCAGGCTATTCAGGGTAAGGTACCAGGCGTTCAGATCACTAATAACAGTGGACAGCCTGGTGGTGCCACTACTGTACGTATACGGGGTGCGTCCTCAATACGTGCCAGCAACCAACCGCTTTTTGTTGTGGATGGCGTTCCCCTTTCCGGAACTTCTGCTCGTCCGGGGGGTGGTGCTGCAGGTATTGGTGATGAGGCTGTGACCGAGCGTGAGATTAGTAGTCCCGGCGGTAATCCGCTGAACTTCATCAATCCTAATGATATAGCGTCAATAGAAATTTTAAAAGACGCCTCTGCAACGGCTATTTATGGATCGAGAGGCGCCAACGGTGTTGTGCTCATTACCACAAAGAGAGGGCTATCTGGTACACCTACTATTGATGTCAGCGCCTCAGCAGGCGTTAGCACCATCATTAAGAGTTTGGATGTTTTAGATGCACAGGAATATAAGGCTGCCTTGCAAAAATATAATCTGACTGGTGGCGACTTTGGTGGTGATGTAGATGCTATGGACGAGATCACACGTGGTGGCCGCGTGCAAAACTACTCAGCAGCTATAGGAGGTGGTAATGAAAACGGGCGGTATCGTTTTTCATTGGGTTATCTGGATCAGCAAGGTATTATTGAAGAGTCCGGCCTTAAAAGAGTAACAGCAGGTCTTACTAGTAATTTCCGTTTTCTGAATAACCGGAAACTGGGTTTGGATGTCAGTATAATAACAGCCAACAATACTGAAGATATAGCTCCTATTTCTACCAATGCAGGTTTTGCCGGAAGCTTGATTGGTCAGGCATTGCAGTGGAATCCTACGCACCCATTACGCAAACCAAGAGATTCTTTCCCTGCTGGTACTACTATGCCTGTTTATGGAGACCTCTGGGTGCTCAATAAGATCGGGGCAACTACCATTAATCCGTTGGCCATGCTGGCGGCACATAAGGATAGAGCCAGCATCACTTCCATTTTAACTAGTATCGCTCCTTCTTACAGATTTACGAAAAATCTGGAATACCGCTTATTGTATGGGATCAATTATGAAACCGGCGTCCGCAGAAACCATGTAAGACGTTGGATAAATGCTCAAGGTGTTGAGAACAGGGGTGTAGCCAGTATATTTAACAATCATCAATTTAACCGGTCTCTTACCAATACCATTAACTACACAGGCGAAGTTTCTTCAGATTTAAACCTGAACGCAGTGGTAGGTCATGAATATCTGAAATTTGAAAGCAGGAATAGTGGGGTCATTGCACGGGACTTTGATGACTTTGGTTTAGACTACTACGACTATATTCAATACTCTACACAAGGAAGCCGAGACATCTTTTCTTATGCCAATCCAACCACTGAGCTGCAGTCTTTCTTTGGACGTGTGATCATGAATTTGAGGGATAAATACCTGTTGACCGCTACCATGCGAGCCGATGGTTCTACCCGCTTTGGAGAAAATAATAAGTACGGTTATTTTCCTTCTGTAGCAGTAGCCTGGAACTTAAGCAGGGAAGATTTTCTGCAGGGCAACGATATGATCAACAACTTAAAATTAAGAGTAGGCTGGGGCAGAACGGGTAATCAGGAGTTTTCATCCGGTGCTTCCTTGAACCGCTTCATTATTGAACAAGAGCGTGTTCGTAGGGCTGCTTTCGGTAATCCGGATCTGGTATGGGAAACATCCAATACTACTAATGCCGGTATCGATTTCGGCTTATTGCGTGACCGGATATTCGGTTCAATAGATTATTTCTACAAGAAAAATACGGACGTATTGTACGAGCAAACTGTAGCTGCGCCCGGCCCCGCAGGAAAAGTGTGGGTGAACCTGCCCGGTTATATACGCAACACAGGTGTGGAAGTAGCATTGAATGGTGCTTTGATAAGAAACACCGACATGAACTGGAACCTGGGCGTAAATGCTACTTTTTTGAAAAATACCGTAGAAGGATTGACTGGCTTCTATGAAACAGGCACCATACATGGCCAGGGTGTATCTGGTTTTAGGTCACAAAGAATTACAAACGGACAGCCTCTGAACGTTTTTTATCTACCTCGCTTTGAGGGTATAGATAAAACAACAGGGCAAGGGATATACACAGGTGGTGATCCTTCAATAAATAAATTTTTTGTAGGAACTCCAAATCCTAAAACTTTATTAGGTATATCTACAGACTTCAACTACAAAAAATTGACGGCTACGATCAATATGAACGGTGCTTTTGGACATTACCTGCTCAATAATACTACATTATCTGCCTTGTCAATTGGTAATTTAGGTACACGGAATGTAGCTAAATCCATTATCAACAGTGATGTTCAGGAAGCTACGTCAAATCCTCTTGTAGTTTCTACTCGTTATCTGGAAAAAGGAAACTACCTGAAAATGGCCAATGCTACCATAAGTTATAACCTGGGTAATATGGGTAATTACTTCCGCAATATCGTTATATCCTTAACTGGCCAGAACTTGTTTGTTCTAACAGACTACACTGGTTTCGATCCGGAAGTGAATACAAATAAACAGGTGGAAGGCGTTCCTTCCTTGGGTATCGAATATACTCCTTACCCCTCTGCCCGAACTATTTTATTGGGTGTAAATTTCACTCTATAAACAAATAAATCGTAAATGTATGAGACATAATATATTGGTTTTCTCACTTTTACTGATGCTTTCCTTCCTCTCTTGTACAAAGTTAGATGAAAGCTTTAGAGGAGAGTTAGAAGCAACTGACGCCGGTACGGTAACCGCTGCGCAAATTTTGACCTCGGCTTATACAGCATTGAACAACCCGCTTCAGAGCGCTGGTCAGTTTTGGGCGGCACAACAACATACAACCGATGAATCTCTGGCTCCTACAAGAGGTTCGGACTGGTTCGATGGTGGAAAATGGGCTGTCCTGCATACCCATCAGTGGGATGATAACAATGAGGAAATAAGAAATGCCTTCCAGAACCTATTACAGGCACAGTTTACAGCTTCTACAGTATTGCAAAATAATCCAACTCCGCAACAAGCTGCAGAGGCCAGGTTTATCCGGGCATTCACCGTGTTAGCTGTAGCAGACGGTTGGGACCAGGTTCCCTACCGTGAGGATTTAACAGATTTCAGAGTTCCTCCCAGAACGCTCAAAGGAGCAGAGTCAGCAGATTTTATTATAAGTGAAATGGAGGCCGTCATCAACAATCTTCCTGATGGCGGGCCGGCTTATGTGGCCAATAAGAATGCCGCCAGATTTTTAATGATGAAAGCGTTGTTGAACAAAGGTGTTTTCGCCAATCGTGAGGCTCCAACATTTAATGCTGCTGATATGACAAAGGTGATTACCCTGGCCGACCAAATCATCAGCAGTAACCAGTATTCACTGGCAAATAATTATTTTGACAATTTCGCTCCGACTAACGATGCTCTTTCTACTGAAAACATTTTCACCTTAAAAAATGATGCAGGTATTGACAGAGGGGATAATGTACGTGGCCGTTGGATGTCGGAATTACATTATAACCAAAAACCTAGCGGATGGAATGGTTTTGCTACCCTTTCAGAATTTTACGACAAGTTTGAGGCAAGTGATTCAAGAAGGGGAGTCCGTTACCCCGGTCAAAAGAACTTTTCAGGATCGCCTTCAGGAAATACTGTTGGTTTTCTTATTGGCCAGCAATATAACGAAACCGGTGCTCCGATAATGGCAAGGAACCCCGCTACACTTCCACTGGTATTTACAAGAGAAGTAAAACAGAGAGAGAGTGGTACTAACCTGGAGGTCACTGGTATTCGTGTGCTCAAATATCCAATTGATTATAGCTTAGGTACTGGTGATGGTTTTGCAGGTAACGATTATGTGGTCTTCCGCTATCCTGATGTATTGCTGATGAAAGCCGAAGCTATCTTAAGAGGAGGAACCCCTTCGGCTGTAGCTCCTGTTACTCCTCTTGCTCTTGTAAATACAATTCGCATTAAAAGAGGTGCTACACCTTTGACTTCTGTTGATCTGAATACATTGCTGGATGAAAGGGGCCTCGAATTGTATTGGGAAGGCTGGAGAAGACAAGACCTGATCCGTTTCGGTAAGTTTTTACAGGCATGGCAGGAAAAACCAGCTTCTGATGGACCTAGGAGACTACTGTTCCCTATACCTAGTAATCAGTTGGCTGTGAACCCCAACCTCGTGCAAAACCCAGGCTATAACCAATAAGATGTTTTTCATTATAAAGAAAAAGGTCATGCATGAATGACCTTTTTCTTTATAAATTACAACACCACCATGAAGATTTCCGTTTACCTCTGTTTGATCCTTCTCCTTTTTTCCTGTCAGCAGCAATCAGGCAATCCGGCCTTGTTCCAGTTGATGGAGAACACAGGCATTGAATTTTCCAACGATATCCACGACACCAAAGACTTCAACATCTTCAGCTACCGCAACTTTTACAACGGCGGGGGCGTTGCCATTGGCGATATCAACAACGATGGATTGGCTGATGTGTTCTTTACAGCCAATATGAAAAGCAATAAACTCTATTTGAACAAAGGCAATTTTCAATTTGAAGACATTACAGAAAAAGCTGGTTTCACCAACAAAGGTAAATGGGGTACAGGTGTTGTCTTTGTAGACATCAACAGTGATGGCTGGCTGGATATCTATGTGTGCAATGCGGGCTATCAGAAGGGTGTCAGCAATGAAAATGAATTATACATCAATAATCATAATCTCACCTTTACAGAAAAAGCAAAAGAGTATGGCTTGAATGAATCTGGCTACACCACCCACGCTGCTTTTTTTGATTATGACCTTGACGGAGACCTTGATTGCTATGTTTTGAAGAACAGCTTCATTCCTGTTAACACATTGAATTATGCCAACAAACGTGACCTTAGGGCCGAAGACTGGACGGTAGCGGATTTTTTGAAAGGAGGTGGAGACAAATTACTCCGGAACGACAACGGGAAGTACATAGACGTCAGTGAGCAAGCCAACATTTACGGCAGCCTGATTGGCTTCGGCCTGGGCGTTACTGTTGGCGATGTGAACCGTGATAATTATCCTGACCTCTACATCAGTAATGATTTTTTTGAACGGGACTATTTGTACCTCAACCAAAAGGATGGAACATTCAAAGAAGACCTGGAAGCCTGTATACAGCACATAAGCCATTCATCCATGGGTGCTGATATCGGAGATGTAAACAACGATGGTTTCCCTGATATTTTTACCACAGACATGCTGCCTGATGATGATATTCGCCTGCGCACGACAACTACTTTCGACAACTACGAAGTCAACCAGGTAAAGGTTAATTCAGGGTTTTATTACCAGTATATGCAAAACACCTTGCAGGTAAATAACCGGGCTGGCAAGTTTTTGGAAACCGGTTTCTTTAGTGGTGTGGCTGCATCCGACTGGAGCTGGGGCGGCTTGATCTTCGATGCCGACAATGATGGCCTCTCTGATATCTTCGTATGTAATGGTATTTACCACGATGTAACTGATCAGGACTTTATTGACTTTTTTGCCAACGAGGTCATACAGCGCATGGTACTGACCGGTAGAAAAGATGAAGTGGATGATATTATTGCTAAAATGCCATCCCGTCCTATTCCTAATAAAACATTTAAGAACCAAGGAAATCTCCGGTTCTCTGATGAAGGCGAAGCCTGGGGACTGGCACAGCCTTCTTTCTCTAATGGTGCCGCTTATGGTGACCTGGACAATGATGGTGATCTGGATCTTGTGGTGAACAATGTGAATCAAAAGTCTTTTATTTACAAGAACAACAGCCGGGAACAAACGGCCAACAACTATATAGGCTTTCTTTTAAAAGGTGCAGCTCAAAATACATTTGCTATTGGCAGTACTATTAAAGTATATGTGGGCAATGAGATCATCACCCGCGAAATAATGCCCAGTCGTGGATTCCAATCTTCTGTAGATTATAAAACGATTCTGGGTTTGGGGAGAAAAACTTCTGTCGATTCGGTTGTAATTACTTGGCCCGATCGTTCCCAGCTCAAATTGATCAGACCTCAGCTAAATAAAGTACAGCTGATAAAACAAACCCCCGATAGATTGGCGAGGATCATAGAAACGGAAAGCCTAGTAAAAAGATATTCATCGGCTTTGTTCGATTCTATTCAAAGTCCTTTCGATAAACATGAGGAAGATTCTTATGCGGATTTTTATTATGAGCGTAATGTACCGGCTATGCTTTCCCGCGAAGGGCCAAAAGCAGCAGTAGGTGATGTGAACGGCGATGGCTTGGAAGATATATACATAGGTGGGGCTGCAAACCAGCCGGGGCAACTTTACCTGCAAACTGCAAAGGGGTTTATAAAAGAGCGTGTACCCATATTTGAACAACTTGCTCGTTTTGAAGATGTAGCAGCCTTGTTCTTCGATGCAGATGGTGATAAAGATTTGGATCTCTTTGTTGGTTCTGGTGGAAATCACCTGCCACAGCAAAGCCGCGAATATCAGAGCAGGTTGTACTTCAATGATGGAAAAGGAGGGTTTGATGTAGAAGTCAGTGCGTTACCTTTCAGTGGCGTTAACACGGCCACGGTTTCTGCACATGATTTTGACAACGATGGCGACCTTGACCTTTTTGTTGGGAGCCGCAGTGTTCCTCAGAATTACGGCGTAACGCCTCAAAGTTATATATACCGCAACAATGGTCGTGGCATTTTTACTGATGTTACCAAAACTATAGGGGCAGACTTGGTTAATGTTGGTATGGTCACTGGTTCAGTTTGGGCAGACATTACAGGCGATAAAAAAGAAGATTTGATTATTGTAGGAGAATGGATGGCGCCTCGCATATTTTCTTTTCAAAGCAACAAATTCAAAGAAATAAAAACCAATTTGAACAACATGCACGGCTGGTGGCAGACCGTCACAGCCGCTGATATGGACAGCGATGGCGATCAGGATTTGATAATAGGAAATATGGGAGAGAATTTTTACCTGGAGCCGGATTCCTCATGCGCTGTAAAATTATGGATGAATGATTTTGATGCTAATGGTGTGGTCGAGAAGATCATTACCCGCACCATCAATGATAGAGATGTGCCTGTATTCATGAAGCGCGAAGTAACCGACCAGGTAGTATCTCTACGCAAGCAAAACCTCCGGCATGCTGCTTTTGCCAAGAAATCAATTCAAGAATTGTTTAACGAAAATGTGCTCGAACAAAGCCGAGTAAAGCAGGTTAATTACAGTTCTTCCATCATTGCTTTCAATGAAGGTGCTGGAAAATTCACTATTCAAAAGTTGCCGGTACTGGTGCAGCTTTCATCCTTGAACGCAATTAAAGTAAGTGATATAAATAATGATGGTAAGCCTGACCTTGTTATGGGCGGCAATAAGTTTGGACTGCTACCACAATTCTCCCGGCTTGATGCCAGTTACGGACATGTATTGTTGAACAAAGGAAATAGAGATTTCCAATGCTTAGGCACCTATGAATCCGGTGTGGAAGTGAGAGGTGAAATAAAAGATATTGTTGAAATAAAAGGCAAGGACAAAAGCTATTGGTTATGGCTACAAAACAACCAAAAACCAGTGTTGTTTAACCAATGATCAAATACATTCATATTATCCTGCTCTCACTCGTTATATTCAGTTGTCGTACTAAACAGGCTGCATTACCTCTTTTCAGTGTGTTGGATCACGCCAAAACAGGACTGCACTTTTCTAATAAGCTTACGCCCTTTCCACAATTCAACATGTTCAAATACATGTACTTCTACAATGGTGCAGGTGTGGGTGCAGGGGACTTTAATAACGATGGTTTGATCGACCTTTTCTTTTCTTCCAACCAGGGCAATAGTAAACTCTATCTCAACAAAGGAAATCTAAAATTCAAAGATGTTACTGTTGGAGCAGCCATACCACAGGATGGTGGCTGGTCAACAGGCGTTTCTGTTGTAGATATCAACAACGATGGTCTACTGGATATTTACATATGCAGGGTTGGAAATTATGAGACTCTACATGCCCGCAATCAGTTCCTCATTTGCCAGGGAATAAAAAACGGCATACCGGTTTATACAGATAAAGCCAAAGAATACGGTCTTGATTTTTCCGGCTTCAGCACCCAGGCAGCTTTTTTTGATTATGATCTGGATGGCGATCTGGATATGTATCTCTTAAATCATGCCGTCCATCAAAATGGTAGCTTTGCCGAACGCAAAGTGTTTCTCGGAACTTATGATACGCTAACCGGCGACCGGTTGTTTAGAAATGATGGACCCCCTCCCGGCCCCTCCTTTACCGATGTTACCCATCAATCAGGCATCAACTCATCCTCTATTGGTTATGGCCTTGGCATCGCTGTTTCCGACATCAACCTCGATGGCTATCCTGATCTTTATATTGGCAATGACTTTCACGAAAATGACTATCTCTATATCAATCAACGCAATGGCACATTCAAAGAAGATCTGACAAACTGCATCCAGCACACAAGCAAGTTTTCGATGGGTGTTGATATAGCTGACATTAATAACGATGCACTTCCTGAGATCATTTCACTTGATATGATGCCTGAAGATCCCTATATCCTGAAACGATCACTGGGTGAAGATGAATACAACATCTTTAACATGAAACTAACATATGGATACAGTCCTCAGTTCCCGAACAACTGCCTCCAACTCAACCGCGGCAATGGTATGTTCAGCGAAGTGGGCATGTATGCCGGTGTGTATGCAACCGACTGGTCATGGGCACCTCTCTGGATGGACTTTGACAATGATGGTCTAAAAGATCTGTTTGTTTCCAACGGCATTCCCAAACGGCTGAACGACATAGACTATGTAAACTTTGTTTCTAACGAGGAAATGCAAAGCAAAATACAGGCAGATAATGTAAGTGCAAAAGAAATGAATATCATCAACAACTTCCCCCAGATAAAGCTGCCCAATAAGTTTTACAGAAACAAAGGAGCCGCTGTTTTTGAAGACAGTAAAAGCAGCATAGAAGGCGACTTGTCTACATTTTCCAACGGCGCTGTTTATGCAGACTTTGACAATGACGGTGATCTGGATGTCGTTGTGAGCAACATTGACCAACCCGCTACTTTATACCAGAACAGGAGCAACGATGATAAAACCAAAGCATTCCTGCAAATAACATTAAAAGGACCGGTCAACAACAGGAATGCAGTAGGAGCAAAGATCATAGTATTTGCAGGAGCTGAAGTGCGTACCTATGAAAAATATGCCGCCAAAGGATTCCAGTCCAGTATGGAAATTCCCATCCATGTTGGATTGCATAAAACAAATGTTGATTCCATGTTGTTGATCTGGCCCGACAATACCTATCAAACTATTCCCACACCTCACCAGTCAACACAGATTACGATCACGTACAAAACAGACCAGCCGCACTTCAATTATAACTCTGTCACTTCAAATAAACCACAAGCACGCTTCACTGTGCAGGATATTACAAAGGAAGTCAACCTGCTGCACCGTCATGATGAAAACCCTTTTGTCGAATTTGACCGCGAGCCTTTGATACCCCACATGGTCTCACGTGAAGGCCCCGCTTTAGCCATTGGTGATGCCAATGGCGATGGCCAGGATGATGTATTTGTTGGCTCTTCAAAAGGTAAAAAGAGCGCATTTTTTGTACAACAGCCTTCTGGCCATTTTAAAAAGACAACCCAACCCGCAATAGATAACGATAGCACATACGAAGATGTGGATGCTGCCTGGACCGACGTAAACAACGACTCCTATATTGATTTGATAGTAGCCAGCGGGGGTAATGAGTATTATGGCAAGGATCAGCATCTGCTGCCCCGCATATACATCAACGATGGCAAAGGTAACCTTACTAAAAAGCAAGATGCTTTTACTAATCTTTACCTCACCGCTTCCTGTGTTGTCCCTTACGACTTTACAGGCGATGGGTCTGTTGATCTGTTCATCGGTGGCAGGGCTGTGCCTTGGGAGTATGGCCAGGTGCCCCAATCTTATTTACTACAGAATGATGGAACGGGAAAATTTAAAGATGTTACAACAACTTGGAGCAGCGACCTTTCTAAAGTTGGTTTTGTGAAAACTGCTATTTGGAATGATGTTGATAAAGATGGTGACAGCGATCTGATCCTTTCATTGGAATGGGAAGGCATTTGTGCATTTGTGAATGACAATGACCGCTTTATAAAAAAGATGTTAACAACTAAAAAAGGATGGTGGAATTTTACATTGCCCGTTGATGTGGATCACGATGGCGATCTTGATTTCATTGCCGGGAATTTAGGTTTGAATAACCGCCTGAAGACCTCAGAAGAGCACCCCATTAAGCTATATTACAATGACTTTGATGGCAATGGTAAAAAAGAACAAGTGCTCACGTATTATTTGTCCGGCCGCGAAATCCCATTTGCCAACAAAGCCGAATTAGAAAAACAAATGCCCATCCTTAAAAAGAAATTCCTCTATGCGGAAGACTTTGCCAAAGCTTCCCTGCAGGATTTATTTCCCGGCGACAAACTCAGAAACGCCCGGGTGTTAACTGCAGATTATTTTGCTAATGCCCTGCTCATCAACCAGGGCAACTGGAACTTTACGGTACAGCAACTACCTTGGCAGGCACAATTAACCTGTTATAAAGATGCCATTGTTGTCAATGCCAACAACGATAAACTTCCCGATATTTTCCTGGTTGGAAATTATTACGACAACAACATCCAGATGGGCCGTTACGATGCCGATTACGGAACCATTCTCATTAACAAAGGCAAGGGCAACTTCGATTACCAGCCACTAAATGGTATGATAGTAAAAGGCCAGGTTCGCCACATCCGGAAAGTAAATATAGCTAACAGAGACGCCTATGTGCTGGTACAGAATAACGACAGTGTAAAAGTTGTACAGCATAATTAGGCAGATGCTTTCTTGTGATTTGGCTACCACTCATCCTCTTTAATTACCTCCGAACCATTCTGTCTTAAAGCCTATCTTTTGTAACTGATTGACAGTCAGTAACATAATATTCTGCTGCTATCCAGTAACAACAATTACCATAAAAAATATGGTACTATGTGTTGCATAGTACTGAAAACTCCCATAACTTTGTGTAAACAACACAAAAATCCAGGGAGGCCAAGATGAATATCGAAAATACTCAGAGCCAGATGCGGAAGGGAATACTGGAATTTTGCATTCTTTCTATCATTCGCCGGGGTGAAGCTTACCCTAGCGATATTGTGGAAGAAATGAAAGCCGCCAGCCTTCAAATATTGGAAGGTACCCTCTATCCGCTGCTCACCCGTTTAAAAAATGCTGGCATGCTTACCTATCGCTGGGTAGAAAGTTCTTCAGGGCCCCCTCGTAAATATTTCTCCCTGACCGAAAAAGGTGAGACTTTTTATAAAGAACTTGAGCAGACCTGGCAGGAGTTATCCAATGGCGTAAATGCATTGACCGCAAAAGCTGAATCAAACCCTTAACCACAAACAAACTATATAAACTACTTTCAAATGAAAAGGATCATCAATATAAATCTTTCGGGTCGGGTAATACCGATAGAAGATGCTGCTTATGATAGTTTGCAACGTTATATTGAAAGCTTGCGCCGCTACTTTGCAGCCGAAGAAGGACGTGATGAGATCATCAACGATATTGAAAGCCGCATTGCCGAACTAATGAACGATAAGATCAATAAAGGCGCTGCTGCTGTTACAGAAGATGACGTCAATGAGATCATCAACTCCATGGGACGTGTAGAAGACTTTGAGGCTGCCGATGCTGCTGAAGGTGCTACCGCCGATCAGGCTTCCGGTTCTTATGCGTTTACTGGCTCAAAGCAACGGTTCAGAGGAAGGTTATACCGAGACAGTACAGATAAGATCCTGGGTGGTGTCTGCTCCGGTATTGCCAACTACATGAATGTTGACCCTGCCATTATCCGTTTGTTATTTGCCATTATCACTTTGGGTGGTTTCGGCTTCGGATTCTTGCTGTACATCATTGCCTGGATCGTTTTACCGGCCAGGCCTGGAGAAGGTTATGTGGGAAAGCGCCTTTTTCGTAACCCGGATGACCGTGTCATAGCTGGTGTAGCCGGTGGCCTGGCTGCTTATTTTAATAAACCGGCCTGGGCTATTCGCCTCATTTTTGCCGCACCACTTATTTTGAGCATCATTACAAATGTGTTCAATGGCATATTTTCACCTTGGGGTGGCTTCTATTTTCCTGATGTTTTCTTTAGCTCCTTCACCGGCACCTTCATACTGGCATATATCATTCTTTGGATCGTACTTCCGGAAGCAAGAAGCACTTTTGAGAAAATGGAAATGCGCGGAGAGAAAGTGGATGTGAACAGCATTTGGCAAAACGTGCAGAAGGGAATGTCTGATTTTGAAACAAGAGCCAAAGCCTGGGGTGAAGAAGTAAAAACTTCTGCTGAGAACTTAGGCACCCGCGCCCAGCAATTTGCTGATACCAGGGGCCGTGCATTTGCTGCTGAAGTGGCCCAAACTGCCCGCCCGGCGGCATCTGGTATAGGACATGCTATAGGCGTATTGTTTAAGGCTTTCTTTTTATTTGTTGCCGGTTCTATTGCATTCGGATTGTTCGTGGCACTTTTGTTCCTGATCCTGAGTGGCCTTGCCAATCCTATAAGAGACTTTTTACTGGGTGGCTTTTGGCAAAATGCTTCTGCCTGGGGTGTGCTGATTCTATTCCTGGGCGTACCGATTGTGGCGCTCATTACCTGGATCGTTCGTCGGGCCATGAAAGTCCGTTCGCAAAACCGCTACCTGGGTTGGGTATTTGGTGGCCTGTGGACACTGGGCTGGGTAAGCCTCGCCATTTTCGTTGCTTCCATGGCCTCAGATTTCCGCTTTTATAAGAAAACCGACCAGGAAATAAGATTGGCGCAACCCGCACTAAGTAAGCTTTTGATCCGTGTTGATGACCCTGAGTTGGAATATAGCGGTACTTTTCCCTGGATAGATGATGGCCGTGGTTGGGATTTAACAAGAGACTCCCTTAAGATGGCCAATATCAAACTGAGAATAGACAAAAGCATTGATTCTAACTACCACGTAACTCTTTGGAAATACAGTGGTGGTGAAAACCCTGAAGATGCAATACGTAGAGCTGAAAGAATTGTGTATTCCGCTACTTCAAGAGACAGCGCGTTGATCCTGGGCAGCGGCTTTGGTATCGACAAGGATCAGAAGTTCCGTGGGCAGAAAGTGATGGTGGAAATCAAAGTACCTGTTGGCAAGAAGATCCGCTTCGATAGGTCTGTGGAAGACAAACTATACCCGGTAAACATTACGATCCGCGAAAGAGGCAACTGGGGCGGCCGCCGCGATTGGGATATTGACTGGGATGATGATTACAGGATGGATTGGAAAGCCGATACAGATTATATCATGACCACCACAGGAGAGTTGGAAGAGGCAGAAAAGTATACGAATGACCAGGCACCTGTTGAACAAACACCTGGGGGTATTTATGAATACAAGCCTCAAACTCCGCAAAGAAATATTGATAGTCTCCGCAAACAAATAGAAGAAAGAGAGCGCCAACTGCAGGAAGAACGCAGGAAATTAGAGGAAATGCAAAATAATACGCGCCGTTTTAACCGGAACGATCAAACAGAAAAAGGGCGGGAGCGCACTGTGCTAATGGCCACTCCGTTTGGACCATTGGTGATCTAGGCAAACCGTAACCCGGCTCACCCCCAGCCCCTAAAGGGGAGCATCCACGCACAATAACCTACCAGATATGTAAAAGCCCTCAGCTAATCAAAAGCTGAGGGCTTTACTATTAGAGAGATTTTATAGCCAGGGTTTAGCAGCGCTGATGCTCCCCTTTAGGGGCTGGGGGTGTGAGTGGGGGTGTGTTGGGGTTTTGTTGGTCTTTATATTTGCTCAAATTTTTTCAATGAAGAATACTCCATTCACAGAGAAGCATATAGCCCTAGGTGCAAAGATGGCCCCGTTTGCAGGTTACAATATGCCCATCAGCTACACGGGCATCAACGATGAACACCAGGCAGTTCGTAAAAATGCAGGCGTGTTCGATGTAAGTCACATGGGCGAGTTCATTTTGAAAGGCGAACACGCACTGGACCTGATTCAACGGGTAACGACAAACGATGCATCAAAACTTACTGCCGGAAAAGCACAATATAGCTGTCTCACCAATGTAAAGGGAGGGATTGTGGATGACCTGCTCGTATATTGCATAGAAGAGAATAAGGTATATATGCTGGTGGTGAATGCTTCTAATATTGGAAAAGACTGGACTTGGATTGTTGAGCACAATACTTCTGACGTGCAAATGCAGGATATCAGCAATCAAACCTGCCTGTTGGCAGTACAGGGACCCAATGCTACCAAAATACTGCAATCACTTACAGATATGGACATTCTGAACCTGAAGTACTACACCTTTGTAAAGGGCAGGTTCGCTGGCGTGGATAACGTGCTGGTGAGTGCTACAGGTTATACCGGAGCGGGTGGCGTTGAAATATATTTTCAAGACAAAGAGGATGCTGCCGACAAGATCTGGAATGCTATTTTTGAAGCTGGCGCTCCTCACGGCATCAAACCGGTCGGCTTGGGTGCCCGCGACACACTACGCCTGGAAATGGGATACGCTCTCTATGGAAATGATATTGACGATACAACTTCTCCTTTGGAAGCCGGACTGGGGTGGATCACCAAATTCACTAAGGACTTTACTGCAAAAGAGATCCTGCAAAAGCAAAAGGAAGAAGGTATTAAGCGCAAACTGGTTGGCTTTGAAATGATAGACCGCGGCATTCCCCGTCATGGCTATGAGATCTGCGATAAGGAAGGTGGAAATATTGGGGTTGTTACTTCTGGCACCCAGTCACCAAGCCTTGGAAAGGCTATCGGCATGGGCTACGTTCAAACCGGCCAGTCAGACCTGGATAGCAT
Source organism: uncultured Chitinophagaceae bacterium (assembly GCA_966674115.1). GTDB lineage: Bacteria > Bacteroidota > Bacteroidia > Chitinophagales > Chitinophagaceae > Flavisolibacter. The sequence continues at coordinate 20,710 of CBKWHA010000007.1, forward strand.
TATCTTTATCAAAGTACGTGATAAACTCCTGCAGGCAAAAGTGGTAAAGTTCCCTTTTAGTTGAAAATGTCTTTCATTTGCATGGCTTTTTCTGTTTTGAAGCATTTTCAAATTTTCTTATTTTTTAATTATAAATGAATAAACCAACTTTATACACCTGCCTTTCTCCTGCCTTGTTGCATTTATATGATGTGCGCGACTGCATTGTGGTAGTTATTGATATTTTGCGTGCTACGTCCACCATTTCCACAGCCTTATACAACGGTGCCAAGGAAATTATTCCTGTGGACAGTGTAGAGAAATGCATTCGTCTGGGCAAAGAAATGGCCTGCATTACTGCAGGGGAGAGGGATGGTAAAATTGCTGAAGGACTTCAGTATGGCAATTCTTCTTTTGAATACCCCAGGGAATTTATCCAGGGAAAGATCCTGGTGCTCACTACTACCAACGGCACAAAACTGCTGCACATGGCCTTGGCTAAAGGGGCAACCGAGATCATTACCGGCTCCTTCCTGAACTTTGCTGCCGTATGCGACCACCTGGTCGAAATGAAGCGCAACGTGATCCTGGCCTGCGCTGGCTGGAAAGACAAGGTAAATATGGAAGACACGCTTTTTGCCGGTGCAGTGGTTTCCGGGATCGGGCACCATTTCACTGTTAATTGCGACGCATCAGGCATAGCAGCCAACCTTTACCAGTTAGCCAAAGATGATATGTACGAGTTCATGAAAAAGAACAATGCCTCGCACTACCACCGCCTGACCAATTTTGGGTTGGAAAGAGACATCCGCCACTGTCTCACACTCAACCAGGCCAATGTACTGCCCTATTATATGAATGAGCGATTGGTGGTGTAGAAGAAAGATTTTACCTGACCCTGTCCGCTGCAATTTGGCGGATAGGGTTCCCCAAGTATTTGCTAATTTTTTAATCTATCCCTCACTTTCTCTGGTTTTTTGCCCTCTTTTCCATTATTTTTGCCAATTGCCTTTTTTTGAATTAATGTAAATCGCACTTTGCTTTGGCGCTACCTTATCTCTTAAAATACGTCTATACCCAAGGCTCTGATGAAGTAATTCGCAGAGGAAAAAGAATTCATGCATCCGGCTATGTGGAACTGTTGGAGAACGATTACCTGTTTGGTTCTGCTGTTTTCCGTGTAAAGGATGATAACTACAGTACTTTCTATAAAGTTTACATTCAGAATTATAAAGACCCCAAAACACTCTCCATTCGCTGTACCTGCCCTTATAACCTTGGCGATATCTGTCGCCACGAAGCGGCATCTATGCTGCGCCTGCAGGAGTTACTGGATAAAGGTCTGTTACAAAAGGAAGAAGCTGACTATGACCAGAAGCATACCGTAGCCAAAATGAAGACCATCGACGTAAAAGCACTACGCTTATTGAGTGCTCCGGAGGTGTTTGTAGAAGCAGAGCGATTTTTACGTCATTCCCAACCTGTTATTGAAAGCGCTAATGACGAAACGGTTAGAGCCAGGGTTACAATCAGCGGAGAAGAATACTACGTTATCATTCACCGCAACGAAGAACGCACTTTCGATACCAGCAGTAATTATGTAGATACCACTCACCTCTTATGTCTTCCCAAAGTGATCGTCTTCCTGCACCTTTTATACAAAGAAGGTGCTAACTATTTCGACACGATCCGCAACTGGGATAAAGAGAAGAACAAACTGCTGCAATTGTATGGCTATTCTCTGAGTGACGACCTGACCGGGAAATTTGAATTTAACTATAAAGAAGGAAAGCCTTACTTACGTGTACTGGACAATTCCATCAGGCGAATTGCAGCCCCTGTAAATACTTCAGCCTTTAAAAAAGTGGAAAAGCCGCTGGCAATAGCAGAAGATAATAATACTGCAGAAGAAAAAGAAACAGTGGCAACCAGGAGCCTGGCGGTAGTGTTCAACTTTAATAAAGCTACCTACCCTTACTTCAGCGTTGACCTGGTAGAAGGAGAAATTGAGGATGAAGCTTTTATTGGCAAAGTAGAAAAGCTGGAGCTCTCCAAATACCTGGAACTGGATGTTTATGACGAGGCAGGAAGAGCATTGATCGCACAAGCACGCAAATTGCAGGATGCAGACATCAATAAATACATTAACCGGAATTCACCGTTTTCGGGTTTTTGGGAGAATATTGTGCACCAGGAAAGTGATGACTTCCCTGAAGAAACAAAGTCACTGATTGCAGAATATTTCCTGCCTAAGCTAAAAAAGATTTGTGCAGAGAATGAAGCTTCACTGTACATCCTGCGGCAGCATAAAAGTTTCAAGACGGCCCACCTCGAAAAGATCACCTACAATCCCATTCCACTCATACCACAGTTTCACGTTGATAAGAATGGTGATGATTTCGAGATAGAGTGCTATGTGAAACCCGAAGAGGTTGCCTATGATGCTACAGATAATGAAGTACCATCGCCACTGGTGTTTTTATACAACCACCAGTTGTACTTGTGGGATAATTTAGAGGCTGTTACGGTGGCCTCTGAGTTTTTGCCCGATGGCCTGAAGAAAATAAATGCAGAAGAATGGCCGGTTACCCTTCATAAGTATGTGGTGCCACTGACCAAGGAATATAAGGTTGATTTTGACCGAATGATTATTAGTGAGATCAAGGATGGCGAACCGGACGTAAAATTGTTTTTACAGGAAAAAGGTGATTATCTCGTTTTCCAACCGGTTTTCAACTACAAAGGCTACGACACCAAAGCCAAAGACCGTGATGAACTCATTGTGCCCCAGGGCCATAAAGTAATGGTAGTGCACCGCAATCGCCCTTCGGAGCAGGCTTTCATGAATAAGCTACGCACCCTGCATTCCAACTTCGTGTCGTTTGACGATGATGCTGCCCTGGCATTGAAAGGAACAGATGTATTGAAAAACAACTGGTTCTTCCTGTTCGTAGATGCCATGCGCGAACAGAAGGTGCCGGTATTTGGTTTTGAGTCGCTCAGGAACTTCCGTTTCAACACGGCCAAGCCTTCTACCCAAATCTTCATTAGCAGCAACACCGATTGGTTCGATGCGAAAGTGGACATCATTTTCGGCGACCAGAAGGTAAGCGTTGCCGAAATAAAGAAGGCCCTGGCCAATAAGCAGCAGTTTGTTCAACTGAATGATGGCACGCTGGGCATTTTGCCGGAAGAATGGCTGAAAAAATATTCATTGCTGTTCCGCGTAGGCGAAGGCAAAACAGACAAGCTAAAATTATCACGCTACCATCTTAGCGTCATAGATGAACTGTATGAACAAAGAGATGAAGAAGAGCTGACCATTCAGTTAGAAGAAAAATATGAAAAGCTTCGGGAGTTTCAGGCTATCAAGGAAATAGATACGCCAAAGGAATTAAAGGCCGTTTTACGCCCTTACCAGGTTGCCGGCTATCATTGGCTGAATTACCTGCACGAAGTGAATTGGGGTGGTATCCTGGCCGATGACATGGGTTTGGGTAAAACCGTTCAGGCACTGTCATTCATGCAGCACTATTTTGAAATCAATAGCCAGTTAAAAGCACTGGTAGTTTGTCCTACAACGCTTATTTACAACTGGGAGAATGAAATAAAGAAATTCACCCCTTCTTTAAACTATTACATTCACCATGGTCCATTGCGTAATCGTAACCATGCCGAATTAAACAACCACAACGTTATCATAACTACTTATGGCACATTGCGCAGCGACATTAAGTTTTTCGCTGCCATGCCGCTGGATTATGTTGTGCTCGATGAATCGCAGGCTATTAAAAACCCGTCAAGTAAGGTCACCAAGGCTGTTGCGTTATTACGCGCCAAGCACCGTCTGTGTATGAGTGGTACACCCTTGCAAAACAATACATTCGACATCTATGCACAGATGAACTTCCTTAACCCAGGCATGCTGGGTTCTATGGAATATTTCCGCCAGGAGTTTGCCATTCCCATAGATAAATTTGGCGAGGAAGAGCAGAAAGACCACCTGCGTAAAATATTATATCCCTTTATTTTAAGGCGTACCAAGGAGCAGGTAGCCAAAGACCTTCCGGAAAAGACTGAGACCGTTCTGTTCTGTGAAATGGGTCACGAACAGCGCCGCATTTATGATGCTTACCGCAACGACTTCCGGGCCCGTATTTTAGGAACCATTGAAGAGCAGGGTATTCAAAAGTCGCAGTTGACGATCCTGCAAGGCTTGATGAAATTGCGTCAGATCTGTGACTCTCCGGCTATACTGAATGAAGCTGAAAAGTTTGAAAACCATTCCATCAAATTAGACGAGTTGGCCCGGGAGATCACTGAAAATATTAGCAACCACAAGGCGCTGATCTTTTCTCAATTCTTAGGTATGTTAGGCTTGATCCGCCAGAAACTGGAAGAACAGGGCATTAAATATGAATACTTCGACGGCAGCACTTCCGCTCCCGATAGGGAAAAAGCCATCAGAAGCTTTCAGAATGATGATGAAGTACGCGTATTCCTGATCTCCCTGAAAGCCGGTGGTGTGGGTCTGAACCTTACCGCTGCCGATTATGTATACATTGTTGATCCCTGGTGGAATCCGGCTGTAGAGCAGCAAGCTATTGACCGTACGCACCGTATAGGCCAAACGAAAAACATCTTTGCCTACCGAATGATCTGTAAGGATACCATTGAGGACAAGATCATGCAGCTCCAGGAGCGTAAGCGCCTTCTTGCACAGGAACTCATCGCAGACGATACATCCTTTGTGAAAGCCCTTACAAGAGAAGATGTTGAATACCTGTTTAGCTAATGTCTTAACCTTATTTAACCCTTATAAACAGTTAAAAAGGAAAGATGCGAATATCTTCGTATTCCAATTCCCTTGGTTTATGAGAAAAATTATATTGCTGGCTGTTTGTATTTTCCTGATAAACTCTTTGTTGTTCTCCCAAAAGGTTGCAGGTACAGTTAAAGGTGCTTTCATTGATTCCAGTAGCGCCGATGGGCTGGCCGATGCAACCATCTCGGTAATAACACAAAAAGATTCATCCCTCATATCATTTACACTTTCTTCCAATAGCGGCTATTTTGAAATCAAAAACCTTGACACCGGTGCTTATGTACTGTTGTTTTCTTACCAGGGATATCCCAACTTTAAAAAGCAGTTTGCTATCAGTGCAGCCCATACTATTGCAGATTTAGGCAAGGTTAAGATTGCACAGGAATACAAAATGTTAGGAGAGGTTATTGTAAAAGACGAAACTCCAATTAAAGTAAAAGGAGATACCATTGCATACAATGCCGATGCATTTAAAGTACTAAAGCCTAATGCTACGGCAGAAGACTTACTTAAAAAATTGCCAGGTATACAAGTGGAAAGGGATGGAACGGTAAAAGCCCAGGGTGAGAACGTGCAAAAGATCTATGTAGATGGTAAAGAATTCTTTGGTAATGATCCAAAACTGGCTACCAAGAATCTAACCGCCGATATGATCGACCAGGTAGAGCTGTACGATGATATGAGTGAACAGGCCAAATTCACCGGCATGGACGATGGCAGTCGAAGCAAAGCTATCAATCTGAAGTTGAAAAAGAATAAGAACAAAGGCACCTTCGGGCGGGCTATGGCTGGTTATGGCACCGACGACCGTTACCAGGCAAATCTTTCTGCTAACTATTTTAAGGGTGCAACAAAGGTATCCCTGATCGCTCGATCCAATAATACCAACAATGTAGGCTTTACCAACAATGATATGATAGGTGGCTTCGGCGGTGGCAGTTCCGGTATTACTAAAAATTCGACAGCAGGTGTCAACTACAGTGATCTGTGGGGTAATAAGCTTGAGCTGACCACTAGCTATTTCTTTAACCATACCAACAATTTCAACAACAGCAACAGCGTCCGCGTAACTGATTATAATACTAAATCAGGGGGTGATTCAACCGTAAGAAGAAATGCTATGGGCTTGTCAGATAATAACAATGATAATCATCGGATCAACCTAAGAATGATCTATACCATTGACTCTATGAGTTCCATCATTTATACTCCACGGATCAACTTTCAGAGCAGCAGCAGTATTAGACGCGATTCTACATGGAGTTATGATATAGATGATGCTCCTTATATGGTTGGTGATAGTTGGTCAGAGAGAAACAATACCGGATCAGGTTTCAGTTGGACCAATGATATCACTTATCGCCGAAAATTCCGTAAAAGAGGACGCTCCTTCTCTGTGAACTTGACCAATACCTATAACACGACCGATCGGGATGCGCTCTATATATCCAGGATTGGAAACTTCAAGGATGGGGAAAAAGCCAGTGAGCAAAAGATCAATCAGAAAACCATCCAGGAGAATGGAACTGAAAACTATGGTGTGAGTGTATCGTACACCGAACCAATTGCAAGAGATAAAGTACTGGAGTTTAACTACGCCTATAATAAAAACAGTAACGAATCAGACCGTGAGGTTTATGAATATAATGATGCCAGTGAAAAATTTGATGTCAAGAACCTGCTACAGACCAACCTGTTTGAAAATGCCAACGAATCAAACCGAATAGGTACTAATTACAGGGTGGTGAAAAAGAAATACAATTATCAGTTAGGAATGGCCGTTCAGCGCACCTTGCTACAAAGTAATAATTTATCTAAGAATACATTTATTGAGCAAAGTTATACGAACCTGTTCCCGACAGCTATTTTCAATTACAGGTTTGCCCGAAGCAAAAACCTGCGCTTCAATTATCGTGGCCGTACCAGCCAGCCTGGTACTTCCCAGTTGCAGGAAACCCTCGACCAGTCTAATGCCCTTTACTGGTCAAAAGGAAATGCTGCCCTGAACCAGGAATATTCCAATAACATTTCTCTTAACTATAATTCCTTTGATATGGTTAAGTTCAGGAACTTTTTCCTCCGCTTCAATTTCTCAAATACACTCAATAAGATCGTAAATAATGTAATTACGGATACGGCTGCTATCAGGGCCGTAACTGGCCTCCCATATAATGAAGAAATAGCCAGAGGCGTGCAGTTAACAAGGCCGGTCAATGCCAGCGGTGCCTATAATTTCGGCGGAAACATCAATGTAGGATTTCCGATCAACAGTATGAAAGGAGGAAACTTCAACACGAGCACCTTCTTCAACAACAGTCGAGATGTAAGCTTTATCGATAACGTTAAGAATTATACTAAAAACCTGTCATTAGGTGAAAGTCTTCGCTTAAGCTATACATATAAAGAAAAACTGGACGTTGGTATCGGTACCTCTGTTCAGTACAACCAGGTTACAAATACATTCAGGAGAGAGCAGAACTCAAAATACTACACCTATTCCGCTTCTGCTGATATCAGCTATATCTTTCCCAGGAACTTTATTCTGTCAACAGATGTAGATTATTATACCAATACGGGTTTGGCAGATGGTTACAATCAGGCTTATACGTTGTGGAATGCCAGCTTTAGCAAGCAAATGCTGAAAAACCAACGTGGAGAGCTTAAACTTTCTGTATTTGATTTGCTAAAGCAAAACAGGAGCATTTCTCGCAACTTCTCTGAGAACTATATCGAAGATGTGCAGAATAGCGTGGTTCGTCAGTTCTTCATGCTTTCGTTCACCTATAACTTAAACCGTATGGGCAGCAGCGTAAACAACAGGATGCAGGGAGCTGGTGGGGGAAGAAACTACTTTAGAATGATGCAGTAAATAATTGAAAGGAGTAAAGAATAATAAAAGTTGAACCACTCTTTAATTCTTTACTCCTTTTACCTTGTGTTACTAATCTCATAATATACTCCTTTACTTTAAGTCTTCTCTCATCTAACTTCTCATTACTCATCATTCATCTCCTTAAAATTTCCTCTTCTTCACAGGAGTATAATGATTAGCCACAGGGCTGGAGCCAAATAACAGAACTCCTAATACAGATTTGGTAAATCGCCATAGATTCAGGGACGGTTTGTAATAGTCCTTATAAATCTCAACCTGCTGACGGGCATGGGTGATGCGCTTACTTTTCATTGGCACTGATTTTTATCTTTTACAAAGTTTTGGTAACGCTACAAGATAATAAATATGTGCATAAATAGGCGTTAAATTGTGGAAAACGTATTAAGTTTACGGTTTAATCCCTACACTTATGAAAAAAAAACTATTATTGGCTGCATGCGCTGCAGCATTTTTTGCGTTTTCTTCTTCAGCACAGTTTAAAACTATCTCTTCTCGCTTTCCAATTGCAAGCAACATCCGGAGCGATGTTCAGAAGGTAGTTGCTGATTTTCCGAATCAATTTCAAAACATCCGGGGAGAGATCATTGACAAAAACCCGCAAAGTATTGAATATGCTTCTACGCTCAAGATTGGTGATTCAAAGCATTGCAGCATCATTCAATATTCTTCGAGCCTTAAAGCAATTTATAGCTGGCAGGCATTGATGATGGTTACCGAGGATTTTGAGGCTGCTTCCAAGAAATACAAAACCCTTTTTCACCAATTGAAAGGGGCCAATGTGTATTATATCAAAGATCAATACACCTTAAAAGGAAATTATGATGTTGCCGAAGAAAGTCGTGGATTTGCTACCAGCACTTTAGCACTTGATAACCCTCCTGCGCCCCTGCAAAAACTGCGGGTTGATATCAATCTTCAGTTCGAATTCCCTGAATGGAAAGTATCACTGGCTGTCTATGAAAAAGAAAGAGAAGACGATGAACAAGGAGATGTTTATGGTGACTAGCTGAAAATAAGCAATAGGCAATAGGCAATTGCTTATTGCCTATTGCCTATTGCTTATTTTCTACTGTCCTCCACCCATCATCACCCTTCTACCACCCGCAGGCATATTGCGCCGCATTTCTTCCATTACTTTATTCCTTTCTTTGGTAAATTCTGCGGCAGTCATCTTCTTGCCTCCCTTGGGCTCTTTGATGTTGCTAACGCTTACTTTAGGTGATATTTCAACAGCCTTGTACACCATGCGTCCATTGTTCATTTCCAGTTCAAGAATCAAACCTGGCAGTTGTCCGCCAAATTCAGGTCCTGCAGGCACCGGAATTTCTGTGGTGAACCAGGCTGTGATTTGGGTTGTGTCGGCTACTTCTTGTCTCTTCATTTCACCATTTTCCATAGCCATGACGAAGCGGGTTCCTATGCGCTGTGTTGTAGCCTTACGCGCAGTATAATTTAGTATTGTCTTAGTCTCTTCTGTAAGTTTCCAATTCAACTTCTGAATGCTGTCCTCAACTATATAGGTTTTGGAAGCCAGCTCGCGCTGATCAATGCGGTTTCCTGTTTCAAAGTTGAAGTAGGTAACATCATCACCACCCCCAAAACGCATGAAACGCACGCCGCCTCCACCTCCTGCATTCTCCTCGTTATTGTCAAGTTCGGGGAGCATTTCCCATAAAGATTGATTCTTTGCAAACGACAATTCAAACCGGTCAGTACGGGTTCGGGGCATATTAGCCGCCATTTCAGGATTCATGTTTTGGCGGGGTTGAAACTTTATTGTCCTTTCATATACAACTTTGCCCTCTTTCATTTGGGCCTGGATGGTACCTATGCTGGCAATCATACAAAGTGAGAGCAGAATTTTCTTCATACAAACATTTAAGTTTATTATAGTTGAAACAAATATAATTTCACAAGCTGTTAACCTTAGTTGCAGGTACGTTAATAATGGTTAAATCTATTCCAACCGGGACTTTAAAAGGGTAATTTTGTTCATATGCTTCGTTTGAAAAACATAAAGTGGCTACCTGTTTTAATGGCAATCACCATCCTGGGCATTGCCATCTTCCAATTATATTGGCTTAAAAATACTTATGAACGGGAAAAACGTACGTTAGAAATTAGAAGCAATTTCACCTTCCGGGATGTTGTTCATTCCATGCAGGCTGCAAAGATCGATTTTGATAAATGGGGTGAGGATTCTATAGTATCTAAAGCGCTGTTTGAGCGCAAAAAGCCAGGTCTTAAAGTTAAATATAAAAGATCCGATCGTTCAGATGTAAACCCAGGGCAAAAGATACAGGGTGTGTTGAGTATATTATCTATCGACAGCTTCAAGGTACGCAACTTTAAACCCCGGCACAAACAATTAATTCAGCTTTTATCTGAAATGGATTCCTTACAGGATACCCTGGATGTAAAAGAAATGGAGGCTTTATTCAGCAGGCAAATGGAACAGCAAAACATGGACGTTCCATTTACAATAAAAAAAAATGAAAAGCCGGAAACTGAAAAGTGGTCACGTAATGAAGTTACTATTGGCTTTTCCAACCCGGTTACATATAAGCTCCAGTTAGGCAATACCAGTCCTTACCTGTTGAAGCGCATAAGTGCAGCTATTGTTCTTTCGCTCTTTATCGTTGGGTTTACTGCATTTTCTTTTTCGCTGATGTATAGGAACCTCTTAAGGCAGCGGAAACTGGCAGAAATTAAAAATGATTTCATCAGCAATATCACACATGAATTAAAAACACCGATCGCTACCGTGAGCGTCGCTATTGAAGCCCTGCGTACTTTTAGTGCAAACATGGACCCCGAGCGTGCAAAAGAATATCTTGACATTTCTCATAATGAACTACAGCGTTTGTCCTTGCTGGTCGACAAAGTGCTGAAGCTTTCCATGTTTGAAAACAAAGAGGTAGATCTGAAATTCGAATCGCTGAACATGAATGACCTAATTCAGGAGGTTACTTCCTCCATGCGCCTGCAATTTGAAAAATATGGGGCTCAGGTTTCTGTAGCGGTTGATGGCGATACTACTTTGCAGGGTGACCGGCTGCACCTGGTAAGCGTGATCTTTAATTTATTGGATAATGCATTGAAGTATAGCAAGGGCACACCACAAATTCAAATAGTAGCCAAGGGTGATGCAGAAAAAGTTCAATTGATCATCTCCGACAACGGCATTGGTATTCCTAAAGAATTCCACGATAAAATTTTCGATAAGTTCTTCCGTGTGCCCACAGGCAACCTGCATAACGCAAAAGGTTATGGCCTGGGTTTAAGTTATGTGGCACATGTCATTCAAAAACACAACGGTAGCATAATTGTTGATTCAGTAGAAGATACTGGTAGCCGTTTCGTGATTAACTTGCCAAAACAAACAGCATGAGTAAGATCTTATATGTAGAAGATGAGATATTCTTAGCCAGGATTGTAAGTGATACTTTGCAAAGCCGGGGCTTTGAGGTAATAATGGAACACGATGGAGGGAAGGCTCTGCAAAAGTTTGAACAGAACAAGCCGGACGTTTGTGTGCTCGACGTGATGCTGCCCAACAAAGACGGTTTCACTATAGCAGATGAAATAAGAGAAATAGATAGTACCGTTCCTATAATTTTCCTGACTGCTAAATCAGAAGTTAAAGATGTGGTAAGTGGATTCAAAATAGGAGGCAACGACTATATCCGCAAACCTTTCAGTATGGAAGAGCTGATTGTACGTATCGAAAATGTGCTGAAGCAAAACCATATACAGGAAATAGCAAATGACGAGATAACATTGGGTAGTTATGTCTTTAATACGCGCCGGCAACAACTCATAGGTGACAATGAAGAACGAAAACTTTCCTACCGGGAAAGCGAATTGCTGAAGTTGTTATACGAAAACCGTGATAAGATTGTAGAGCGCCGTGATATCCTGAATCTTCTCTGGGGCAGCGATTCCTTCTTCAACAGCCGCAACCTGGATGTTTATATAACTAAACTTCGAAATTATTTTAAACAAGACCCCTCTATTGAAATTATTACCATCAAAGGCATTGGATACCGTTTTGTAATATCTTAATATGACACCTGAATCAGTTTATCTTCCTGAAAAGATCTTTACCGGTGAATGTTGGTTAACAGGTCATGCGGTATTGGTTCGTGATGGTACAATTGAAAGCATCATTCCTGTAAATGATGTAAAGGAGCAAGCAAATGTCGTTGAGTTAAAAGATACAATACTGGCGCCGGCCTTTATTGATTTGCAGATATATGGGGCTAATAAAAAGCTGTTTTCGGTCTTTTCTACAGTAGATGCTCTGCACGATTTACATGAGTACTGTTGCAAAGGTGGGGCTGCTTTGTTTCAACCTACTGTTGCTACAAATACAAAAGAAGTCTTTTACCGTTGCATCGATGCTGCCAGGCAATACCGGCAGCAAGGGGGCAAAGGCATGATAGGTTTGCACCTGGAGGGCCCCTGGATAAACGCAGAGAAAAGAGGGGCACACAACCTGGAATGTATTCACGCGCCAACAGTTCAGGAGGCAGAGGAACTGCTCAATTACGGTAAAGGCATTATTACCATGATTACAGTAGCCCCGGAGGTCTGCAGCAACGAAGTGATTCAGCTTATCCGAGAGCACAATATTATCATTTCAGCAGGCCATAGCAATGCTACCTTCCAGCAGGCAATATCAGCTTTTGATAGGGGAATACCGGTGGTAACACACCTGTACAACGCCATGAGTCCACTGCAGCACCGGGCACCCGGGTTGGTTGGCGCTTGTTTTTTGCATCACCGTGTAAAGGCTAGTATAGTTCCTGATGGTTACCATGTAGATTTTAATGCTGTGAAAATTGCAAAAGAAATGATGAAGGAACGCCTTTTTGCGATTACAGATGCCGTAACGGAAACCAATGAAGGCATTTATCCGCACCAACCGGCAGGCGACAAATATGAGAGCAGCGGAGTTTTGAGTGGCTCTGCACTGACCATGCACAAGGCATTTATCAACCTGGTTCGTTACGTTAACATCCCCGTTGAAGAGGCCTTGCGTATGTGTAGTTTATATCCGGCCCAAGTAATGCACCTCGATACGCAATATGGTAAAATTGCGCAAGGGTACGCTGCACAATTCATAACCCTAACTCCTGATTTACAACTACTGTCATCAGGTATCCCTACCTCGCCGCTTCCGGTTTAAAATAAATTGTTGGTCTACCTTTCCGGAAATATTGGATCAGCCAGGTAATAGTAAAGGTTGGAATAAAATCCAGGCCCGGCAGCAATTCTTCAATGAAGTTGAAAATGCCTCCAAAAACACCTTTGGTGCCACCAAACATCCGCCAGAAAATAATGGCAGAAACCGGTGCCCAGATCACATCCAGGAACTCTCCTAAAATAGGAATAGAATAAGTGGCATAACCTAAAAAGTCCATTAGCAGGCAAAGTACCAGCGATGGCTGTTTTTGTTCAATGGCAACTGGTGTTTTCTTCCTGAAAAACAATCTTTTCATTAAAATGGTTACAGCGGATTTTATGTCGCCAGGTAAAATGACGAAAATCCTTCTTGTATAGTTGCAGAGGTACACTAAATTCTGTCATCCTCTTCGTCATAATCGTCTTCGTCATCTCCTAAAACAAGGTCCTCTTCATCAAAATCTTCCTCATCTATGTCTTCGTCCAACTCAATGTCCAGATCTTCTTCAGAGAGATCTTCTTCATCCAGTTCCTCTTCATCTCCCAATATCAGGTCATCTTCGTCCTCATCCAAGTCATCGTCATCATCGTCATCTGGTTGTGTCCGCCCATTGATTTGCTTAAAATTTATGTCATCAGGGAAACTTTGATCTCCCTCTCCAATAAAACCAGGCAAATAATTCTCAGGCAAATAGTCCTTTAATTGCTTTTCCATAATTAATTGGTTTGTTGGTTTAGTCTATATAAAACGTATGCCACCAAATAGCAGGCATAATAATAACTAAAAACGATCGATCAGGAGCATTAAGATAAGAAAAACTGTTCCATTCTTAAAAAATTCTTCAGCTTTTTACTTTTCAGTACGCTGCCTGTCCAACAGCAGATCGCTATACGATTCTGCTACATAATGTTCAGGATCAATACGAAACAATGCTGCATAAAATATACATTGCTCTTGTAGCTGCAAAATGTTTTTAGTGCTATCGCAGTCAATGGCTTCAACCTCAACAAAATCTCCTAATCCATCTACATGATCAAAGTGAAACTTGACATTTTCAACAAACCAGATTCTCCTTTTTTTGACCACCACTACTTTAACACCTAACGCATTAGTAAGGAGATCTTTTAATGTTTTGTTGGGTTGATGTTGATACAGCAAGACGTCAGATTGCTTTGCACCTGCAATATTGTTGCGCTGGTAGTGGATCAGGGCATGTTCAATGGCACCTTCTCTAAGTTTCATGCGTCCATGGGAAACGTTGAAGTAAGTGTCTTTTTGAATATCCTCGCCTACAAAGCGTGGATGAAAAGATTGTAATATTTGTTCCAGTTCTTTATTGTTATGGCTTCTTGCTTTAAACTCAAAATTTACAGGCATGTGCACATTTTAAAGCTTGAAAATAAACTCTCTAGTCCTAAACAACAATAAACTATAAACAATAAACCATAAACCATTCTATGGCACAGTTTTTTTGACTGGTTTAAAAAACATAGGATTATGAAAAAAGATCATGGGTTTCTATGGATGAGTCTCTTGGCTCTAATCTTCTTCTCTTCTTGTGTTTCTCAGAAAAAATACCAGGCAGCTCTTAACCGGGAACAACAGCTTCAGGCTGAAGTAGGCCAACTAAACAGCAGCCTGACTGCTGCCAACACGCGCGTGGATAGTTTGCATAGCCAGATAAACCGGATATCTAAACAATGGGATGATGCAAAGAAAAATGCGGCAAGTCTTGCCAGCATGGCCAACCTAACGCAACAGCAACTGGAAGCCGAACGGAAAAGATTAGCCGATATGAGAAGCATTGTTGAGGAACAACGCCAGGTTACAGAAAACCTGCGCAAAAAAATGGCCGATGCCTTGGTCGGCTTTAGCTCCAGTGAGCTTTCTGTTTTTACAAAAAATGGTAAAGTATATGTTAGCCTCCAGGAAAATTTATTATTTCCTTCTGGTAGCGCAGTCGTAAACCCAAAGGGTAAGGAGGCCCTGGGCAAGCTGGCGCAGGTGCTTAATTCCAATCCTGATATCAACGTCATGATTGAAGGTCATACGGATTCCGTACCTATTAAAGGCCGGTATGAGGATAATTGGGCACTAAGTGTAGCCAGGTCAACAGCCATAGTTCGTATTCTTACCAACAATTATAAAGTTGACCCTGAAAGGATAACTGCCAGTGGCCGGAGTAAGTATGAACCTGTTGACACAAACGATACCGCTGAAGGCCGTGCGAGAAACCGCCGCACCGAGATAATTCTGGCACCTAAATTGGATGAACTAATGAGATTGTTAGAACAACCAACAGCAGATGCATCAACAGGCTTGTAAAATATTAACCTATGAAACTGTGTATCCGGGATGAAGTGCGTGTCGTTCCGGATTTTTTATAAATCTGCGGTCTATCTTTGCGCATGCCCCAGTTGAATTGGAATGATAGCGTTAACTTTTTGTCGAAGCTGACACTTCGGCGTTTGTGGAACATGTTAAAAGTGTACAGCAGTTACCATCTGGCCAAATGGACTAAGAAAAACATCCAATGGGGTATGCCTATTTCCATTTCATTTGAGCCTACTACATCCTGTAATTTGCGTTGTCCTGAATGTCCCAGCGGGCTCCGTGCTTTCTCACGGCCAACAGGTATGTTGAAAAAAGATTTTTTTCGTGAGACCATAGATCAGCTATATAAAGACCTCACTTATCTTGTTTTTTATTTCCAGGGAGAGCCTTACCTGAACCCCGATTTTCTGAACATGGTGCAGTTTGCTGCTTCAAGAAAGATATACACTGCAACCTCTACCAATGCGCATTACCTGAATGACACCAATGCACGGCGTACGGTAGAAAGCGGGTTGGACCGCCTGATCATTTCTATTGATGGCACTACACAGGAGGTATACCAACAATACAGGGTGGGAGGTAAGCTATCAAAAGTTCTGGAAGGTGCCGCTAATGTTGTACGTTGGAAAAAAGAACTGAAAAGTAAAACGCCTTTTGTGATCTTCCAGTTCCTGGTTGTTCGTCACAATGAACACCAGATAGAAGACGTAAAAAGGCTTGCTACGGAAATAGGCATTGATGAAGTACGCCTGAAAACAGCCCAGGTCTACGACTACGAAAATGATCCCAACCTGTTGATCCCAACCATCAACAAATACAGCCGCTATAAACGGAATGCAGAAGGAAAAATGCAATTCAAAGGCAACAACCAAAACCATTGCTGGCGCTTGTGGCATGATCCCGTCATCACCTGGGATGGCAGTATTGTACCCTGTTGCTTTGATAAGGATGCGCAACACAAACTGGGTAGTCTGCAGCAACATTCTTTTAAGGAAATATGGAAAAATTCATCCTATCAGCATTTCAGGCACCAGGTACTTCAAAGCCGTAAAAACATTGATATCTGTGCCAACTGTTCAGAAGGTGTGAAAGTGTGGGGGTAAAGATATAATTTGCTCATATGGGAATTGAAAAAGACATACAGCAGTTAAGCTTTAAAAGTTCAAAGCAGAAAGCGCTGGTCAACATCCTGTATACATATGGATGGATCATGGAGCATATCAAAAGCTTTCTGGCAAAGGAAGGTATTACCCACCAGCAATACAATATTTTACGAATACTGCGCGGATCTTTTCCTCATCCTATCTCCACGCTCCAGATACGAAAGCGTATGATTGATAAAATGAGTGATACCAGCCGGATTGTTGATCGCCTGGTACTGAAGGACCTTGCAAAGAAAACTGTCTGCGAAAAGGATAAACGCCTGGTAGACGTGATCATAACTACCAAAGGCCAGGAGTTATTGCAACGTATCGACGCTGAAGCATCTTACTTTGACCAGATCATGTGTCAACTCTCCGAGAGCGAAGCCGTACAGCTCAATCACCTGTTAGACAAGCTTCGCAATGTATAATTTATAAAGCATTCAGTGTGCCATAGAACTTATCTATTGAACTATAGAGAATATCAATTTTATTGATTGCTGTGCTTGTCACAATTTTGCTGACTGAAATAAACAAACACAGCAATATGAAGAATTTAGCTTTATCAATTGGTTCAGACTTCCCTGACTTCAGCAAAAAAGCAGTAGTATCTATCGAAAAAGGAAAAGAGTTTTACGATCTTACCTATTCAGAAATTAAAGAAAACGGAAAATGGATGGTAATGTTCTGGTGGCCTAAAGACTTCACCTTTGTATGCCCTACAGAGATCGCCGAGTTTAACAATCACTACCAGGATTTCGTTGATCGTGATGCTGTATTGATCGGTGCTTCTACTGACAGCGAATTTGTACACGCTGCGTGGAGAAAAAATCACGACGACTTGCGCAACCTTCACTTCCCCATGTTGGCAGATACTTCAAAATCTCTGGCGTCAGAATTAGGTATCCTGGAAACTGAGGAAAAAATTGCTTACCGCGCTACTTATATTGTAGATCCGCAGGGTATCGTACGCTGGGTTTCTTTATATGACCTTAGCGTAGGTCGCAACGTTAAAGAAGTATTGCGTGTGTTGGATGCTTTACAAACAGACGAATTATGTCCTTGCAACTGGCAGAAAGGTGAAGCAACTTTAACTGCTTAATTGGGATGCATGGGAAGCGCGGCGTCTGCCTGTTGTTCGAAAACCAATGATAAGATTGAAACAATCATTTCAAATCTCAAATCTCAAATTTAAATGTTCGGAATAGCAAATGATACGAACAATGCCGTGGCGTTGTTAAAAGAAATTGGATTAGGTGAAGCACAGTTAAGCGATAACCTGCAAACGCTGGCTAATGTTGATGCCCGTTATCTGCGCGACTTGAAAATAAACGTAACAAATGCCCTGAATGCTGAAACCCTCAGCAAAAAGGAAGCATACCTGCTTGTGGTAGCTGTAGCAGCAAACGAAAAGAACCTTGAGCTGCAAAAATCCTTTGAGCAGTTTGCGATCCAGCATGAGGCTACAGAAAAGGAAATAGCAGAAGTGTTAAGCTGTACCAGTTTGCTCAATGCCAACAATGTGTATTACCGCTTCCGTCATTTTATGCACGACGAATTTTATAATAATGCACAAGCTGGTATCCGCATGAATATTATGGCCAATCCGCTATTGGGCAAAGAGTTTTTTGAGCTGGTAAGCTTGGTGGTAAGTGCATTGAATGGTTGCGAATTGTGCGTGACCTCACATGAGAAAACACTGGTGTCTCACGGTGCTTCAAAGCAACGCATTCATGATGCCGTACGTCTTGGAGCAGTGATCAAGAGTTTGGTCGTATTACTGTAGTTGTTGGATTCTAATAAAACAAACACAGACTGTCTTTTGATTAATAAATGGTTGGTTTTGGTGAGCACCGGTCACTCCTGACCGGTGCTTGTTTTTTTAAGAAAGTAACAATAAAGTTTAACTCAGTGCGTCTTATCTCTAATTCGTCAATTCGAATTGATGCATATCATACTCCTTACCATTGACAATTATTGATAATCCTTGCAGTCCAGTGTAGAAATTCCGGGTCGTGATTTCACGGAAGCTCTGTTTTCTTGTAACGGTTATTTTTTCATTAGGCTGATACTGCCTTTCACTTATTTTAAACACCTTTTTAGAGTGCCGTCCATTTTTTAGCAGATAATGAATAGCATATTCCAGCCGGATAGTTGTTGTTGCTATGGCTTTATTATGGAGGGTAAATGAAAACATGAAGTCACTACCAACTTTTACTATTGGAGTTATAATCTTAAAATCCATTATTTCAATATCTGAATTATTGTTAAGTCCATAATAATTCAGAATTTCAGTATTGCCTTGTTTTAGAAGCGTTCGGCAGCCGTGTTTAATGATAGCGTCAGTTTCTTTGCTGATACCTTTCCATTTTTCTGCAATTGTTATTACCGTCCTGGGGTTGTCTTTGGCAATGTCGTTAAGATTATTGGCAACGCTTCGCCTTACATATTCAGAACTGTCTGTTTTCAGATTTTCTAAGATTGGCAAGATTGATGATGGATCCTTTTTTAATCCCGGAAGCGCAATTGCCCAAGGCAAACGTGGACGGCTACCTTCGCTTGCCAATCGCCTTACGTGATTGTTTTCATGTAACGACCATTGCAGCATTTGCTGCAGCATCTTATCTCCATACTTTATGATAAAAGGCCTAACTGCAAATTCGCAACTTGTAAACTGTGTCACAAACTCTATAGATCGAACAGAAGCATCAAAGTGTTCAATCCCATAGGTTTCTATATAATCGGGAAAGAACATGAATTCAAGGCTGCTTTCAGTAATTCTATGCTCCCGTAGTTTAACGATCATTTTTTCAATAAAGTTGACTGCTTTATCAAAATCTTTGGGCATAAACAGATGTAATGCCAAAGATGTATGTTTCATTCTCTCTTTCAGTTCCTTGCCTTGCCAGGTTTCGTCAAAAATCAAATGTTGGAATTTCTTTTTATCAAAAGCTGGAATGACCTCTTCAACTACAGCGGAGAAGTTGTTATAAAATTCAATAGAATATATATCTTTTAGTAAACTACTCATATTGCAAAACTAGAAGTGTGTTGTGACAACGGTATGTCAGTAGGAGTTAATATTTTGTCTTACATCACGTTATCCTTATAAATTCTTAAATC
Organism: uncultured Chitinophagaceae bacterium; assembly: GCA_966674115.1. Lineage (GTDB taxonomy): Bacteria > Bacteroidota > Bacteroidia > Chitinophagales > Chitinophagaceae > Flavisolibacter. Next base: position 40,194 of record CBKWHA010000007.1, read on the forward strand.
CTCCCAAATCCTGGTTCAGACAAAATATCTCCCTCCCTTTAACGTTTTACCTCAGGCAAGAAAACTTTATTAATTTGAAAATCATCCCCTTTCTCTTCTTTTCAATTTGTTTGCTCTTCTGGAAAGACGTTCATTCCCAAATGGTTACCGGCGTTTGGAAGGGCCGGATTGGCAAACAGAAGGCTGAAGTAAAAATAATTCAGAAGGGAGATAGCCTGACCGGCACTTCTTACTATTACGATTCTCCAAACAGCTACCGTCGCTATAGCATTAAAGGATATTTTGAGCCAACTTCTAACGCTGTTGTCTGGTGGGACGACCAATTGATAGAGGAGAGGAGTGGCCTGCTGGGCATTGGTGGACCAGGCAAAGTACCCCTGCTTTCCAAAGCGGATTTCAACTGTCCGGGTGGAGGGATCATGATGCTGGATGGTACAACGGCACCAAAAGAAGAACCTGACCCTAATGGCTCACTACACCTGGATAAGACTTCAAAAACAAACTTTAGAGATGAATGGGACTATGTAATCGATAATTACATTGTTGGGGCAAACCATCCCGATGTTATTGATAGTGTAGGCCTCATTGCCTTTAAAGAAGTCTCACCAAAACAAAATATTCCGGTAAAAACTTCAGAATCGGTAAAACCACCAAAAAAAGGAATGGTGGCCATTCCTCCAATGCCATCTGAGCCTGAACCCTCAAAACCTGAAGTAAAGCCAGAGCCTCCAAAACCTATTACTATCGAAGAAAAGTTTGTATACCGAAAAAGCAAATTTGTAATGGACATACCGTTGGCCGGCGACTCATTGGAGCTCAGGTTCTATGATAATGCCGAAATTGATGGCGACTCCATTTCTTTATTCCTGAACCAGAAAATGATCTTCAGCCACATCCGTCTTACCGGCAAGCCATATGTAGTAAAGCTGCCAATAGCTGAATTAAATGAGAGCAACGAACTGGTGATGGTAGCCGAAAACCTGGGCCGCATACCGCCTAATACTTCCTACATGATAGCGATAGTTGGAGATAAACGTTATGAAGCCAACCTGGAAAGCACCGAGGATACCAGTGCGATGATACGGCTGACAAAACCGAAAAAGGAGTAGCACAGATACACCCTAAAAACAAATCCCATATTACTTCAATATGGGATTTGTTTTTAAAGAAGATCAAACTGTGACTTCCTGGATTTCTTGCTTCTTGATAAATGCCAGATCTTCAAGATGTGTCATTTCTGCTTCCTGCAACCTATCTTCCAGCATCTGCGCAAAAGTTTCAAAATACAGGATCACATCTTCCCGTACGTTTTTCTTCAACCACCTAAACCCGCCGGGCAAATGCTGCAATACCTCTTTGTCACCTAAATATTCAAGATTATGTATATCAACAGGAGTCAATCCTATATTTTCAAGTTGGCTTATCAGCAGGTAGGCCGGTGCAGAGCTTACATCGCAATATTCTTCCGCAATTTCTGTCCACTCCCCTGAGCCGGTACGGGCATAACGCAAAATCTCTTCCTTACTCAGATGAGTTACCACTTGCAACAAATGCCCGCAATTGCACGATCCATGATGCCCCCATGCATAATGAGCTCCTTGACGTAAATTATTTGCGGCCTCCCGCAGTGCCTCAACCAGGGCTAAGTTCGGATACGCCATAACAGGTAATTTTCCTTATTACAGCAAATCCCGTGCAGAGCCTGACCACACCCCACTCACACCCCCAGCCCTACACCACAATATTCACCATCTTCCCTTTCACATAAATGATCTTCTTCGGCTGCTTGCCTTCCACCCATTTTTGCACCACGGCATTGCCCAGTACAATTTCTTCCACTTCCTGTTGTGTAGCATTTAAATCTAAAACAAGTTGTGTACGCATCTTACCATTAATAGAAATTGGATACTCCTTGCTGGTTTCCACCAAGTACTTTCCTTCAAATTTTGGAAATGCCGCATCCAGTATATAAGTCTTATGACCCAGCAGGTGCCACAACTCTTCACTCACATGCGGTGCATATGGCGCCAGTAGGATCAGCAATGATTCCAGCACTTCTTTCTTATGGCATTTCAAGTCGTTCAACTCGTTCACGCAAACCATGAAAGCCGAAACGGTAGTATTAAAAGAAAAACGCTCCGTATCTTCTTCTACCTTCTTAATGGTCCGGTGCAGTACTTTCAATTCGGCAGGCGTTGCTTTTTCATCCGTTACAATCAATCCTTTTTCCTCATCAGCAAACAGCCTCCACAACTTTTTCAAAAAGCGGTGTACACCCTCAATTCCTTTGGTATCCCAGGGTTTGTCCTGGTCGATAGGGCCCAGGAACATTTCATACATGCGGAATGTGTCAGCACCATAGCGCTCAACAATATCATCCGGGTTCACTACATTAAAGTAGCGCTTGCTCATCTTTTCCAGGCGCGAACCACAGATATATTTTCCGTTTTCCAGGATAAATTCCGCATCAGCATAATCAGGCCGCCATTTTTTGAAAGCTTCAATATCCAGTTCAAAACCGTCTACCATGCTCACGTCAGCATGCAGCTCATCGGTTTCGTACTGGTCCTTCAATCCGGCAGAAACAAATTGATGCGTGCCCCTTACCCTGTAGATAATTCTAGAATCACCGCCGATCTTGCCCTGGTTCAACAGTTTCCGGTAAGGCTCGTCAAAGGAAATAAACCCGAGATCAAACATTACCTTTGTCCACAAACGGCTGTATAGCAAGTGGCCAACCGCGTGTTCGGTACCACCTACATACAGGTCCACCTGGTTCCAATAGTCACTGGCCTGCTTACTGCAAAACTCTTTTTCATTTTTGGGATCCATATAGCGCAGGAAATACCAACTGGAACCGGCATAACCAGGCATGGTGTTGGTCTCCAGGCCACGGGAGGTCCATTCCGGTATATTGGCCAGCGGGCCTTCCCCTTCAGGTCCAGGACCGTAGCTTTCTACATACGGAAGTTCAAGAGGAAGTGCATGCTCATCCAAAGGATAGGCAATGCCATCTTTCCATTCAATGGGGAAAGGCTCACCCCAGTATCGTTGGCGGCTGAAAGCAGCATCCCGCATTTTATAATTGATCTTTCTTTTACCAATGCCTAACTCCTCAATCTTCTCGATCACAGCTTCCATGGCATCCCGCATCACCATACCATTGATAAAGCCACTGTTTTGTAAAATGGCATCCTTGGTCGGGTTGGCTTCCTGCCCATTGAAAGCATCACCAATAATATTGGTAATAGGAATATTAAAATGTTGGGCAAATTTGAAGTCGCGCTCATCACCGCAGGGCACAGCCATGATGGCTCCTGTTCCATAACCAGCTAAAACGTATTCAGATATCCAGATCGGAATTTGCCTTTTATCAAAAGGATTCAATGCATAAGCACCGGTAAACACGCCACTGATCTTCTTCTCGGCCATACGTTCCCGTTCGCTCCGGCTCTTTACATAAGCTATATATTCTTCTACTGCAGCTTTTTGCTCGGGCGTGGTGATTTGCTCTACCAGTTCATGTTCAGGCGCCACCACCATAAAATCTACACCAAAAATGGTGTCAGGCCTGGTCGTGTAAACCCTCAATTTATTACCAACTGCCAATTGCTCATTTTCTATTGCCTGTTGCTCCCTGCCAATTGTCAATTGTCCATTGCCGATTTCAAAATCAACCTCCGCCCCGCTGCTCTTACCGATCCAGTTGCTTTGCATTTCTTTCATGGCTTCGCTGAACTCAACCTTCTGAAGGCCTTCCAGCAGGCGGTCGGCATATTCGGTTATGCGCAGGTACCATTGACGCAATTTTTTCTTTACTACCGGAAAGCCGCCGCGCTCGCTTACGCCATTAATTACTTCATCATTGGCCAGCACGGTTCCCAGCGCCTCACACCAGTTCACTTCACCATAACCGCAGTAGGCAAGGCGGTACTCCATTAAAATGGTTTGTTGTATTTTTTCGTCAAAGCTTTTCCAGGCCTCAGAGGTAAAAGTTACCTGGGGGTAATTGGGAATCTGAAACTGGGAATTAGGAACAGGATGGTTTACATTACCTTCCGATTCAAATATGCCCACCAGCCCTTCAATAGGTTCGGCTTTAGCGGTTATCCTGTTATACCAGGATTTGAATAATTTCAGGAAGATCCACTGTGTCCATTTATAATAATCAGGGTGAGAAGTATTTACTTCCCGGCTCCAGTCATAGCAAAAGCCAATTTTATCCAACTGGCTGCGGAAGTTCTTGATGTTTTGCTCTGTGCTAACGGCAGGATGAACACCATGCTCGATAGCATATTGCTCAGCAGGCAGGCCAAAAGCGTCATAGCCCATGGGATGCAGCACGTTAAAGCCTTTCAGACGTTTGTACCGGGCAAAGATGTCCGAAGCTATATAGCCAAGAGGGTGTCCCACGTGAAGTCCGGCTCCGCTAGGGTAGGGAAACATATCCAGGACATAATATTTGGGTTTATCCGATTGGTTGGGAACCTGGTACACATTGTCCTCGTTCCATTTCTGCTGCCATTTTTTTTCTATTGCTCTGAAGTTGTATTCCATGAAGGTTTGGTTCTATCCTTAAAAGGAAATTTAATTTTATATATTTTTATAATTCAATTATGCCTGGTTAAACAATTTAAACTGAGATCTTCCGTTTTTAAGCCATTAATTCTTCAATATAATTGATTGTGCTAATCCGTTCCTTTTCTGCAAATCCTTGATTTTGCGGATTGCAAAAATAACTGATTATACCACTTTCATTTAATTAATACATAACCAATACCCTTTTAGGGAGTTGGGAGTGAAGTTTTGTAAAGGTTTGCAAAGGTTTTAAAAGAAGCAGAGCTGTTGTAAATGCAATCTTTTATTTTTGTTCACATCTAAATTTTGATCAAGCATGGCGCAAACTGGCAAAGCATCATTAAAACGGGGGAAACCATCTTATTTCATGTCCATCCTGGGAGTAACCCTTGTATTATTTCTGTTAGGAATTGTTGGCTGGCTAACCATCAACTCGCAAAAGCTGATCCAGTATTTTAAGGAAAGTGTAGAATTACAGGTGTTTTTAAAACCTAATATCCACGACTCCTCACGGATAAACCTTCAGAATTATATTGCAACTCAACCATATACCAAAAACTGGAAGTACACCGATAAGGAAACAGCCAAAAAAGAATGGATGAAAAGTGGCGGTGAAGATTTTACCGAATTTCTCGAAAACAGTCTGTTGCCTACAAGCATTGACTTTACCCTAAAAGCAGAATATGTAGATTCTGCCCGCATCATGCAGATCAAGAATGTCATTGCAAGCTTCCCTGCTGTGGATGAAGTAAAATACCCAACAGCAGTAGTTAGCAAAATGCAGCGCAATTTCAACCTGATAAGCCTGGTACTTGCCGGCGTAGCCATATTGATAGCCTTATTGGTGATCGTTTTGATCGACAACACCATTCGCCTGGCCATGTTCAGCAACCGCTTTATTATCAAAACCATGCAGATGGTGGGTGCTACCCGCTGGTTCATTGCCAAACCTATGGATTTGCGGGCTATTGGCAACGGTGCCCTCAGCGCAGTCATTGCCATTGCATTAGTGTATGGGGTGGTCCTGGTTGCCGAGAGCTTTCTGCCAGATCTGAAAGCCCTGCACGACAGCACGCTTTTGGTTCTGCTGTTCCTGGCGCTTATTGTTATCGGTATTACCATTACCCTTTTCAGCACACACCGCAGTGTACTGAAATATTTGCGCATGAAACTTGATGATTTATATTAAAAAACAATAAACCATAAACTTTCTTTACTTTGCCTCTTTAATTTTTCGCATGAAGTCTACTAAAACAACTACAGATAGAGATACAAACCGCTTGTTTGATAAAGCCAACTACATGTGGATGCTGGGTGGTGCAGCCGTTATGATCCTGGGTTTTTTACTGATGGCTGGCGGCCGCAGCGAAGATCCTAATGTGTTTAACCCTAAAGAGGTATACAGTACAGTACGCATTACCATTGCCCCCATCTTGATCCTGGCCGGGCTGGTTATTGAGATCTTCGCCATCTTCCGTCATCCCAAGGACTAACACAAATAAGCAATAGGCAATAAGCAAATAAGAAAATGAATATACCCTACTCTTACAATTTGCCTATTGCCCATTGTCCATTGCCAATTATCTCATTCTCTCATTAGCACATACCCCCATGAGCATTATTGAAGCCATTATTATAGCCATAGTAGAAGGCCTGACTGAGTTTTTGCCCGTTTCATCCACTGGTCACATGGTGATCACCTCTTCGCTGATGGGGATCGAATCAAATAGTTTTACCAAAGTCTTTGAAGTGGCCATCCAATTAGGCGCTATTCTGGCCGTAGTAGTATTGTACTGGAGAAGGTTTTTCCAACTGGACAGGTTTCAGTTTTATATAAAACTGGCAGTTGGTGTTATCCCGGCTCTTCTCTTCGGCTTTTTGTTTGGCGACCTAATCGACAGCATGCTGGAAAGTCCAACTACAGTGGCTGTCAGTTTATTGCTCGGAGGCATTGTATTGCTCTTTATAGATAAATTCTTTAAAAATCCTGCTTACGCTTCTGAAGAAAAGATCACCTTCCTCCGCTCTTTTATCATAGGCTGTTGGCAGGTGTTGGCAATGATTCCTGGCGTTAGCCGCAGTGCCGCATCTATTATTGGCGGTATGCAGCAAAAATTGACACGCAACCTGGCTGCCGAGTTTTCATTTTTCCTGGCCGTGCCTACCATGCTTGCCGCAACAGTTTATTCCCTGTTCGTAAAAAAATGGGATAATAATGGCCTGGAACAACGTGGGTTCGAGCTCATCATAAGTTCGACAGAGAACATTTATGCCTTTATTATAGGCAATGTTGTCGCTTTTATAGTGGCCATGCTCGCCATAAAGTTTTTCATCAAATACCTGCAGGTTTACGGTTTCCGCCTCTTTGGGATTTACCGAATTGTCGCCGGCATCTTCCTGCTGATCCTTATTGCCCAGGGATACCTGAAGTAGTTCTCACCTCACCGCTATTACTTACCTTTAAGAATCCATTTCAGGTTCTTATGGGGAAAATCTTTCTACTTTTAACAGCTTGCCTGTACTTCGCTTCTTGTGACCCTTATGGTAAGAAAGTGGAAATTAACAGAAAGAGCGAGGTGTTTTATAAAGATGGCGCAACTGAGGCTGAAGCTAAAAAGCTGGGCAATTTCCTGCTGAAAAGAAATTTCTTTAACAATAGAAATGAAAATAGTGTCCAGCTATCAAAAGACAGTGGTGTTTATGTGGTGCGCTTTATGGTAAATAAAGCCGGATATGAAACAGACAAGGAAAATACACTGCTCAGCTACCGCGTATGGCAAATGTGGATCTCAGAAGATGTATTCAATAATGTAAAAACAAGGGTTGTATTGGTGGATGACCAATTTAATGATTTGGCAGATGCCGGCGAATTGACCCCTGAGCTAAAAGCAGCCGTCAGAGCAGAACAACACAATCTAATAGCACCTGATGCCAGCGCTACCGCCGTCGACAGCAACCTGATAGACTATACTAATGTTGAGGAGTGAGTTAACAAGTTTTGCCGCAATCTAACCCGTAATCCCGTAAACTTGTACTCTCGTAATCTCGTGAACTAACTAACATGCAAACAACTTCTAAAAAATTGGTTAACGCCTGGGCAATGTATGACTGGGCCAACAGCTCCTATAACCTGGTGATCACTACCACTATTTTTCCTGCTTACTATGAATCAATGACCGGTGATGGCAATCCCCTTACCGCCGACAAGGTTCGTTTCCTGGGTTTCGATATTGTCAATACTTCATTGTACAACTATGCACTGGCCCTGGCTTTTTTAATAGTAGCCATCATTTCCCCCTTGTTATCATCCATTGCCGATACCCGCGGCAATAAGAAAAGTTTTATGGCTTTCTTTCTAACCATGGGTAGCATTGCCTGTTGCTCTTTGTTCTTTTTTAATAAGGATACCTTATGGATTGGAATGCTTGGCAGCATTATCGCCTGCATTGGTTACTGGGCCAGCCTGGTATTTTACAATTCTTACCTGCCAGAAATTGCACCGGAAAAAGACAGGGACCATGTGAGTGCAAAAGGTTTTGCCTATGGTTATGTGGGCAGTGTTTTACTTCAGATAATTTGCTTCCTCTTTTTATTAAAGCCTGAGTGGTTTGGTATACCAACTGAAGGCACTTTTGCTCCACGCCTTTCATTTTTGCTGGTAGGGGCGTGGTGGTTTGGTTTTGCACTAATACCTTTAAAAAGGCTTCCGGTCTACAAACCCCATAATATTGATCCGCACAAAGGTGCCATCGTCAATGGATATAAAGAATTGCAGAAAGTGTGGCGTCAATTAAAACACATTCCGGCATTGAAAAGATATTTGGCTTCCTTTTTCTTTTACGATATCAGTGTGCAAACGGTGATGCTGGTAGCAGCTTTATATGGTACCAGCGAATTGCAGATACCGACCGCCAATTTGATAATCTCCATTGTGCTGATACAACTGGTAGCCATACCAGGTGCGTTTCTCATTTCAAGGTTGTCGCGGCTCATTGGCAACATAAAAGCCCTGATGGTTTGTGTCCTGGCATGGATAGGGTTATGCATTGGAGGTTATCTGGTACCGGCTGGTGACATTAATAGTTTTTACGCACTGGCTGTAGGAATAGGTTTTATAATGGGTGGTATACAGTCTTTAAGCCGTAGCACCTACTCCAAGCTGATGCCACAAACAAAGGACACTACTTCTTTCTTTAGCTTTTATGATGTTACTGAAAAGATCGCCATTGTGATCGGTATGTTTCTTTTTGGGTTGATCACACAGTTCACAGGTTCACAGCGAACCTCTGTACTGCTGTTGATCACTTTTTTTATTATAGGCCTGATCTTTCTTTTTTATACATTACAAGCCAAATCTTTAAAAACCCCTGCTCCCGAAACCCTGGAAATGCCGGAAGCCGAAAGAAAACTATATCAGTAACCATTCAGCCTTTAGAATGAACAATTTTAAATTTTCAAATTGTCTTCATGAATCTATACTCAATAGAAACAGAAACGTTTAAGTTAGATGGTGGTGCTATGTTTGGCGTAGTACCCAAAAGTATGTGGAACAAACTGAATCCTGCTGATGAAAATAATTTGTGCACCTGGGCTATGCGTTGCCTGCTGATAGAAGATGGCAACCGTCTGATCCTTATTGACAATGGCATTGGCAACAAGCAAAGTGAAAAGTTCTTTAGCCATTATTATCTGCAGGGCGATACATTGAATACATCCCTGGCAAAGAAAGGCTTCCACCCCAACGATATTACAGATGTTATCTTAACACACTTGCATTTTGATCATTGCGGCGGTTCTGTCAATAGGGAAGGAGACAAGTTGGTGCCTGCATTTAAAAATGCGACCTATTGGAGCAACGAAAAACATTGGGAGTGGGCCGTTCATCCAAACGACCGGGAAAAAGCTTCTTTCTTAAAAGAAAATATCTTACCCATTCAGGAATGGGGCCAGCAGAAGTTCATAGAAGTTCCTTCTGGCGAAAGCAACGACAAACTGCCTTCAGCTCCCTTCAGTGAAAACATTTCCGTTCGCTTTGTAAGTGGACATACCGACAACATGATGCTGCCGCAGATACGCTATAAAGACAAAACCATTGTTTATGTGGCCGACCTGCTGCCTTCCGAAGCACATATCCCTATGCCTTATGTAATGGCCTATGATATGTTCCCTCTTACGACCATGCAGGAAAAGAAAAGCTTTTTAAAAGAAGCCCTGGAAGGCGATTATATTCTATTCTTCGAACACGACCCAAAGATTGAGTGTTGTACAGTGCAGATGACAGAGAAAGGCATCAGATCGAAAGAAAAGTTTAAATTGGAAGAAATTCTTTAAATTAATATCACGTCCCAAGCCATCTTAGCTCAGTTGGTAGAGCGGTTCATTCGTAATGAACAGGTCGCGGGTTCGATTCCCACAGATGGCTCCGCTTCTGCTAAGGGTTTCGGCTGATTGCAATTCTTTCGCAAACTAAAGTTGCAATGTGATGGGTTCCAGACACATAGTTTCCTGTGTTTTTGAATTTACCACCATATAGTGGTTGAAATTACGATTCTTAAAAAGTAGTACCTAAATTAATTCCATCATACGACGTCTGACGTTACTCTGTCTGCGTTGAGTCGAAAAGGTAGTTCGATTTCTTTGTTGTCAGTTTTGCATCTTACATAAAAATTTGTTCAAATTAGAACTGATAATCAGTTGAAAATTGAACAAGAAGGTGCTTTTTTATCTACTATTACTTGTAATGCTATAGCAACCGTTACTCAAACTTGAAGTAGTCCATTTGGGCTACTTTTTCTATCTTTGTCTAGTGGGCAAAAAACGTGAACTCTTTTTCTATAAGTACTATTTCAGAGAATTTTATGACAGCCTGACCTGGAAAATTCAAAAGAAGATTTTGTGGACGCTTGAGATTGTAGAAACATTGGACAGAATTCCTGAAATCTATTTCAAGCATCTGGAGAACACAGAAGGACTTTATGAAATCAGAGTTCAAGTGGGTAGCAACATTTATCGCATCTTCTGCTTTTTTGACAAGAATGACCTTGTGGTAGTCGGACACGGTTTTCAAAAGAAAACGCAAAAGACACCACAAGCCGAACTTGACAGAGCAGAGAAAATCAAAAAGCAGTACTATGAAGAAAAAAAATCTAACAAGCCTTAGCGACTTTATAGACGAAAAGGTAGGACCCAAAGGATCAAAAAAGCGTGACAAGTATGACCGGGAATTTGAAGCCTTCAAACTGGGAGTGCTTATTCAGCAGGCAAGGCAGGAAAAAGGCTTGACACAGGAACAACTTGCTGAACTAGCAGGAACAAACAAATCCTACATTTCCAAGCTGGAAAAGGATTTGAAGGACGTGCGGTTTTCGACATTACAAAGAATTATCAAAGACGGGCTTGGCGGACAGCTTCAAATCTCTATAAAGATTTAGCTGTAGACCCAGAAGCACTACAGGCAATAATCGGTTTTATAAATATCAGGGATAAAAACAATGCGCGCACAATTTACTGCTTTGCATTATAAGACATTATAAGACATTATAAGTTCCCCTTTTGCTATTGAATCAACCAATAAATTAAACGGCTTATCATATTAATATTGCCGACAAGAAGGCTAAGTGAGGTATTCCAATTTAGTCGGACATAAATATCAGAAACAACGCATCCCAAAAAGGAAAGCTATTAAAATCACATAAACATTCATCATCTTCATTGATCTTTAAATTTGATAAGTTTGTAAAGCAGCATAAACTTATCAAATTTGAAAACTTTAGGTCTCATAGGCGGCACAACCTGGGTATCCACTATCGATTATTACAGGATCACTAACCAGTTAGTAAACGAACGTTTAGGTGGACTGCACTCCGCCAATCTTTTCTTAAGGTCTGTTGATTTCCATGAATTAAAAATATTGGTAGATGCCCAGAACTGGTCAGAAATAGGCAAATATCTATCTGGACTGGCCGTACAATTGGAAAATGCAGGGGCAGACTGCATTGTATTATGTGCCAATACAATGCATATGGTTGCAGATACAGTGCAAAAGAACATTCGTATCCCCTTAATTCACATTGCAGAAGCAACAGCCAATGAAATTTCGAAGCAAAAAATCCAAAAAGTTGGTTTATTAGGAACAAAGTTTACAATGGAACAGCCATTTTTTACAGATATACTTTCACGCCATAACATTCAAACTCTGATTCCAAATGAAGAAGAATGTATGTTTATTCATACGTCAATATTCGATGAATTAGGCAAAAATATTTTTAAAGAGACAACTAAGAATACCTATCTAAATATAATTGAAAATTTGAGGCAGCAGGGAGCAGAAGGAATCATATTTGGATGTACAGAAATACCCATGTTGATAAAAGCTGAAGAGTGCTCAATACCCGTTTTTGATACTACCTTTATACATGCCAAAGCTGCTGTAGAATTTGCGTTACAAGAAACACTATGAATCAGAAATACAAAGAAATCATAGAACAAGCCTATAAGGCATTCAATGCGAGGGATATTGATGCAGTGCTTTCCCTAATGGAACCAACTGTACAATGGCCTAATGGTTGGGAAGGCGGTTATGTACATGGACATCAGGAGGTAAGGGATTATTGGATAAGACAATGGAAAGAAATAGATCCAACGGTAAAACCGCTTTCAATAAAGGAAAGAACCGATGGACGGATAGAAGTACATGTTCAACAGACTGTCAAAGACTTGCAAGGGAATGTATTGTTTGATGGCTTGGTAAAACATGTTTATACTTTTGACAGCAATGACAAAATAAAGCACATGGAAATTGTGGAACCATAATGATTATTTCTTTTCCAGCTTCTTTAATTCCTGTTCAATATATTTCTTCGATAACCAGCGATCACCCAACATCACCCCATCAATATTTTTGGTCTGTACAATATCTTTCAATGGATTTCCATTCAATAAAATAAGATCAGCTATAGCTCCGGTTTTAATCACACCCATATCATCCCTTTTGTAAAACTTTGCCACATTAAAAGTACCTGTACGCAAGGCCTCATATGGTGTAAGTCCTGCATCAACTAAATATCTTAATTCATGATGCACGGAAAAACCAGGTACATCAAATACCTGCGGTGCATCAGAGCCCAATAACAAGAGCACCCCATTTTTATTACACTCGTTGATCAGCTTCCTCCTCAGAGCAATAAACTTGTTCAGGGAAGCAGCATTGTATTTCGGATGCTTCATCAAATTTCTTTTTGACTCCGTCCAGTTGTTCAGTGTAGTAGCAGACATGTATACCATCTCTGGTTCTGAACGCAGGGCTTCCGGACTTTTATCCGGTGCAAACCATCTTTCAGCCAAAGCCTGAGTAGGTACAACTCCTATGTTATGGTCCCGCAATGCAGCCATTAGCTTTGGTATACGACTTTCATCGGCCAGATCAGCTATAAACATCCCGAATAGACCTGTTTGTTGTTCTGTCATCGTATCTATTCCAGGCTCCAGGCTTTCCACAAAACCATCAAGGTGGTCTATTGTTGCATAATCCGCATCAATAGCACGCCACACACCAACAGCAAAAGATACATGGCCGGCAAAAGGAATGTTTACTTCTTTAGCAGTTGCTGCCATGGCGTTGAAAGTTTTCTTGGTAAGACCAGGATGCAGTTTCAGAAAATCATACCCGGCCTGCTTTTGCTGCCTCACCATGGCCGTGGCAGCTTCCGCTGTTTGTACACTATTGCCATTAAATGAAGGACCTGAAGTATAAAACCGGGGACCTAAAATTTCCCCGCTTTGAATTTTAGATCGTAACTCCAAATGCCGCGGGTGTCCCAGCATGCCGCGAATAATAGTGACACCATTTAACGCAAAAAGCATCAACACTTCCTTCATCGGTTCCAAATCATCAACTGGTGGAACATGTGCATGCATTTCGGAAAGGCCGGGCATCAGGTATTTTCCTTTACCGTCAATAACAAGCGCATTGCTGCTGTATTTAACTTTTTGCAGATCACCCATTGCAGTGATCTTCCCGTTTTTTACAACTACAACTTGGTTTTCTAGAATGTGTTCACTATCCATCGGAACCACATGAACAGAACGGAAAACAATTTCCTGCTGTCGCGAATCAACAGGCTCTTGATTGGCTGCAGGGAAACAATTGGTGAATACAATGGCAACTAAAAATAGACGGCTTGTACATTGATATTGTTTTGCAAGTAAAAAGAAACATGAAAGCAACTTTTTCATAGTAGCTCTGTTTAGGGTTGACAATTGTATGAAAGGTCTGTACTATAAATTTACGAATTTCATTGACGGTCTATTTGCTATTTCCCAATGCCTTAAATTTCATTTTGTTTTCAACAATATCCAATTGCTTTATTGATTAGCCTGGAATGGACGTCTACACAAGTAAAAACTACTGGTACGGATTTCACAATGCAACGATTCTAACGTATAAAAAGAATCAGACTTGTGATTAGTAAAGAAACTATTATCATTATGCGTATATATTGAAGTCTTTACATTTTATTGATGAAGCGGTATTTATGTTTTCGTTAAGAGTTGGTACTCTACATTCGCAATCAAACCAAAACTTAATTATTATGAAAAGGTTACTGCTCTTAACTATGTTGTTTACTATTACTTCTGCATCGTTTTCTCAAATCAACAAAAGACAATGGTTTTCGGGCGGAAACGCCAGCTTCAGCTCAGGTAAAAATGAAATATGGTCTGAAAATTGGATTGCTTCAACTAATAAGTCGACTACTCTTCAACTTTCACCAAACGTCGGTTATTTTATCGCTGATAAACTTGCAGTTGGTGCAAGGGTAAATTTGAAAACAGTTGAAAATAAAGTGAGAGATCTTGAGGGTGGCTATGACTTCTCATCTACAGAAGTGAGTTTATCTCCATTCTTTAGGTATTACTTCCTACCCAGAGCTGAAAAGTTGAATTTATTTGCAGATGCTGGTTATTCCTATGGTAATAGGAAGTATACTTATTCTTCAGCTTATTCAAATAGCGAACCTTCTACAAGAAAGGCAACCACCAATGGCTATTATATTTCAGCAGGACCTGCCATTTTTTTAACTCCAAATACTGCATTGGAATTGACACTGGGCTATAACTATAGCAAGCAGAAGGACTTTGATAATAGCGATAGGAATTTTATGGTAGGCGTAGGCTTCCAGATTCATTTAGGAAAG
>CBKWHA010000008.1:0-49122 GCA_966674115.1 uncultured Chitinophagaceae bacterium
ATGAATAATAGTTTATTCCAGGCTCCGGCTTCGTGCAGGAGATATTCCCAACTACTTTCTTTTGCTTCAGGCATATCCATAACTTTCATAGGAGCTCCCCAGCTTTTACCAGCTATTAACGTACCCTTGAAGCCGCCGAAACCAACAAGGGCTACAAGGTGCTGTGGATAACGTGTACGTACCAATTCACCAATATTGTACATGCCTTCATCGGTCATATCTGTCGCCCTGGAATCGCCGATATGAGTATTGTGCTCCCAAACGATGGCTTTTGAATCCGGTCCATGGAATTGTAAGAGTCGATCTAATGTTTCTTCCATGTGACTGTCCCGGACATTCCAGGAGTGAGGGCCGCCGCTGATCATAGCCCGATAATATTTTTCCGCATTTACGGCAATCAAAGCATTTTGTTCCGTACTAAATACCATTTCTTCGTCTGAGTCGTAATGAGGTAATTTTCTCCGGATTTCCTGAAGGAGGTTGATCACTTCATCCTGACAAAGATCCGGGACCATTTTGGATGCATAAGCATATGAAGTGCCTTCTTCATTTTTATAGGGTTCAAAGCACATAAAAGCCTCTTCTGCCTTTTGCAACGCTTGTGGATCTACTTTCTGGAGGTAATCACGTATTGCGTAGAGGGAATCCCAAAGGCTATAAACGTCCAGTCCATAAAAGCCAATCTTATTGTTAAGGTGCAAAGACTCATTGTAATTTTTCAACCATTCTGCCATTGCGGCAATTTCCCAATTGG
Organism: uncultured Chitinophagaceae bacterium; assembly: GCA_966674115.1. Lineage (GTDB taxonomy): Bacteria > Bacteroidota > Bacteroidia > Chitinophagales > Chitinophagaceae > Flavisolibacter. The sequence goes on from CBKWHA010000008.1 coordinate 755, forward strand.
CCCACATCCAAGTAGGCCAGCGGTCAAAAGTTTTCAAGACTTCCAATGCAGTAGTTCCGGCCCTATCTATTCCTTTTATATACCTGTTAATTCTATAGCAATCCGGCCAATCTCCTTCTACGGCAATAAAGTTGAAATGCTTTTTTTCAATCAATTGCCTGCTTATGTAGCTACGCCAGGTATAGTATTCATGAGTTCCATGGGTAGCTTCTCCTAACATAACGATCCGGGCATCGCCAATTCTTTCAATCAAAGGATCAAGGTCAGCCATGTGGTTAACCATTATACTTTTTTCTTTTATGTATTGAACAGCCTGTTGTTCATCCCTGTGTGTTTTTGTAAATAACATTTTACGGACTTTACTATATCTGCCCGAAACTTTGTGCCAAGAAGAAAGTTAGAAATGCCGGAAAAGAATAGTAGATGAACGTTGTTGCATAAGTGAAAAATTACCTTATCCTGCCCTGTATTTGTGTTTTTAGGTTTGGTTTGGAGTTTGTATCTTATGGACACAAAAGCTTTACTTATGACAGGATATCATCAAAACCAGAGTTGTATTGAGGCTTGTTTGAGGTGTGCGTCTGTATGTAATTATTGTGCTTCTTCCTGTACTCAAGAGTATGAAATTCAAATGATGGCACACTGCATACAATTGGATATGGAATGTGCTGCTATTTGTACTGCAGCGGCGCAATTAATGAGTTTGGGAAGTTCGAAAGCCAGTGAGGTTTGCCACATCTGCGCCGAGATCTGCGAGATGTGTGGCGCTGAATGTGAAAAACACGATAATGATCATTGCCAGGAGTGTGCCAAGGTTTGCCGCCAATGTGCAGAGGAGTGCAGGAGAATGATTTAGTTACATTTGCAGAAATAGCGTGAGCATTGAAGCATTTAAAAGCAGTTAACAAATATTTCTGGAAGTATCGTTTCCGCCTTGGTGTTGGCGTCTTATTCATTATAGTTTCCAATTATTTTGGTGTTTTAGCACCTCAAATTACCGGGTTCATTATAGATTATGTGCAGCGTTCACTGAACGTACCAGGATATAACCCCCAAACTAACATACTCTCTTATGATCTTTTGGTGCAGGCTTTCATCAATTGGGTAGAGCAATTGCAGTATTCGATAAGTGGAGTAGTAGCATTAAGCGGTATAACCATTTTAGTTCTTGCCCTTTTGCGCGGTTTGTTTATGTTTTTAATGAGGCAAACTATTATTGTAATGAGCCGCCATATTGAGTATGATCAAAAAAACGAGGTGTTTGCCCATTACCAAAAGCTTGATACTTCTTTCTTTAAATCTCACTCTGTAGGAGACCTGATGAGCCGCATGGCTGAGGATGTAAGCCGGGTACGGATGTATACAGGACCTGCGGTCATGTATGTAGTCAATCTTGTTTCTCTGATATCGCTAAGTTTATTTTTTATGTTCCGGCGGGATGTGGAACTTACCCTTTATGTATTGGCTCCTTTGCCCGTGCTGGCTCTAACTATTTATTTCGTTAACACCATCATTCATAAAAAAAGTGAAGAGCTGCAGGCTACGCTTGCATCGCTTACTACCAATGCACAGCAGTCTTATTCTGGTATCCGCGTCATTAAATCGTTTGCCCAGGAGGTTGCCCAACTTCGTTTTTTTGAACAAAACAGTGAAACTTATAAGAAACGGGCGACAGAACTGGCCAAAGTTGAGGCTATATATTTCCCCTCCATGACTCTGTTTATAGGTCTTAGTACGCTGCTTACCATTATGATCGGTGGGTTGTATTATATCAAGGGTCAGCACAATATTGGTATTGATACAATTGTTGAATTTGTTATTTATATTAATCTTCTGACATTTCCCGTAAGTGCTATTGGGTGGACGGCAAGCATGATCCAGCGGGCTTCGGCTTCTCAAAAGCGGCTGAACGAGTTTTTAGAAACAAAGCCAGAAGTTATCAATAATGAAGCAAAGAAAAAGGTTGCGCTCAATGGTTCAATTGAATTTAGAGGTGTCAATTTTATATATCCGCACACAAATATTCATGCTTTGAAGGATTTTAATCTGGTTATCAATCCGGGTGATCGGATTGCGCTGATCGGGCGTACCGGAAGCGGAAAAAGTACAGTTGCACAATTGCTACTCCGAATGTATGATACTGCTTCCGGAGAGATCTTACTAAATGGGACCAATATCAAGAATATCGAGCTGTCTTATCTGCGCCAACAAATAAGTTATGTGCCCCAGGATGGCTTTCTTTTTAGTGACACGATAGAAAACAATATCGCTTTTGGAACCCTTCAAAGCAATGTTAAAGAGGTGGAGCAGGCTGCAGCCCTGGCTGTTGTGGATAGAGAAATTGAAGGATTTCCAGAGAAATATAAAACGGTGGTGGGAGAGCGGGGAGTTACGCTTAGCGGTGGCCAAAAACAAAGGGTGTCCATAGCCAGAGCTTTAATGAAAGAAGCTCCTGTTCTGATTTTAGATGATGCTTTGAGTGCAGTGGATGCCCGTACAGAAAAGACTATACTTGCCCGGTTGGATCAATATCTACAAGATAAAACTTCAATTTTCATAACCCACCGGATATTTCATTTAATTAATTTTAATAAGATCATTGTTCTTGAAAATGGCCGTATAGCAGAACAGGGAACACATGCAGAACTGTTGGCCAAAGAAGGTATTTATGCCGAAATGTATGCCCATCAGATGCAGGAAAACAATGAAGAATAAAAATATACTGATAAAAATCATAATTAATGATTGTATGTGTGTTTGGCTATATGAAAAACATAATTATATTTGTGAAGAACAAATAACATTTACCAAAACATTTTATTAACTGTAAAATTTACGACTGTGGCGTACGAAAACAATGACAAGAAAATGGAAAGCATTTACAGCAAGCGGATTCGTGCAGGTAAGCGCAGGACCTATTTTTTTGATGTAAGAGCAACCCGTGGCAACGATTATTATTTAACCATTACGGAAAGCCGCAAGCGTTTCAACGATAATGGTTATGACAGGCACAAGATTTTTCTGTACAAAGAGGATTTCAACAAGTTTATCAAAGCATTGACCGAAGCGGTTGATTACGTAAAGACAGAGTTAATGCCTGATTTTGATTTCGACGCCTACAACCATGATGATTATGTTGAAGGAGAGCAGGACGTAGAGGAAATGGGAGAGGTAAGGGAAGCTGCTTCTGAAATTAACGAGGTAAGCTCAGTAAAAGCTACTTCCTCTGAAGACGTTGATAAGTGGTAAGCTTAACCTAAGTATAAGGATATATGAAACTAAACCCTTCAAGAACTGAAGGGTTTTTCAGTTTGTGGTTGCGTGGACAAGGTATTATATTCAAAAGGCTCCAATTAGGAGCCTTCTTTATTTGAGTCTGGTTTGATGAAGGGTTTGATTTTGGGCTTTTGCTGCCTGAGTAATGGGGTAAAATTGAAAATTACTTCCTCATTTTTTTAAACATATTGATTAATCCATTTGTTGAAGAATCATGCGTAGTTATAGTTTCATCATCTTTTAATTCAGGTAAAATTTTGTTAGCCAACTGTTTTCCTAATTCCACGCCCCATTGGTCAAAACTGAAAATATTCCAGATCACGCCCTGAACAAAAATCTTATGTTCGTATATAGCGATCAGCTCACCTAAAGAATAAGGAGTGATCTTTTTCACAAGAATTGAATTTGTGGGTTTGTTTCCTATGAATATTTTGAATGGCGCCAGTTTTGCAATTTCATCTACGCTTTTGCCTTGTTGCAATAATTCCTTTTCTACATCTTCTTCCGTTTTGCCATTCATTAATGCTTCTGTTTGTGCAAAGAAGTTGGAAAGTAATTTTTGATGATGATCGCTAATAGGATTGTGGCTTTGTGCCGGTGCAATGAAATCGCAAGGTATCAATAATGTTCCCTGGTGGATCAGTTGATAAAACGCATGCTGGCCGTTTGTGCCTGGTTCACCCCAGATAATCGGGCCGGTAGCATAAGTAACTTCTTCTCCGTTACGGTCTACACTTTTTCCATTACTCTCCATGTTGCCTTGCTGGAAATAAGCTGCAAAGCGGTGCAGGTACTGGTCATAAGGTAAGATCGCCTCACTTTGAGCACCAAAGAAGTTAACATACCAAATACCAATCAATGCTAATAGTACTGGGATGTTATTCTCAAACCCTGTATTCAGGAAATGCTGATCAGCAGCATGTGCGCCTTTAAGCAGTTGTTCGAAATTGTCGTAACCTATTGTTAATGCAATTGATAAGCCAATTGCACTCCATAAAGAATAACGGCCACCGACCCAGTCCCAGAATTCGAACATATTTGCTTTATCAATGCCGAATTTGGTCACTTCTTTTTCGTTGGTAGAAAGTGCAGCAAAATGTTTGGCAATATGGGCTTCATCTTTTGCAGTTTGCAGGAACCACTCACGGGCAGTATGTGCATTGGTCATGGTTTCCTGAGTTGTGAAAGTTTTGGAAGCAATGAGGAAAAGAGTTTCCTCTGCATTTATTTTTTTTAACGTTTCTGCAATGTGGGTTGCATCGACGTTTGAAACAAAATAAGTTTCAATGCCTTTTACCTGGTAGGGTTTTAAAGCTTCGGTTACCATAAATGGTCCCAGGTCGCTTCCGCCTATACCTATATTTACTATATAACGGATCTTTTTTCCAGTATAACCTTTCCAATCTCCATTGTGAATCCTGGCACAAAAGGTTTTCATTTGTGCCAATACACGGCGCACATCTCCCATAACATCTTTGCCAGCTGAGAAGACGGGCTGGTTAGAAAAGTTGCGCAAAGCCACATGTAAAACAGAACGGCCCTCTGTTTCATTGATGAAATCACCTTCAAACATAGCGTTTATCGCATCTTTCAATTTGCATTCATTTGCCAATTGAATCAGAAGGTCTTTGGTCTCATCTGTAATTATGTTTTTTGATAAATCAACAAGAATATCATCCAATTGGAGTTTGAATTTGTCAAAACGGTTTTTGTCCTGCTGAAACAAGGTTTTCATGTGTACCTGTTTCATTTGTTCAGCATGTTGCTCCAGTGCTTGCCATGCAGTTGTTGTGGTTGGATTAATGCGTGGAAACATGATAGGTATTTGTAATTTATTTTTTAAAATTCAGGGCACAAGATACAAGGTACAATTGAGAGAAGAACTGCTATTAATGTTCCTATTATTTTTTAGTGGACATCTCTAACACAATAGGTTCGCGGCAATTTGTAGATTTTCAGAAAAGTAGCTGCGCCTGTAACTTCTTTTTTACTTCTGCGTCACATGATTTGTTATGACACTCTTGCCAGTTATCACGAAAAACAACCGTTCACTGGAAAACAATGTACCTTGCTAAGCATAGTACCTACCTTTGGAATGTAATTATTATAGCTCAGTACTTAAAACCAACGATAATGAGAAAGATTTTTTTCCTTTTGTCCATTGTTACCTTATTAAGCGCTTATGCCCAGGCACAAACGCATAGCGGAAAGATTAAGGGTAGCGTTGTTGATGGTAATCAGAAAACCCTTACTTCTGCAACCATATCTCTCCTGAAAGCTGCAGACTCATCAGTTGTCAAGTTTTCAGTTGCTGATAATAGCGGCCGATTCGAATTTGATCATATGCCAGCCGGGAAATACTTGGTTTCCGTTTCTGCAGTAGGTCACAATATGGGATATTCAGAGGTTGTTGATTTAAATAGCGAGCAATCAACTATTGTATTAAAAACCGTTGAACTAATTCCACTGCCAAAAGATTTAACTGGTGTGACAGTTACTGCCCGCAAGCCTTTTATTGAACAAAAAATTGACAGGACTATAGTAAATGTTGAAGCATCTGTTACCAATGTTGGGGCGACAGCCCTGGAGGTGCTTGAAAAATCACCTGGTGTAACGGTTGACAAAGATGGAAATATTAGCCTAAAAGGTAAGCAGGGTGTGATGGTAATGATGGACGGGCGTCCTACTTATTTAAGTGCGACTGAATTGAGCAATTATCTAAAAAGTTTGCCTGCATCGGCTATTGAACAAATCGAAATCATGACCAATCCCTCGGCCAAGTATGATGCAGCCGGTAATTCAGGTATTATCAATATAAAGTCAAAGAAAAACAAGCAAAAGGGATTCAATGGGAATCTGACAGTCAACTATGGTCAAGGAAGATACTGGAAAAGTAATAATAGTATTAATCTAAACTATCGTGTGGGAAAGGTAAACCTGTTTGCAAATGCCAGTGCCAACCAGTGGAACGGTTTTAACAAACTGGATGTTTACCGTAAGTTCAAAAACCCTGACACCAAAGAAGCAGAGGCTATTTTTGAGCAAACCTCGCATATGTGTTTCGGCAATAAAAATGCAAACGTGAAACTGGGAGCCGACCTTTATCTGAATCAAAAAACAACAATAGGTATTGTAACTACAGGATTTATCAGTCCCGACAAATTCAACAGCAAGAACACCAGTTTTTTACAAAATGCAAATAATCAATTAGATTCTATTGTATATGCTGAAAACAATAATAAAGGAACCTGGAAAAATGGTTCTGTTAACCTGAACTTTCGTCATCAATTCGACTCAGCCGGAAGGGAGTTGACCTCAGATATTGATTATATTACTTATAGAGCCTCGAGTAATCAAGCTTTTAGTAACATAACCTATAACCCAAGCTGGATCAAACGGCGGGTAGAAGAATTGCGTGGCTACCTGCCGATAAATATTGATATCTACACGGCAAAGGTAGATTATGTTCATCCGTTGAAAAAGGAAGCCAAATTGGAGGCTGGTTTAAAAACAAGCTTTGTGGAAACTGACAACTCTGCCAATTATTTTACTGTATGGGAGCATACTGAAGAACCAGACTACAAAAAAACCAACAGGTTTTTATATTATGAAAATATAAACGCAGCTTATATAAACTTCAACAAACAGTTTAAAAAGTTTGGTGTACAGGCTGGCTTGAGATATGAGCATATTTCTTATAAAGGCAATCAGCTAGGCAATCCGGAAAAGCAGGATTCATCCTTCAAAAACAGTTACGGACGTCTATTCCCTACTATGTTTGTTAGTTATAATGCTGATAAGGATAATCAGTTCCGAATATCGTATGGTCGAAGAATAGATCGTCCAGCCTATCAGGACCTGAACCCATTTTTGTTCTTTCTTGACAATTATACCTATAATTCCGGTAATCCTTACCTGAGGCCTCAATTCACCAACAATTTCGAGCTATCTCATACATTCAAAAACTTTTTGACAACTACGCTTAATTATAGCCGTACCAAAGATCTAATAGCTGAAACATTTGAACAGGGACAGGATTTAAGTGGTTCGACAGAATTTGCAACTATTGTAAAAAGAGGAAACATTGGCCGTCGAGATGCAGCAGGAATATCTGTAAGTGCACAAGTTCCTGTAACTAAATGGTGGTCGTCTAATATTTACACTAATTATAATTACAATAAGTATAAAGGAACGCTTAACGAGGATAAAGAAGTTATTGATTTAGAAGCTACCAATCTAACACTGAACATAAACAACCAGTTCAAGTTCAATAAAGGCTGGGGTGCTGAATTAAGTGGATTTTACCGTTCCAAAGGTGTAGAAGGACAAATATTGATTCAGCCTATGGGGCAGCTTTCTGCCGGAATAAGCAAGCAAGTGCTGCAAGGAAAGGGTTCTTTGAAGCTGAGTGTAAGAGATATTTTGTATACCCAGTATGTAAAAGGCAATATTAATTTGCAGAATACGGAGGCTTATTTCGAAAGCCGCAGAGACAGCCGGGTAGCTAATATTTCGTTCACTTACCGTTTTGGCAAACCGATGAAAGAGCAACAACCAAGGAGAAGAACAGGTGGCGCTGATGCTGAGCAGAACCGGGTGAGAGTGGGAAGCGGAAGTTGATTTTTCCTTTCATACATTTTTCAGCTTCTTCATCAAGTTTAACACAGTATGCTATCCGGTTAAAGCAACCTTTGCTTCTAGAACCAAAAACCTTAAACCAACCAACATGAAACCGGTTTTCACCCTTGTTTATTTATGCCTATTAGCAAACTTTTCTTCTGCCCAGAATACAAGTGGTATTTATGGAGTCGTAAAAAGTGTGTCTGATAAAACAATCTCATCTGCAACAGTTTCATTGTTGCGTGCAAAAGATTCTTTTTTAACAAAGCTGGCAGTTACTGATAAGGACGGGCAATATGAATTTATTGGAATTAAAGATGGCCGTTATATTATTTCTGTTTCTTCCATAGGTTTTCAAAAGGCTTTTTCCCAACCATTCGATTATCAAAGCATTCAACGGATGCAACTTCCTGCTATACTATTACAAGAAGAGGTAAAAAGTCTGGCAGGGGTAACGGTGCAGAGTAAACTTCCACTGATTGAAACTAAACTCGACAAGACAGTAGTAAATGTTGAGGCTTCACCCACTAATGCTGGGACAACTGCACTGGATGTTTTGGAAAAATCGCCAGGCATCATGGTAAACAGTGATGGTGTGATTAGCCTAAGGGGCAAGCAAGGTGTGATCATTATGATGGATGGCAAACAAACATTTCTTTCTCCGACTGATCTTGCATCAATGCTTCGCAATATGCCAGCCTCAGCTTTGGAACAGATAGAGATAATGACCAACCCCTCTTCCAAATATGATGCGGCAGGTAATTCCGGTATCATTAACATCAAAACAAAAAAAGGTAAAATGGCAGGTTTGAATGGCAGTATTATGGTAGGCGCTACATCAAGTATTTACAAGCCGGAACATGCACTGTATTTTATTCCAAAATCGCAAAACAGTATCAATTTTAATTATCGTAAGAACAAGTTTAATTTTTTTGGCAATTTCAATCCCAATATTTTTCGAGGACAAAATGCATTAAGGTTTGAGAGTAGGTTTTTAGATGATGATAAGAATATTACTGGTTATAATATAACTCAAACCCGCTTCAGATTTAGAGGTAATAACAAAACATTAAAGCTGGGACTTGACTGGAATGCAGACAAGAAAAATATTTTTGGAGTAGTAGTCAGTGGATTTTCATTTAGTGGCCATCCTTTACCAATTACTGTTACTGATTTGAACGATGTGGCCGGGCAATTGGAAAGCAAGCTGATCTCCAATACTGATAATGAAATCAAATTCAGGAATGCATCTCTGAACTTGAATTGGAAGCATACTTTCGATACTTCAGGCAGGGAGCTCACTGCCGATGCAGATTGGGTGATATACAGTAATGTTTCAGATATGTTGCTGACAACAAATTATTACAATGGCAGCCTTCAAAAAACGGGCGAATCCTTTTTACGTGGGCATCTGCCCAGTAATATCAATATTTATACCTTTAAAAGTGACTACTCTCAGCCTTTTAAGGGCGGAAAGTTTGAAGCTGGTATTAAATTGAGTTATGTAAGGAATGACAATGAAGTGAATTATGATCGTTTATTTGAAAACGAATGGGTGATTGATGATATTCGTACTAATCATTTTATCTATGACGAGAATATCAATGCTGCTTATGTAAACTATAACAAGCAGGTTAAAAAGTGGACGTTTCAAGCTGGACTTCGGGTAGAAAATACAATCGCCAAAGGGAACCAGGTTGTATCCAGAACTGTTTTTAAAAGAGATACCACTAATCTTTTTCCAACAGCTTATATCAAGTATGATCTGAATCAGAAAAATGCACTAACTGTTTCCTATGGTCGTCGTATTACCCGTCCTAATTACCGGGATCTGAATCCCTTTGTTTACTTTTTGGATACGCTGTCTTACCACAAAGGCAATATTTATCTAAAGCCACAATACACCAATAACATTGAACTAAGCCATGCTTTTATGGGCAAGTTCATTACAACTGCTAATTTTAATCAAACCAATGACGTGATATCACGTATTATAAAGCCCGAGCCAAACAGCAAGATCAGATACCTGACGGCTGATAATGTAGCTAAGTTCAGGAATATGGGTTTGTCCATAACGGCTCCGGTCAAAATAGCAAAATGGTGGAATACGAACATCTTTACCAATATTTTCAATAACCAATATAAAGGGGTTTATGATACAATCAATATTGATCTTTCATATACTTCTTTTTCGGTCAACCTTACTAATACTTTTACAATAGCAGAAGGTTTTACGGCAGAATTGGGTGGGTTTTATAGGCATAGGGGCATTGATCAGTTATCGCAAATGGATCCTATATATCAAATAAGTTTTGGTGCGCAAAAGAATGTTTTAAAAGGCAAAGGAACTGTCCGTTTAAATGTGCGAGATCCTTTTGCCTGGCAAAAGTTTGAAGGCTTCAACAAATATGGTCTTATTGATAATGATTTCAGTATTCGTCCAGATATACGTCAGGTTACGGCGACCTTCACCTATCGGTTCGGAAAAAATGGCCAGCAAACACCCCCTCCTCGCCGTAGAAACGCTTCTTCCCAAGATGAACAAAACAGAGTAGGGCAGGGGCAGTAAATTTGTATCATCATTAAAAATTCGTAAATCTGCAATCGTAAACTCAAATCTAAATTACCTATGCCTTCTTTTGATATTGTAAGCAAAGTAGATATGCAGGCCATGGACAATGCCGTGAATGTTACTAAAAAGGAAATTACTAACCGCTTTGATTTCAAGGATTCGCCAGTAGAGATAACGCTTAACAAGAAGGATTCAAAAATAGACATTGAGGCCGCCGATGATATGAAAATGCGACAGTTAGTGGATGTACTTATCAGCCGGTCAATGAAGCAAGGTATAGACCCTGCAGCATTGGACACCAGTAAAGAGCCCTATCAAAGCGGGAAAGTTGTTAAGATGGAGGTGCCTGTACGCAATGGGTTGAAACAGGAAGACGCCAAGAAAATAGTAAAGCTCATCAAGGATTCTGGCTTAAAAGTACAGGCACAGATCATGGATGACCTTGTACGCGTCACTGGCAAGAAAATAGATGATCTTCAACAAGTTATACAGCTTTGTAAGACATCGAACCTGAATTTACCCATGCAATATATTAATATGCGTAGCTAAATTTAACAATCGCATATTTGGATGAAATAAATAATTATCCTACTTTCGCGCCTCCAAATAAGTTTAGAACACACTGTTATTAAATTAAGATATTATGAAACAAGGTCTTCATCCGGCAAGTTACCGTTATGTGGTGTTTAAGGATATGAGTAATGGTACTGCATTTTTAAGCCGTTCTACTGCCGCCTCTAAAGAAACCATTAAATGGGAAGATGGCAATGAGTATCCTTTGGTGAAGCTGGAAATTTCCAGTACTTCTCATCCTTTCTTTACCGGCAAAAACGTGTTGGTAGATACTGCTGGACGTATTGACAAGTTCAAAAAGAAATACGCAAAGAAATAAGGTTTTGTTTCTTTATAATATTATCCCGCCTGTTTATGACTGGCGGGATTTTTTTTGCCTTTGATCATGGTTTAAGTTGACGCATCTTTTAGAATCAGCCAAATGCTCAATAACTTTTATTAATCTTGCAAAAATCACCCTTTACAATTCACCATAGACCTTCATGCCATGGAAAAAATTGTATTTACAGAAGAATTTTGCCAGCCTGAAAATCTGTTCCCGTTTACCCTTACCCGGCAGGTTCAGGACATTCGTGTTGGGATATTAACCGTTAGGGAAAAGTGGGAAACTTTCCTAAAGATGCCCTCATACGATAAATTTGAAGATGATTATAAAGATCTTGACCGTGCTATTGTAGTGGATGAGTCAATAAATGACGATGTTCTGTACCTAGTACATGGAAATGTTCTTCCAACTCCGAAACTCGTAAAACAGGTAAAAAAATTGAAACATGGTGAGTTTATTTCTGTGCCTGAAATTGAGTCAGCAGTGTATTGTATTTCAAAGAATGAGGTATTGGACCCAAATAAGTTGAAGGTTATCAATGCTGTTGAACTGAATGAAGAATTAAAAGAGATCAAGTATCCCTGGCATATCTTTCAAATGAATGCCTGGGCTATTGAACAAGATTTTGCACTGCTTATCAAAAAGAGGGATTCTCACCCAATTTCGACTACCAATAAAGTTACCCATCCAAAGAATATTTTTATTGAGAAGGGTGCGCAAGTTGAACATTGCTACTTAAATGCAAGCGAGGGTCCGATTTACATAGGAAGGAACGCAGTTGTTATGGAAGGAAGTATGCTCCGCGGGCCAGTTGCCATTTGCGAAGATGCCATAGTGAAAATGGGTACAAAGATCTATGGTGCTACAACAATAGGGCCCAAGTGTGTAGTAGGGGGAGAGATCAAAAATTCTGTGTTGTTTGGCTGTTCCAACAAAGCGCATGATGGTTATTTGGGTGATTCTGTTATTGGCGAATGGTGCAATTTGGGAGCGGGAACTTCTAATTCTAACTTAAAGAATAATGCTTCCAAAGTTTATGTTTGGACCCCCAAAGGCGCTGTGGATGTGGGTTTGAAATGTGGTGTGTTCATGGGCGATTATTCCAGAACAGCCATCAACACTTCTATCAATACAGGAACTGTTGTAGGTACAAGCTGCAATGTATTTGGTGCTGGGTTGCTACCTAAGTATATTCCCAGTTTTTCATGGGGCTGTGAGGGTATTGAGCGGTATCAATTTGAAAAAGCATTGGAAAATATTGATAACTGGAAGTCTTTAAAAAATGAACGTATCACTGAAGGCGAAAAAATTATCCTGAAACATATCTTTGACCATTATTGATTTTATATATTAAAAAATGAGAAAACAAATCGCTGCCGCAAACTGGAAAATGAATCTGACTATCCAGCAAGGCGAAACTTTATTGAATGATGTATTGGGAGCATCTGTTGAATTAACTTCTAACCAGCAGGCGGTTTTTGCCGTGCCGTTCCCTTATTTATTGATGGCAAAGGAGAAAATTGCCGGGCGTAATAATTATTTTATTGCTGCTCAAAATTGCTATGATAAAAAAAGTGGCGCTTTTACCGGAGAGGTTTCTGTTGAAATGTTACAATCAATTGGCATTCAATATTGTGTTTTGGGACATAGCGAACGCCGCGAGTATTTTAATGAATCGAACAAAATGCTGGCAGACAAGGTAAATCTTTGTTTGCAGTATGGTATAACGCCAATTTTCTGTTGTGGAGAACCTTTGCCAATTCGTGAGGAGAACGGACAGAATCAATTTGTAAAAGTTCAACTGGAAGAATCACTGTTCCATTTGAGTGGCGAAGAAATCAGAAGGATTGTTATAGCGTATGAGCCTATCTGGGCTATAGGTACAGGTAAAACTGCAACTACAGAGCAGGCACAGGAAATGCACCAGTTCTTGCGGTCTGTGCTGGCTGATAAATATGGTAAAGAAATAGCTGATTCCATTTCTATTTTGTATGGCGGAAGCGTAAAAGCAAATAATGCTGGTGAACTATTTGCTTCTCCAGATGTTGATGGTGGGCTTGTTGGTGGTGCTTCTTTAGTAGCCAATGAGTTTATTCAGATCATCAAAGCATTAAAAAAATAACCCCACAAGCCAGATATTATCTTGTAATTACACGGGAGAGCCAGGTGTTGATGAACTTTCTGAATATTCGTGTGATTATAAATGATAAAGAGATATATACGCTGCGGAATAACAAGCCAGTTGTTATTCCGCTTTTTCAAAAAAAGACCAAGTTAGTAGTAACAGATGGTTTTCACATTACTAAGCCTGTGGAGGTACATTGTAGTCGTCGGGCAACTTATTTGAAAGTTGTATGCGGTATAGATAATGACCAATTAATAGCTGGTATAATTATTCTGGTACTTTCATCATTGATCGGAATTATTTCTGAAATCTTCGTGGCTAAACTTGTGAGCTTTATTCCAATCTTTTACTTTTTGTTTTTGTATTATGTGAGGAGGAGGGAGTTTATACAGATAAAGCAGGTGTGAAGTCTGGTTTTAAGCTCTATTTTAATTAGTCTTTAGCATAGAATTGTGACAAAATACCAGTCTAATGAGTAGAAAAAGAATTTTATGGTTAGCGAGTTGGTATCCAAACCGGTATGATAAATTCAATGGTGATTTTATACAAAGACATGCTCAGGCTGCTTCTATTGACAATGATATTTATGTTATACACTTGCAGGATGCTATTAATGTTACTGATTCTGAAGAAGAGTTAAGTACTCAAAATGGCTTAATAGAAAAAATAGTTTATTACAAGAAAGGAAGTGGGTTATTGGGGAAGATCATAAAGCAAATCAGATTTTTTGCTATTTATAATAAAGCGATTAAAACTTATATCAATAAGTATGGATTGCCACACTGTGTGCATGTGCATGTGCCTTGGAAAGCGGGGTTGCTAGCTCTATGGATAAAATGGAAATATGGGGTGTCATACTTGGTTACGGAGCATTGGGATATCTATAATAAAGTTGTTGACGATAATTATTTCAGAAAGCCTATTTATTTTAAGAAGCTACTTGCGTATATTATAGACGGGTCTGAAATGTTGATATCAGTGAGCAATTTTATAAGTCAAAGTATAAATGTTCTTGTGACAAAAAAGAATTTTGTATTTATTCCAAATGCAGTTAATACTTCTTTATTTAAATATTCAACTCAGAAGAATTCAAAGTTTACTTTCTTGCATGTATCTAATATGGTTGGTAAGAAAGATGTTGAAGGTATTTTAAGAGCCTTTTTTCTTTTTTTAAACGAGGTAAGAGAAGATGTTCAATTAGTATTAGTGGGTAATACTGACAGTTATTATATTAATAAAGCTGAAGATATTGGTCTGACGTTAAGTAATGTAGTTTTTAGAGGAGAGGTCCCTTATGAGGAAGTTGCAAATGAAATGATGAGTGCACACTGTTTTATTTTAAACAGTAAAATTGAAAATTCACCTTGTGTAATTGGAGAAGCACTTTGCTGTGGAACTCCTGTAATAGCAACGAGAGTGGGTGGCATACCTGAGTTAGTGAATGAAAGCAATAGCATTTTAATTGAGCCTCAAAATACAGATGAATTAGTTGGCGCTATGAAGTCTATTTATTTAAGTTATTCTTCTTTTAATAACAAAAAATTATCTGAAGATGCATTACAGAAATTTAGTTTTAAAGTTATAAGTAGACAATTTAGTCAAGTTTATAATCAATTATTGTTTAAAAGTCTAAACCTCGAGTAATGTGTTTATGATAATTATTATTACGTAACAAAAAAATAATAGCTTTTATAAGTCATAAACGTTTATTTAATAATTTTTGCTTTAAAGTACACCCAAAAGGTGTTTAAATGAAATAGACATCAAGAACAGAAGTTGGCTTAAAAATTATAGGAATAAAAAATGAGCTTTACTGACCACATTAAAGATCAGTAATAATTAACCATTTACTTTAAACATTCTTTCTAAATTAGCAAACTAGTAGTTTAGCTTATTTTCCTTTCTTAAAATTCTTTACGTGATATTTGGTAAAGTTTTAATTCAAAATACGTTAAATCGTCTACTCAATACCGTAGTCATGTTTTTGACCACAGTACTTTTAACAAGGATGATAGGCGCTTCTGGTTTTGGCGTGTTGACATTAATGATTGCTAATGCTTCTATACTAAATCTAATTTCTTCTTTAGGTGTCGGTTCTGGAATTACTTATAACCTTGCTGCTAAGAATTTGCGTGCAGATAAAATCTTATCTATTACTTTCATGCTGTTGTTGGCCCAGCTTTTCTTTACAACTATAATAGATTATGGATGGTTTCTTCAAAATAATTCCTTTTGGCTTTTCAAGGGTAATAGTTTAATGGATTTTGTGTTAGGTATTTGTTTTTTTATGAGCCTTTCAGTCATCGAAAAATATAATGCTTTATTTTATGGGAGGCAGCAGTTCCAATTAGCTAATAATATCGCTCTTGTTGCAAACTTTGCACTGCTTTTCTCATTATTATTATTATCCATTTGTAAAGTGGAAAACAACTTTGTATATTTTGTTATCTATATAATAACCAACATTTTTCAGGCATTTGTTCTAATAATTACGTATTACCTGATTTATAGAGAGTCTATTAAAGTTACCTTAATAAATAAAAAAGAATTCCAATTATTTTTTTCTTACTCTTTTCTCGCATTTGTAACGAATATTTTGCAGTTTGTAGCTTATCGAGCTGATTATTGGCTGGTTGATTACTATAAAGGATCTTTGCAGTTGGGCTTGTATTCCGTATCTGTACGATTGGCTCAGTTATTCTGGATTATTCCTGGTTTATTTGCTGCAATTATATTTCCGAAAGTTGCTAGTAATCAGATTGAAGAAAATTCCTTCAATCTTTTATCCTTAGTTAGAATAATGAATACTTGTAACATTATTTCTGGTCTACTCTTATTCTTTTTTTCTCCCTATTTAATCACTTGGTTATTTGGTATTGAATATGCAGACAGTATCACTCCTTTTCGAATTTTATTGCCTGGTGTAATTACTTTTTGCTTTTCAATAATATTAGCAAGTTATTTTGCAGGAATAAATAAATTGAAAGTAAATTTTTATGGAACAGTTCTATGTCTGCTTGTAATTATAATTTTAGATATTGGATTTATCCCCAGTTTTGGTATAAAAGGGGCTGCCCTTGCAAGCAGTATTGGATATACTCTCATGGCTGCTTATCATATTATTATTTTTAAAAAACAAACAAAGGCCCGTTTTAAACAGTTGATTTTATTAAAAAAAAATGATCTTGTATATTTTAAGAGATTGATAAAAAATACGGCAAGAGTTTAGTAAAAAAATAGCAACCAAATATATTATATTTAATTAATTTATCTGATTTCTCCCTCAATCACCTCGTTAAACTGATTTTCCAAAACTGCAATCCAATTGGGTATGTATTCATCCATTATTTTCCATTGACTGTCTTCTTTGTGCATTTTGAAAATAATTCGATTTCCGCGATCGTCAGGTACATCCACATGAAAATGACCACCGGAAATACCACCTACTTTTCTGAAATTAAACTCACGAAGCCGACCGTTTACCTTTATTAACTTAGTAAAATGTATGTTTTTTATTATTTGTAAATCCATGATTAACTTTTGAATTTCCTCCTTCTTGCAATAATTATGCTTTATTCTTTTAAAGAATTCTTAATTAACAAAGCCAAAAAGTAATTATAAGGAAGAACAGGAAATTACTTAATACTAAACTGCCTATCATTTTACATCAACTGCACAGCTGTTAAATTCGGAGTTAACTGAAAATTTTAGTAGTACAAGTTAAAACTACCATTAATTACTCTCTTACCTTGACCGCGGATTGAATTATAATCGAATACGCCTTGCTGAGTGACTTTTAAAAATGCAATAAATAGGTTTCGTTATAAAAATAATTAGGTTCTAATTTATTTTTCCCGGAGTGGCCGAATGAGATTAATAAAAGGTGCTAATGAGAACAGAAAAAGCAAGTTTTCATAAATGAAAATGTTAAAAAGAAACCAGCCGCCTAGTGCAAATAATAGATAACAAGCTAGTAAGAAGAAATCAAAACTTAGAGTAAGAAAACCTATAAAAAAGAAAAGTTCCAGTATAATCATGATTACCCAAAAAATGTGTGCAATGGGAGGGTGTTGAATCAGCCACTTAATAATGAACATCTGCATATTTGATTTGTTGGCTAGAAGATCAACAAGATTTTCTGAAATCAACGTAACCTGTATTTGATCTGGAAAGAAAAGGTTTCCTCGGGTTACTTTCCACATGCCTGCACTAAACATGATAAAGCAGAAAATAAATCTACAGAATAGTAGAGCATAAGCGAAGTTTTCCTTAAAACGAAATGTAAAGGGAAAACTCATGAATAAAATACCCAAAATTGCATAATGATGCCCTGCCATCATATTATATAAAACGAAATAAATAAAGTAAGAAATAAAGAAAACAATCGTTGATTTGTTCTGCCATGGCCAAATAAAGGAGCAGGTTGCTGAACCTACCAGAACTGCATCAAATAGGAATGGCATTTTCAACCCGATAAGGTCGGGTAATTTTAGAATCATAAAAAGCCAATATACAGGATCAATCTCCTGATATAAAATAGGATTCCTGCCAATCTGGTGTAGTAAAATGTGTGATCTGAAATTTAATAGAAGAATCAGTAAAACAGAACCAAAAAAAATACGTTGGATCAAATTTCTTTTCAGAGAAGCAGAATTAAGGTAATCATCAAAATGAAGCAATTGTATCACTCGATATAGTTTTGAACGAAAAATATTTTCTATTTAACACGTGTTGTCTTTGAATAACTGAAACTTTATGAATTTTTCTATGAACTATTTTACTGCATTTTTCTTTGAACCATGATTCAAATTTTCTCAGGTCATCTGGTTTGTTATAAATTTTATCTTCTATAGACGGATAAATAAATGAGTTTGTAAGAAACGTGTATATAGATTCAACTCTTGATTGAACAATATCTTTATTTCCATTTTGTTTGATTTTGAGGTAATTTTCAATGGCGGTTACCAGCAACATGCGTTCAGATGGCGGAATTTTGTAGGAGTGTATATCATGACCATTTAATAAAATCAATTGTTGCTTGTAATTGCCTGTGTCAGGTGTTTTCTCTGAATACATTCCATACAATAAAAAAGGAGTTATTTCAATTTTAAGAAAGGTTGTGACAAGTTGAAGAATAAGGAATAATAAGAAAAAATAAAAAAGCTTTGGCTTTTTATTTTTTAGCACCTTGAAAAATCGTGAGAGTAATGGTTGCTGAAGAAATATTTTTTTCATCCTATTTCAAAGATATTATGAAATTGAACTCTAATGCCAGATAAAAATGAGTAGTATGGTATTTAGTTCGTGAATGGTCAATGGTTGAAAATGGTATAAATTCTTTCGAGATTCTCTATTTTATACGGACCTGTAGAATGGGGATGCCAAAAATGAAGTGTTGGTCTTTCTTTATAAATTAGCTTTTAAAAATATTTTTCCGAAGACAGGCTGTTCCCCTCATTTTACATTATTTCTGAACTAGATAATATCTTCAAGCTAATAATCCCCACTTTTATGAGAGTCTCTTATAGTCAGCTTCAACACATTTTCAAAGGTATATTGTTAAAAAATGGATTTAATGAACAAAAGTCAGAACTAATTGCCCGAATTTTTGCTGAGAACAGTAGGGATGGAGTCTATTCGCATGGTCTGAACCGTTTTCCGGTTTTTATTGAAGCTGTAAAAAATGGGTTGATTGTACCTGAGGCTGAGCCCGAAGTTTTGAGCAAAAACGGCTCTGTGGAGTATTGGGATGGTCATTTAGGTCCGGGCATGTATATAGCCACTTTGGCAATGGACAAGGCTATATCCCTGTCAAAAGAGGCAGGCATAGGGTGTGTATCTGTTAGAAATTCAAACCATTGGATGCGCGGTGGTACCTATGGTTGGCAGGCTGCTGATTCCAGTTGTATTGGTATTTGCACGTCTAATACAATTGCAAACATGCCACCCTGGGGTGGCCGTGAGCCCCGGTTAGGCAACAATCCTTTGGTGATTGCGGTGCCTCGACAACAGGGGCATATTGTTTTAGACATGGCTATGTCTCAGTTTTCGTATGGCAAATTGCAGGAGTATGAAATAAATGGTAGGGAGCTTCCTGTTGCTGGTGGTTATGATGAAAACGGAAGGCTAACGACAAATCCGCAGCAGATAAAAACCACCCAACGTACATTGCCTATTGGTTTTTGGAAAGGATCAGGATTGTCTTTTATACTTGATGTATTAGTGTCTGCGCTCAGCGGAGGCCAATCAGTGGGTCAAATTACTGTTGGAGGAACTGAAAAAGGACTGTCACAATTCTTCCTGTGTATTCATGCCCCTCATTTAAACCAATCCCTCATCGATGAGATTATTCAGTATACAAAAAGCTCAATACCAATAAATAATAGCGAAAAAATATATTATCCCGGAGAGAAAACACTGGCTACCCGCTTGAAAAATGAGCGAGATGGCATTCCTGTCAACGAAGAGATATGGCGGCAGGTCTTAGAGATGTAGAGCAGGAGAGCATAATAATTGTATGCTGTTATAAAATTGTAATCGCTACTATTTAATCTGACAGTGAGCTGGTTTTCGGCGCCAGAAAACCAGCTATAAATCTATGAATATTTTATCCACTAAAAATGGGCTACGATATACCGCCGGGGGCTTCTCCGCCCATTTTTGTGGATAAAGCTTCAGCACTTACGTCATCTGCACAATACAAATCGGCTAACCTCTTTTCTTTTGCCAATGGCTTGCTATCCACAAAGGTCTGCATCGGTGTTTTGCCAAAGCAATATCTTCCACTATGTGGCCGCTCTGTATTGTAATGCTCTATCCAAAGATCCAGGTCTGCTTGCAGTTCTTCCAGTGAGTTATAAATCTTCTTTCTAAAAGCTACAGCATAAAACTCCTCCTGAATTGTGCGGTGAAACCGCTCACAAATGCCGTTTGTCTGTGGGCTCTTGGCTTTGGTTCTGCTGTGATCAATGTCCTCTATGGCCAAATACAGTTCATACTCATGATGTTCTCGTGCCCCGCAATACTCCGTCCCTCTGTCCGTGAGGATCCGCAGCAGTTCTACATCCTGGCTCTGATAGAATGGCAACACCTTATCGTTTAACATATCAGCTGCCACTAATGCATTCTTTCTATCGTATACCTTGGCCATGGCAACTCTGGTGTAGGTGTCAATAAAAGTCTGCTGATAGATCTTGCCCACTCCTTTGATATAACCTACATAGTAGGTGTCCTGTGCTCCCAGATAGCCTGGATGATGGGTTTCTATTTCCCCTGTTTTTTCCTGCTCTTCTTTCTTTCGCTCCAGGGCGGCTACCTGAGTTTCTGTGAGGATCAAGCCATCCTGTGCTACTTTGGCTTCCAGAGCTTTGAGGCGTTTAGCAAAGGTCTCCAGATCGTTTCTCAGCCACACACAGCGTACACCTGCCTGTGAAATGGAGATGCCCCTTTTCCTCAGTTCATTGGAAGCTCGTTGCTGTCCATGAGCAGGCTGTTCCACAGCATAGGCCACTACTGCTTTTTCAACTGCTTCTTCAATGCGGTTTTTGATGTTAGGTTTTTTACGGCTCATTTCTTTCAGAGCCAGTTCTCCGCCTTCTTCATAGAGTTTTTGAAAGCGGTAGAAGGTATCTCGGGAGTAGCCCATTATTTTACAGGCATCGGATACATTGCCCAACTTTTCTGCTAACTTCAGCAGTCCCAGCTTGGGTTGAATGAGTTTTTGATCGGTAGTCATAAAACTTAATCTGATTTTAAAAGTTACTAATTAATCGTAACTGTCAGATTAAATCTTAGCTTCTACATATAAATAGACAGGAGGCGCAACAATATAGCGCCTCCTGTCTATTTATAATGGTTTGAATGCTGCATTTATTGGATATCCGGCTTGTGCTGTCTGTTTCTATAATTATCCATTGAACATTTTACTTGCAGTTTTTGCATCATGACCATAAATATCCTGTCTAAAGTTTACCTGACCGTCCTTATCGACCCAGGCTGTTAGATATGAAATGGCAACAGGTACCTGTTCTTTCAATGTTATTGTCTGCTCTTTGCCACTGTTCATTGCCTGTTTTATTTTTTCCGGGCTCCATTCAGGGTTATTTTTTAGCAGATATACAGCAAGTTTTTGAGCCTCAGCTACACGAATACATCCATGGCTAAAAGCCCTGTTCTTCTGTTCAAATAGTTCTTTTTTTGGTGAGTCGTGCAAATAGATCTCATAAGAATTTGGAAACAGGAATTTTACTTTACCTAAGGCATTCTGTGGGCCAGGTAATTGCCTTATAACAGGTAAGCTGTCGTTTTGCTGCACTATCTCCATGTTGTTCTTCTTTAAATAATTTGGATCTTTTTTCATGGCTGGCATAACCTCATTTTGTACTATTGAAGCAGGGATATTCCAGTATGGGTTGAATACAATTTGATTTATGTTACCTGAAAACATCATCGTATTTGTGCCTTCTTTGCCTACGATTACTTTTGAAGATAGCACATCCTTGTTTCCTTCATATACATACAGCATAAAGTCTGGAATGTTCACCTGAATCAGTTTATTCTGTTGTTGCATTGGCATCCACGGGACGCGGTTCATATTGATGAGGATTTGCTTCATCCTTTCTTCAACAGGCACATTCATTATCGCTATCAGGCTATCGGAGATGATGCCATCAGGATTCAGTCCATGCCTTTGCTGAAACCTTTTTACTGCTAATTCAAGCGAGTCATTGAAGGCTTGTGAAGTATCAGCACCAGCCATATCACCACTTAGTTGCAGTCTCTTTTTAATAGAAGCTACCGCTGGGTTGGATATACCTTTTGTTAGTTTTTTACCAGTTGATGAAATTGATTGCCATCCGCCTTTGTCTGCAATGCTGTCGTATTTTCTTAGTGCTTTTTTTAATAATAAATAATGCTGGCTGGCTGTCATTATTTGAGCACTATCTTTATGGATGGCTAAAGATTGACCGCTATCTTTAGTATTCAGGACTGAATCGGCTAACTGGCGCACAGTAAATTTTTTAATTGGAATAAATCGATGCAAATAAACAGTCGCTGAATCGCTATTATTTTTGATATATTGAATAAAATGTTGTGTGAGTGCAAGTTCCGTTCTTATAAAATTTGAGTCATTTGCTGCTATATGCAATGAATCTTCCTCCATTAATGTATCCAGGTTGCTATTCAATGATATATCAGCCAAACTTTTGTTTGCTGTATCTCTGCTTCTATAGTTGTACAGGTTCCAGAAACCTCTTCCTTGTTCTGTAAATCCATCACTTGAAAGCCAGGCATATTGGTAATTTCGCGCGTTGTAAAAGTTGCGCACTTGTATTGCAATTGTATCATTCAATGCATTTTCTTTAATAAATGCATCAACAGTAGCACTGTCTAAAAATAAATCAGTATAAGCATTGGCTGCAGTAATACTGTTATCTCTTGGAACAGGTACAAGAGCCATATCAGCCTTTGCGCTGTCTGCTCTCTCTGTCTTTACACCACCAACAATATTTTCGCATGCTATCAAGCTGTTTAATGCCAAGGCTATTAACAACACATTTTTCATAACCCACGTTTTTCTGCCTCTTTATTTACAAATGCTATGCCTGTAAAGTTTACAGCTTAATTATTCGCATCTAGTTGCTGAGCCTGTATTATTTTGGCATTATGTTTTTGGTAATGGTCAAAAACGTAATTATGAAACGTCATCAATCAGATACAACAAGACAAAACGCGGCCCAGGATCCTTCAAAAAAAAATGATGATGCCAATACTCCAATGAACCCGATGGAAAAGAGACAAACACCAAATGAAGGAGAAATAAGAAAGGTGCAAAAACAAACATACGAAAGGGAAGCCTATGGTGATGAATTTGAGGTGCAGCAAGAAAATGAAATATCTGAAGAGGAAGCGAGAACTGAAAAAGCAAACCGCCCGGGCAGAACTCCAAGAAAGAACAGCGGGAACAAATACTGAGAAGTAAAGAATGGGGTAGAAACGACGAATACCCCGAATGATCTATAATTTGTTGTTTAAAATACACAAATGAACTGGATAGACCTTTTTTTGTTTGTTATTTTTTTACTTTCCGTTTGGAGTGGGTGGCAAAAGGGATTTATTGTGTCTTCAATAGAGTTAGCCACGTGGGTAGGAAGTATAATTGCCGGTTTTGTCTTTTACGAAAAAGTTGCTGACTGGCTCGAAGTGTATTTTAATTTGGGCGTATGGGCTTTGCCAGTTGCTTTTATAGGCGTCATCCTTGCTGCTAGCATTGTAATCTCCTTGGTGTTAAACATATTTATCAGGGCAACTCCAGGAAAGGTACATGCTCATGGCGCAAATAAATTTCTTGGATTGCTCCCAGGTTCAATAAAAGGCTTTTTAAATGCAATTATTATTGCTTCTTTATTATTGGCGCTACCTCTCTGGGAGTCAATAACCGGAGAAATCCGTAAAAGTAAGCTGGCCAACAGTCTTGCCATTCAGAGTTCATGGATTGATGAAAAACTTTCACCTGTTTTTGATGAGGCTATAAACAAATCGATCAATAAGCTTACTATCCACCCTAAGTCTAATGAAACAGTTAAGCTGAACTTTACCGTCAGTAATCCAATAGCTAGGAGTGATCTTGAAACACAAATGCTAATAATGGTTAATGAAGAACGCAGGAAAGCTGGTTTACCGGAATTGAAGCCTGAGCCTGATTTAACAAAGGTTGCCAGGACTCACTCCAAAGATATGTTTACGCGTGGCTACTTTTCCCATTATACTTTAGAAGGTAAATCGCTAGCCGACCGGCTCCGTGCAGGAGGTGTAGGCTTCTTAAATGCAGGTGAGAATCTGGCATTGGCACCGACCATACAGCTTGCTCATTATAATTTGATGAACTCTCCGGGGCATCGCGCTAATATTTTAAATAGAAGCTTTGGACGTTTAGGAATTGGGATACTAGATGGAGGAATACGTGGATTGATGGTAACCCAAAATTTTAAGAATTGAGAATATGTGTGTTCCCTCCGGCATCATATTCGCTGTATATACACTGAAGAGCAACTTCAATTAGCAGAAAATAAAATTTGAACTAAATATCTTCTTATGGATAAGAATACTAAGCTCGAAAGCCGTACTGATAAATATAGCGAAGCGAACGACAGTCCAACATTTATGTCTGAATTAGACCGTTGTATGAAAAGGTTGGAAGAAAAGGGATATACCGATCAATTTAAGGTGGAAAGAAAACATTTACAGTCATTAACTGATAACAAAAAGCGTTACAAACCAAAAGATGTGAAGGCTGTAAACTTTTTCCGTTTTGAAGGCATTTCAGATCCTGATGATATGTCTATCCTTTACGCTATAGAAACAACAGATGGGCGCAAGGGAACTTTAGTGGACGCTTACGGTTTTTATTCTGATGATGAAACCGGTGAGTTTATGCAAAATGTGGATGTTCATAAAAAAGTTTCGTCCAGATGGGATGAGGAGGAAGATAGTAACCAGTCTTCCTGATACATAATGTGAAAATATACACGCCATTGTGTTGTCTTTACAGAAATCAGAATAACAGTTAAGAATATTCTTGTGCTCATTGTTTGAATTTATTAGTAAAAGGCCAGTCATTGACTGGCCTTTTTGTTGGGAGTAATTGCTGTTTGATATTGTGGAAATATTTCATAAATTAGGCAGGATTTGTGACAATTAAACTGGTATAATAAACGTTTAAGAAAAGCAATGATAGAGTTCGATTTTCTTTTCTCACTTTTCGGTGCACCCGAAATTTCTTTTGATAGTATTGATTATATTAAAAAGAATTCGCCAAATATTATTATCTGGGCTGCACCTGTCATGTTTTTTTTTGTTTTACTTGAATGGTTTATTGCCCGTCTGCAGCACCGACATATTTATGAAAAGAAAGAATCATTTGCATCTATTTGTGTAGGCATCGGGTATGTTGCAATTAATGCTGCTCTGAAATTAAGTTTGTTTTATGGAGTTATCTGGTTGTATAACCTTTTACCATGGCGCATGCATTTCAGCTGGTGGACTTTCATTCCCTGTTACATAATTTTTGATTTTTGCAGTTATTGGGCACACCGTATTTCACATCAACAGCGTTTTTGGTGGGCCACACACGTTGTACATCATAGCGCAGAGCATTATAATCTTACTGTATCTTTCCGGCTAAGCTGGGTGCAAAACTTAAAACTCATATTCTTTTTACCTGTAGCTTTAATGGGATTTCATCCTATTATTTTTTTTGTTGTCAACCAGATAGCTGTACTATTTCAGTTTTGGGTGCATACGGAATATGTACCTAAGCTGCATCCCCTGATTGAGTATATTTTTGCCACTCCTTCTAATCACAGGGTACATCATGGCTCCCAGGAAAAATATATCAACAAAAATTATGGCGCAACTTTCATTTTCTGGGACCGTTTATTTGGTACCTATCAAAAGGAAGATGAGCCGGCAGTTTATGGTTTGACGCACCCGCTTGAAGATAAAAGCAATCCTCTCTATGTTAACTTCCACGAATACATAGATATTTGGAAAGACCTGAAAAGTGCCAGGGGATTAAAGAAAAAGATTTTTTACCTGTTCGGAAATCCTATTGATATTGCGAGGGAAAAGTCTTACAGCAACAAAGAACAATTACAAAAGAAACAATTGGAATAAAATTGCCACATTTTCCTAACGTTATCTTATCCTCTGATACTCATTAGCATTTATTATATTTTTGGGGCATGATAAAGCGGATATTCATAAAGGTGCGGCTTTCTTTTTTGCTGGCTTTCTTTTTTTGTTTTGGTTTTATTTCATCAACTGCCCAGAAGGTCTTAAAGGGTACTGTTAAAGACAGGCATAGTGATGAGCCTGTTCCTTTTGCTTCTGTTCAGTTTAAAAAGAGTGGAATAGGACGGTTAGCAGATTCTTCTGGTTCTTTCATGTTTACCTTTCAAAACTGGCCAGAAGATACATTGCTGATAACATCTGTTGGGTATCAGGATTATGAAGTTTTTATTGCTCCGGAATCCAGGTCTGGTGACACTTTGAGTTTATTGGTCAAGATGGAGCCTGGTAAGTTTAATATTGGGGTCGTTGTTACTAAAAAAGTAAACCGCGGTTTGCAAATGTGGAAGCGTATTGTTAAAAACAAGCCCAAAAACGACCGTTACAGGTTTAACAATTTTTCTTATGAATTATACAACAAGCTGGAACTTGATTTCAAAAATGTAAATAAAGAAAGGTTAGGCAGCGTTAAATTATTAAAACCGTTCAACTTCATTTTAGATAATATCGATACTTCTGAAGGTTCCACTTTTTTACCTGTTTATCTAACCGAAGCCATATCTGATTATTACTTCCAAAAAAATCCGGTTAAGCGCAGAGAGGTTTTTAAAGCTGTTAAAACTATAGGTGTTAAGAATGAAAGTGCCTCAAAGCTGTTGGGAGGCATGGACCAAAATGTGAACTTCTACAACAACTTCATTCCGGTATTCGATAAAAAATTTGTAAGCCCGATCAGTGACGATGGAGATGCTTACTATAATTATAAAGTGGCTGATACTCAGTATGTTGCCGGTCGCCGTCTTATTCATTTTTTCTTTACTCCAAAACGCAAAGGGCAAAATACATTTGAAGGTGATTGCTGGGTGCATGATACTTCATTTGCTATTCAAAAAATGAATTTGCGGCTTACCAAAGATGCCAATATCAATTATGTGGAACGTTTGAGCCTGATTCAGGAATATCAGTTATTAAATGATAGTACCTGGTTTTTATCGAAAGATAAATTTGTAGTTGATTTTAACCTATTGGGTAAATCCGGACTTTCCTTTATAGGCAGGAAGACAACAACCTACCGAAGTATTGTTGTTAATGATATTTCTGTATCCAATGAACTGGCAAAAAACAAGATACAAGAAGAGACAGTACTGCCACCAGGCGTATTAGATAAAAAAGAAGAATTTTGGGAACAGGCACGTCATGAACAACTTAGTAAAAGTGAACAGTCTATTTATAAAATGATTGATACGCTTGTGGGAATGCCACAATTTAAGCGGTATACCAATATAATTAACTTCATAGGAACAGGCTATTATGATATTGGTAATTACCAGATTGGCCCCTGGCAAAATTGGGTCTATTCTAACTCTCAAGAGGGGCTACGACTCCGTTTTGATCTGGGTACCAACCGGCACTTTAACAAAAAGGTAATTTTTCATGGTTACGCGGCTTATGGATTTGGAGACCGTAAGTGGAAAGGGGAATTTGATGCTATGTACCTGTTTAAAAAGCACCCAAGAATGTATGTTTACGGCTCATACGTTAACGATTTTGACTATGGTCAGAATTATTATGATGAGATCAGTACCGATAATATTTTCGCACTTGCCATCAGAAAAGAAGGCGTGCCTATAAAATTTATAAGGTTAAA
Source organism: uncultured Chitinophagaceae bacterium (assembly GCA_966674115.1). Lineage (GTDB taxonomy): Bacteria > Bacteroidota > Bacteroidia > Chitinophagales > Chitinophagaceae > Flavisolibacter. The sequence continues at coordinate 28,683 of CBKWHA010000008.1, forward strand.
GGAAGAGCGCCTTGATATTTTTAAAGAATGGAACCCTGGTTTCTCAATCCTTGTGTCCACACGAAGAAAACAGTATGAGCCAGTACGTAATTTACCGGAGAAGTTTTATTTCACATCACAGCACGGCCAAGCCCTGAGTTCTTTTGAATCTTCTATTCGCCTCCGTTTTGCTTACCTAGAAAAGTTTCTGGAAAATACATTCTATCGTTCCAGTTTAGGTAGTCCGCTACCTATTGTGGAGCTAAAGTATACTAAAGGTATTGCAGGGGTATTCAATAGTAACTACGACTATCATAAATTATCTGCTGGTATCAGCGATAACATAAAAATTGCTCCGCTAGGCAGTTTGTACTTCAATGTATTTGCAGGAAAAACATTTGGAACACTGCCATATATGTTTTTAGATGTGGCACCGGGTAATGAGATCTATTACTATAACCGGTATGCTTTCAATATGATGAACCGGTATGAATACATCCATGATCGCTATTCCGGATTTAATATTGAACATAATGTTGGCAATGGGCTTTTCCGTTTTTTACCACTGACCAGGAAATTGAAATTCAGGCAATTTTGGACTGCTAAAGGTTTGTGGGGCAACTTATCACCAGAGAACAAGCTCCTGAACTTTGTTGGAAACTATCCGTTGCGCTCGTTGGATGGTAAAACATATATTGAAGTAGGAACTGGCGTAGACAATATTTTTAAAGTGCTGCGTGTAGATTTTCTCTGGAAGGTTCTCCCACATGAAACTACATCAAATGGCAATTATAAAAGTTTAAACTTTGGTGTTTTTGGCTCTTTCAGACTTGCTTTTTAACAAAAAACTCTCTGTAGTTATACAGAGAGTTTTTTGTTTGAATTATTATGTAATTAATACTTACCCGCCTGTAATCTTTCTGCAATAGCTCTTTCCAGGTTATCAGGTAAAGTTGAAGAATCGTCATCAATTGCTGCTAACCTACCAATTCTGGAATCCCAAGTAAAAATATGCTCCTGGTCACCATTATAAGTTACCTTAAATCTAGTTTCAGTGTTAAATTCAAATGGTTCAACTTTTACACGATAGGGAACGTTGTCTACTAAAATTTCAAACGAGTTGTTTCTCATGATCCTTAGTTTTTTAATTGAATAACAAAAAAAAGTCCAAAAAGATTTGAATTTTACATTCTTACCATATTTATTGTTGTGTTTGTTCCTGTTAATTTATTTCAATTTATGCATTTTTTAAATCAATGGAACTTCCTGCTGTTCAATAATTAATTTCGTATCTCAGTTAAGCTTTAGTACATTGCCAATGTTTGCATCCATCAGCAATTTTTTAAATGAACCTAACCTTTTTATCCTACTTCAATAGCAAATAATTTCAAAAGTCTTCTTTAAAACTTTATGAACAAAATAGACGTAGCCATTGAATTATTTGATGCTTATAACCAGCAAGACCCTCGTAATATAGTTTTTGATGGGAATGAATTTCCTTATGAATATTTTTATGCACTTCAGTTGTATAATTGGGTCAGGAAATTAGAACCTGAGGCTGGCGATGAGCTCTTACTAGCTTCCCGGAGCCAACATATTGGACGGTGGCTAATACCAAGGGAAAATTACCTGGCCGATAAAATTGGCTATCACAAGTGGAGGACAGACCTTGCAAAATTTCATGCAGAAAAAGCTGCTGAACTGATGCTTAAAGCTGAATTGGACGAAGAAAAGATCAAATCTGTTCAGAGAATTATCCTGAAAAAGCAATTACGTTCTGATCATGAGGTACAAGTAATGGAAAATGCACTTTGTCTTGTGTTTTTACAATTTCAATATGACGATTTCCTTCAGAAGCATGATGATGAAACTATGGTTAGAATATTGCAAAAAACATGGAAAAAGATGACCGCTCCGGGCAGGGAAGCAGCTTTAAAACTGGAATTCAATGGGAGGGGAAAAGAGTTGATTGAAAAAGCATTGAATGGTTTATAGTTTATGGTCAAACTATAAACTTCTTAATGTTTTTGCTTCTGTAACCAGGCATGATATCAACTGCATTAGCTTTTCTTTTTGTTCTTCATTTAGTGTAATAATAGTTTTTATACCATTGCTCCCGGTTAAGGTAAAGGAAGTGATTTTTTTCGTTGCTAGTCTTTGTAATGCAGAGGGTGGAACGGCCGCATTTTTAAAAGTAAAATGAAATAGGCCTTCGCAATTCATAGTACCTGTATTCCGGAAATTAAGTTTCGAGCGGCTTTCATCAAATTGTACTGAAACCGTAGACGCATCATCAAAGCATTTTGTCTCATTCAGGTTCTTCATGGCAAAGAAGAAATCAATTTCCCGGCTGTCTGCATCAATTGATACTGATCCGGCATTCAATTCTAAAAATCCAGTCGTAAGCTTAGGTTCCTGACTAAATTGGTCTTTGGTTTTCTTAATCATACAATTGCTTTGTGCAATTGCAAAGGCTGGCAGCAGCATGATAATAAAAAACAATTTCTTCATGTTTTAAAAATAATCAATCGTGAGGAATTTTTTAAAAGACAGGCAATATTAACATTTGGTTGCTTTTGTTTATCGAAGTTTCATTTAGCTATATGTACACTTTTTCGTAAAAAAAATCTGTTTAATGGCAAGGTTGACGAAAATCATGTCGTTTTTTCCTTATTTAAGTTTATAACTTATTTAATTGCAGTTGTTAAATGTAAATTGTTATGAACAGTGCAGTTACTGAAGCTTTACCACTGGTTTATTCTTGCTCCGGATGTTCCAGCGCAGCTCAAATGGCTAATTATATGGCTATTCAAATGGACCGGAAAAATTTAGCAGAAATGTCATGTATTGCCGGAGTGGGCGGCAATGTAAAGAAATTAGTGAAGACGGCACAATCTGGGAGGAAGATTATTGCTATTGATGGTTGTCCCCTTTCATGTTCCAAAGCTTGCCTGGGCAATCATCAGCTAAAGCCGGATATACATATTGAGCTTACCGACTTTGGGGTAAAGAAAAAGCAGCATGTTGATTTTGACAGGGAAGAGGCAGATAGAATTCTGGCACAAATACAAGAAAGAATTCAGAATGGAGTAATTAATAATTATTGATTGTCGGTTTTAAAATAAAAATCAATCGGTGAAAACTAAGCTTATGGACGATTCGATCATAGACTTTATTTTGGGCCAGAAAGTCGCAACTGTTTGTTGCCTGGATGAAAGCGGTTATCCTTATTGTTTCAATTGTTTCTATGCCTTCAACAAAAGTGAAGGCCTACTATATTTTAAGTCGTCACCTTCAACTGATCATTCCCGGTTCTTACAACAAAAATCCCAGATTGCCGGAACTATATTGCCTGGCAGGTTGAATTATCTTGCTTTAAAGGGTATTCAGTTCTGTGGTGTTGTTTTAGATCCAACAAATGTTTTGTGCCGGTGTGCAAATGTAGAATATCATAAAAAATTTCCTTTTGCATTGGCTAAATCAGGAGAAGTGTATACCATTCAGCTTGAATTGATAAAATTGACAGACAATACAAAAGGTTTTGGCACAAAGATTCACTGGAAAAGAGAAGAGCCGGAGTTAAGTCATACTTAATATAATAAATGAGCTTATAATTCTAACTTCGGATTACTAAACTTTCTTTCTGATTTAAACTCTGAGTCATCCCTCCATTGTGGCCATTTCTTTTCTGATGCTATGCGCTGACCTAGCAGAAATAAGAGTTTGAGATCTTCTGTGGCAGCTTCCATTGTCCATGTTTTTGGGTCATATTCATCAGAAGGACGGTGGTAATGATTTTTGCCATACTCGTCTTTCCATTTTTTGCCGTATTCTAAGCCCTTACCAATCACATTTGAACCAGAGCCGGCATAAATTGCGGGAATTCCAACCTTCGCAAAATTGAATTGATCAGACCGGAAGTAGTAACCTGCTGCAGGTGCATCGTCATATGCAACTGTCCTCCCCATTTTTGCAGCGGATTCTTTCAGATAATCTTCAAGTTCCGATTGTGGCTGCCCGACTATGATCATATCCAGTGTTTTTTCAAAAGGGTTCAGACCATCTATATTAATATTCGCCAGTGTTTTATTGATGGGAAAAACAGGGTTTTGCACATACCAGTCAGATCCCCATAATCCTTGTTCTTCTGCTGTTAAGGCTAAGAAAACGATGGTACGTTTTGGAGGTTTCGGCAAACTTTTAAAAGCAAAGGCTAATTCCAACAACCCGGCTACACCTGATGCATTATCATGTGCGCCATTATAAATGGAGTCCCCATATTTATCTGGCTTGCCAATACCAAAGTGATCCCAGTGTGCCGTATAAATAATATATTCTTCGGGACGTTTTGAACCTGTAATTTTAGCAATTACATTATTTGATTGATTATAGATTGCTTTTACTTGAATGCGGGCAGATACCTGTATATTCATGGGTATGGCCTTAAATCCTCTTTTTTCTGCAGCAGCTAAGATGGCTGTATCTTTCCCGGAAGTACTAAATATTTTATGTGCCGCTTGTTCAGATATCCATCCTGCTACAGGGCATTGTGTTATACTGCTAGAACGTTCATCCAGGCGCAACCTGGTGGCATTCCAGCCGTTCTGCACCATACTGAATGGTTGTCCTGTACTTTTTGTTGTATGAATGATAAAGCAGGCTTTGGCACCATGTCTGGCCGCTTCTTCCAGCTTGTAAGTCCACCGGGCATAGTAAGTCATTGTAATGCCTTTAAATAATGTGGAATCCTGGCTGCCAAAACCTGGTTCATTTGCTAACACCAATACAACCTTGTCTTTTACATTTACACTTTCATAATCATTCCAGTTGAATTCTGGTGCCACAATACCATAGCCAGCGAATACTATGTCGTTTCTATCAAGAGCTACAACAGGATTAGAAATGTTGCTCCAAATGACATAATCATCGGGACCATTTAGGCAAATGGAATTCTGTTCAGACTCTATGAGCATTTGGGAGGCTGCTATTGATGTAATACTCACCATAGGCACTTTTTGAAAATAGCTATTGCCATTTCCCGGTTCAAGTCCTATTGCTTTAAATTGTTCCTGCAGGTAATAGATGGTTCTCTTTTCACCTTCAGTAAAAGGTTTACGCCCTAGAAAGCTGTCGGAAGCCAATAATTCCAAATGCCTTCCTATCCTTTTTGCATTAAAGGCGTTTTGAAGAAAAACATGGTTTTTACGCAGGGGAGCACAAACGGTTAGGAACACCAGCAATACAATAAAAAGCAGACACTTCCGGAATTGCATTATAATTAGTTGAGAACTTATTTTTAAAATTAAGGGATAATTAATTTAAAGACTTTTATTCATAGCTGGCTGTTCAAAACATTCGTCATTTTTATAGAACTTTATAAGTGTATTTGATACCGCTAGCTGGACAATTCATTAAAAATTAAAACAATGAAATCCTTTTCAGAAGTACTCCTTGTTTCTATTACGCTCATAAGTGTTATTGCCTGTAATAATCAGCAATCTGGGCAGAATACAACTTCCGCAAGTGACGATACTACAATTAAAAGGGAAGCGGCTATTAAAGAAGATTCTGTTAGCTATACTGCGGGCAATACTATTATGAATAGTTATGTTGCATATAATGAAAATTTGGAGGGGAAACGCCCTATAGTATTGGTTGTGCCGGAATGGTGGGGGCTAAATGACTATCCTCGTATGCGAGCGAAGCTTTTAGCTGGGTTAGGATACCTGGCTATGGCTGTAGATATTTATGGCAATGGTAAAATAGCCAACAATCCGCAGGAAGCGCAACAGATGGCAGGAGTTTTTTATAAAAACCCGGAACTGGCGAAAGCCCGTTTGGATGCGGCCCTGGTTAAGGCTAAGACTTATCGGGAAGCTGATACTTCGCTGGTAGCTGCTATCGGTTATTGCTTTGGAGGCGCCGTTGTATTAAATGCTGCCAAACTCGGATCAAATCTGGATGGTGTCGTTAGTTTTCACGGCACATTGGATGGGGTTCCTGCCAGAAAAGACCTTTTAAAAGCAAGAATTCTGGTGTGCCAAGGCGGAGCTGATAGCTTTGTACCGCAAAAGGATGTTGATGCTTTTAAAAAAAGTATGGATTCCATTGGGGCTAACTATACAATTAAAGAATACCGGGGAGCAACGCATGCTTTTACGAATCCTGCCGCCTCTGAAACAGGTAAAAAATTTAATATGCCAATTGCCTATAATCCTTCTGCTGATAGTGCCTCCTGGGAAGATATGAAAGTATTTTTAGGACAGGTGTTTAATCAATGATTTTTATCATCTTGAAAAACATTGTTTACCAGATCTAAGTTTAGGAGTTTTTTATTTAATAATTAATTGAAACAATTTGGAGTAAATTAATTAAATTATTGTTGTATTTCTCTCAAAGAAATTAATCCGGAATAAGGAAAGCCACATTTCACCGTGCCATTTTATGCAAGATTAACAGCTATTACTATTGCTTTTGACATATCAATAAACTGCAAACCTTTAAAACAATAAAAATGGCAATTACACCCAAAACCCCAGGCATCCACCACATTGCTCTTCGTTGTAAGGACATGAACGTTACTAAAAACTTTTATCAAAACGTGATCGGCTTGCCACTTGCATTAGACAGTCCGGAGTTAATAGGCTTTGTTGCAGGCACAGTATTCGTTGGTTTTAAAAAAGCAGCTGCCGAAAATCATGAAAAAACTTTTAATCCTTTCAATATTGGGATGGACCATTTGGCGCTTGCCTGCGAGTCAGAAGAAGAGTTGCACAGAGTAGCCAAAGGCTTGGCCGAAGCCGGTGTTGAAAATACAGGAGTAAAAATGGATGACACATTGAAGAAGCTATATGTTGCCTTTAAAGACCCCGACAGGATTCAATGGGAGTTTTATATGGTGTAAGTCTTTTTACACAACAACTAAATTCCGATCATGGATTCCGATACCTATAATGATTCTATTCAAAAGATTGATGAACTGAACCAAAGGGCGTGGGATAAACGGGTAAGTGATTCAGTTCTAACTCTTGAGCTCAGCAGGGAAGCTGTAAGGCTTTCCGAAGAAAATGAATACAAAAAAGGATTGGCGCAAGGCTTACGCACTCTGGGTTTCTCATATATCCGATTGGCACAAAACAAGGATGCTGAAACAGCGCTAAAAAGAGCCATGGCTCTTTTTGAAGAGTTGAATGACCTGTACGGTCAATCGGATGTATTAGAGTACTACGGCATTATCAACCGATTTACTGGTGATTATGAAACATCACTGAATCATTTGTGGAAATCTTTGGAACTAAGGGAACAAACTCAATACGAAGAAGGGGTTTCACTTGCTCATTATCATTTGGGGGTGACTTATAAATATATGGGTCAATACGAACAGGCATTAGATCACTTGTTTCAAAGTTTAAACTTAGGAAGGCTGATAAAAAATTGGGTATCTGAATCCTATTCGCTGAATCTAATTGGCCTTATATATTTTGAAACTGAAGAATACCAGCAGGCTTTGGATTGTTTCGAAAAAAGTTTAGCTATAAGGCAACAATCAGGTGATCAATGGGGGGAGGCAGGATGTTTGGATAATATTGGCACCACATGTTTGAAACTTAGAAAATTGGACGAGGCACTAACTTATTGTATGCAAAGCCTTGCCATCAGTGAAAAAGTAAACGACCAGAAGGGACAAGGAAATGCGCTGCTTCATATAGCAAATGTCTTTCAGCAAATGAACCAGAAGAAAAAGGCGCTATCGCATGCAAGAAAAAGTTTGAATATCCGTCAATCAGTTGCAGATAAGAAAGGTGAAGCAGAGGTATTACTATTTCTTGCATCCTTACATTCAGTGTCCCAGGAGCAAGATCTGCATTTTCAATTGTTACAGAAGGCAATCCAAAGAGCAGAAGAAGTCGGTGCGCTGGATTTATTGGCCAAAGTGCACTGGCAGTATTACAAGAGTTATAAAGATTGTGACCTTTCAAAACAGGCACTCAGACATTTGGAGCAATACGGTGAACTGGAAAAGAAGTTGCATAAAGACACATTGAACCAAAAAGTTTTAAACTTAGAGATTTTACACCGTGCCGACAATGCAAAAAAAGAAGCAGAGATATACCGTTTGCGTAATATTGAATTGGCAAACTTGTATGAAGAAAGCTGCCGACAGAAAGTGGAGATAGAGCAGCAAAAAAAGCTAATAGAAGATGCTTTTAATCAATTGAAAGCGGCGCAGGCACAGCTCATTCACACGGAGAAAATGGCTTCACTGGGTGAACTCACCGCTGGTATTGCTCATGAAATTCAAAATCCGCTCAATTTCGTCAACAACTTTTCTGAAGTAAGTATTGAACTGATTGAAGAATTGAATGAGGAACTGAGTAAAAATCCATTGAATTTGCAAATACAAAAGGAGCTTATAAATATTATAGAGCAAAATCTGCAAAAGATCGTCCACCATGGTCATCGTGCAGATGCTATTGTAAAAAATATGCTGCAACATTCAAGAACAGCTACCGGTGAAAAACAACCCACAGATATCAATGCACTCACAGATGAGTACTTGCGCTTAAGTTATCATGGGCTTAGAGCAAAGGATAAATCATTTAATGCGGTCTTGGATACTAGTTTTGATGTAAAGGTGGGTAATGTCAATGTTATTCCTCAGGGCATTGGACGAGTGCTGCTAAACTTGTTTAATAATGCTTTTTATTCTGTAAGTATGAAAAGCAAGAAAAGTAAAGATTCTTATGAGCCAACCATATCTGTAAGTACGAAAAGGCTGAACAATAAAATAGAAATCACAGTAAGAGACAACGGGCTTGGCATTCCGGAAAAAGTTTTAGATAAAATTTATCAACCCTTCTTTACAACAAAGCCTGCAGGTGATGGAACCGGATTGGGCTTGTCTCTGAGTTATGATATCGTCACAAAAGATCATGGTGGAGAGCTAAAAGTAGAGACAAAAGAAGGGGAGTTTGCTGAGTTTACAATCATCTTACCATAAACAAAAAAACTAAATGCAATAAGCATAACCAAAATCGCTATTATGAAAATATTAGTTGTGGACGATGAAAAGGACATGCAATTGTTATTTGAGCAACGTTTCCGCAAAGAAATCCGTGAAGGTATAACGGAGTTTGCATTTGCCTTTTCTGGTGAAGATGCGCTTTTATATCTCAATCGCCTTGATCATGAAGCTGTGCTGATCCTTTCTGATATCAATATGCCTGGTATGAGCGGATTAGAATTATTGAAACATATCAAACAGAAATTCAATTCGCCCCCTCCGATCGTTATCATGATCACTGCATACAGTGACGTAGGCAATTACAACAATGCCATGAGCCTGGGCGCTGATGACTTTATTACGAAACCAATTGACTTTAACCTGTTGAAGGAAAAACTTAAAATTAAAGTTAATGGCCAAGATATTAGTAGCAGATGACGAAACCGACCTGGAATTGCTTATTAAGCAAAAGTTTCGCCGCCAGATAAGGGAGCATAAATATGAATTCATCTTTTCTCTAAACGGGAGAGAAGCATTGGAAAAATTAAAGCAAAATCCCGACGTGGATGTTGTGCTTAGTGATATTAATATGCCTGAAGTGGACGGTCTTACATTATTAAATAAACTAAAGGAAGTAAGCCCATTGACAAAAACTGTAATGGTGTCCGCTTATGGCGATATGGATAACATTCGAACAGCCATGAACCGTGGTGCTTTTGACTTTGTGTGCAAACCAGTAAATTTTAACGACCTTGAATTGACTATCGAAAAAACCCTTCAACATGTTGATCAATTGAAAGAAACACTTAAGGCGATCAGAGAGAACAATATTTTACGCATGTATGTAGATGAATCAGTATTGAATTTCATGAACCACCAGGAGTTTGAGTCAACTCTTCTTGTTAATGAAACTATTGAGGCCACAGTAGCTTTTATTGATATCTGTAGTTTTACTTCCATAAGCGAGAACAAACCCGCAGATGCTGTGGTTAATATATTGAACAAGTATTTTGATGTTATGGTCAAAGAGATCATTGCACAGGGAGGTCAAATAGACAAGTTTATCGGCGATGCTATATTAGCTGTTTTTCGTGGGGAATTTCACCTGGATAGAGCCATAGAAGCCTGTCTGGCCGTACGGACAGAGATTGAAAAACTTCCAAAGGAGTCCGGTCAGGCTGGTTTTTCACCAAAAGTATCAATAGGCATTAATAGCGGTGAAATGATTTGTGGAAATATTGGTTCGGCTAACCTGCGTCGTCTGGATTACACGGTAATTGGCGATATTGTGAATACCGCACAGCGATTGCAATCAGTTGCTGCTGAAGGTCAGATATTGATTTGTTCATCTTCTTACGAAAAAATAAAAGAATCGTTTGATTGTAGAAAGGTCGGGGAAATAACATTTAAAAATAAAGTTCAACCTTCTGTGGTTTATGAAGTATTAAAATAATCTACTCTATAATAAATATTTATATAATTCCATAATATTCTCTAAATTCATCCGCTCTTCTGTAGAGCTACATAACCGCTGTTGTCATGCAATTCGAGAAAGCCTATTCTTTCATCATTAAAAAGTTGGAGCTTGAGTTACCGAAAAGCCTTGCTTTTCATAATGTAGAACATACAAAAGATGTTGTACAGGCTGTACAGCAATTAACCAATAATGAAACGTTGGCTGACGAAGAGGTAACCCTGCTCTATACTGCGGCTGCTTTTCACGATTCCGGATTTCTGGAGGTCTATGACAATCATGAGGAACACTCTTGTAAACTGGCAAAGGAGTATCTGCCCAGGTTTGAGTATACAATAGAACAAATTGAACGCATATGTACACTCATTATGGCAACAAAATTGCCACAATCACCACCTTGTAAGTTGGCAACTATTCTGTGCGATGCTGATTTATACTATTTAGGTACAGACCGTTATTTCCTGATCGCTGAAAGATTATATAAGGAATTAAGAGAAATTGGATTGATCAATAATCGTGAGGAGTGGAAGCTAAAGCAGATTGATTTCCTTGAATCCCATCGATATTTTACGGAACAGGCAAAAAATGAATGTAATGAGGGTAAGGCGAAAAATCTGAATCTGCTTAAAGCAGTTAACAAGTATAAACAAAAGCCTAAAAGCAAAAAAAGGGGAGAGATACGGGATTATATTTCTATAATTCTAGGTGCTATTATTGCTGGTTTCGGCTTAAAAGGATTTTTGGTACCCAACCTTTTTTTTGACGGAGGTATAACAGGTGTGGCACTACTGGTCCACGAAATCTACCAGTTTGATCTTTCTTTGTCAACGATCCTGCTAAATTTACCATTGATTGGCCTGGGCTATTTTGTGGTGAGCCCCCGATTTGCTTACAAAGCATTGTGCTCCATTTTGTTGCTTGGCGCATGCTTGTTATTTATAAATTATCCTGTTATTACTTCAGACAAATTGCTCATATCCATCTTTGGTGGATTTTTTATTGGTCTGGGTGCTGGGTTGGTGCTTAGATCCGGGAGCGCATTAGATGGATCTGAAATACTTGCTTTATACGCTTCCAGACGTACATCCTTTACCATTGCCGAGTTTATCCTGTTCATTAATATTGTTATTTTCACTTTTGCTGCATTTCGCTTTGGTATCGAAACATCGCTTTACTCAATTCTTACCTATTTCACTGCTTCCAGAACAATCGATTATGTAATTGAGGGAATTGAGGCTCATACCGGCGTAACCATTGTTTCCGGCCAAAGTGAAACGATCAAACACCGAATACTGAATGAAATGGGCCGGGCAATTACTGTTTATAAAGGTGAAAGAGGATTTCTACCTAACAACTTTGAATTAGGAAAAGACTGTGATATCATATTCATAGTTGTTTCACGTCTTGAACTTCGTAAGCTTAAAACCTTGGTTTTTGAGACAGATAGCAAGGCTTTCGTATTTGCCAACACCATTCGTGAAGCCGCAGGCGGCATTCTGAACCGCCGTCAGGAGCATTAATTAATCCTATTCCTTTCCTTTATATTTGCCAACCAATATAGTTGCATGAATGAAGAAAAAAGCCTGAATTTTATTGAAGAGATCATAGAAGAAGATCTAAAGAGTGGAAAATACAAATCCATTGTAACTCGTTTTCCTCCGGAACCCAATGGCTATTTGCATATTGGGCATGCCAAAAGTATTTGCCTGAACTTTGGCCTAAGCAAAAAATATGGCGGTTATACAAACCTTCGATTTGATGATACAAACCCGGTTACTGAAGAAACTGAATATGTAGAAAGTATTAAGGAAGACGTAAAATGGCTGGGATTTGATTGGAAGAATGAGCTTTTTGCCTCAGATTACTTCGAGCAATTGTATGTGTTTGCGCTTACCCTTATTCGTAAAGGGTTGGCCTATGTGGATGATTCTTCAGCCGAAGAAATAGCAGCTATGAAAGGTACTCCTACTGAAGCTGGAAAAGATAGCCCGTTTCGCAATAGAATCATAGAAGAAAATCTGGAATTTTTTGAGGGTATGCGGGCCGGAAAATATCCGGATGGCTCAAGGGTGCTTCGGGCAAAAATAGACATGGCCAGTCCGAATATGCACATGCGTGACCCTGTAATGTACCGTATAAAACATGCGCACCATCATCGCACGGGTGATAAATGGTGTATTTATCCAATGTACGATTTTGCGCATGGGCAAAGTGATAGCATTGAAAATGTAACGCACTCCATTTGTACATTAGAATTTGTACCACATCGCGAGTTGTACGACTGGTTTATTGAAAAGCTTGAGATTTTTCCCTCTAAACAATATGAGTTTGCACGCTTGAATCTCACTTACACTGTAATGAGCAAGCGCAAATTGCTGCAATTGGTACAGGAGAAATATGTTGAAAGTTGGGACGATCCTCGTATGCCTACCATTAGCGGGTTACGCCGAAGAGGATATACTCCGGAGGCTATTCGTGACTTTTGCGACCGCATCGGTGTAGCAAAAAGAGAAAACCTGATTGATGTTGGATTATTGGAATTTTGTGTCCGTGAACATTTAAATAAAGTAGCCTTGCGCCGCATGGTGGTGTTTGATCCTTTAAAAGTAGTGATCACAAACTACCCGGAAACACAAGGTGCTGAAATACTTGTTGGGGAAGATAATCCTGAAGATGCTTCAAGCGGTAATCGGGAAATTCCTTTTGGAAAGGAATTATACATAGAGCGTGAGGATTTCATGGAGAATCCGCCAAAGAAGTATTTCCGTCTTTTTCCAGGTGGTATGGTTCGTTTAAAACATGCTTATATTATTAAATGTGAGGAAGTCATAAAGGACGAATCTGGGAAAATTACCGAACTCCGTTGCACATATATTCCTGAAAGTAAAAGCGGAAGTGATACTTCTGGGATAAACGTAAAAGGCACTTTACATTGGGTAGATGTTCAAAATGCTATTACCGCTGAAGTTCGCTTATATGACCGTTTATTCCAGGTAGAAGATCCATCAAGCGAAGAAGGTGATTTTAAAGATTATATAAACGAAAATTCTTTACAAACAGTTACTACTGCTTATGCAGAGCCCGCCTTAAAAAAAGCAAAAATGAACGAGCGTTACCAGTTTTTAAGGAAAGGGTATTTCACGCTGGACACTAAGGACACTTATGCCCGTTTGGTATTCAACAGAACAGTAACCCTTAAGGACACCTGGGCAAAAGAACAGAAGAAAGGGTAGGAGTGTGCAAGGTACATTTGCAATACACCAATAAAGAATATTTACAAGATATTTACAAGATGCCGGTTTCCGAAAACCGGCATCTTTATTAGGTCAATTACCTGTTCATAATTTCCTTTGCTTCAAAGTTCAATGTATCCAAAACAACTGCATGAAGATCTTTTTCTTTTTGGTTAAGGATAACTTCCAGAATTTGCTTGTTCAAGTCTGTAGCCTTGGCATCTGGCGGCAAAACGTTGGCGACCTGGTTGATCGTGATCATATTCTGATCCTTAAGATTACGCACAGCCTCCCAGGCCACACGGCTAACATAGATCTGTTGCGAAGAATTGTATTCAAACTCCTGCTTGATATTATCCAACAATACCATTTGCATCTCTTTGGCCGAGTATTGAGGTTGGCTTACCCTGCTGATCAGGTTTGGTAATGCAATACGCTCAGTAAGCATTACAAGGCGCTCATAGGCTTGCAACTGCAGAGGCTTTGTGTTGAAAAACTCTTTAGGAGTTTCTGGTTTGTTTTGCTTTTTAGATTGGTAAAAACTTAAAATAGCAATGAGTAAAGCAACAACAGAGATTATTAGAGAAACTGTAGCATCTTCCATAAATACTTGTTTGAGAAAAAGTGTAAACGTATAAAATACACTTAACTTTTAAAGACCGTAAAAATAAAGAAGTTGTGAAACTGCAATTCTATGACAATTATTTTATTCTTGTATTGATAAATTTGTTTTATGGAAACAATGACACAATCTCCCGTTCGGTTTACACAAGGGGCTTTAGAGGAACTGAAGCGTTTGATGAGCGAGCCTGGCTTTGATGCCTCCAACTATTTACGGGTTGGTGTAAAAGGTGGCGGCTGTTCAGGTCTTTCGTATGTATTGGGTTTTGACCAAAAGAAGGAGGCTGATAATGTATATGAGTCTGAAGGCCTTAGCTATATAATGGAAAAAGCGCACGAGCTATACCTGTTAGGAATGGAAATCGACTGGCAGGGTGGACTTAACAGCCGGGGCTTCACTTTTAGGAATCCAAATGCTTCTGCTACTTGCGGATGCGGAACCAGCTTTGCCGTGTAATATTAGCCATAGGAGCGCATGCCATTTAACTGATCTTTTCAATCAGTTTCTTTTCTCCCACGATCCAAACTACATCACCTACTTCAAAAACAGTTGTTGAATCGGGGTTCAAGATCCGTGTGCCGCTCCTTTCTATACCTACCACCAGGCCATTAGTTATCATTCTGAGATTAGATTCCCTTATACTTTTATTTACAAAAGGTGAATCATGCTCAATAGTAAATTTATCCAGTTCCACCTCAACTTCTTTTTGTTCTTCCAAGAGCTTTTTGTCTGCCCGCAAAATTGCATTCATCTTCTTTTCCTGCGCATCGGTGCAGATAATATATAATTTATCACCTGGAAATACCCGATCATACTTTTGTGGGCTGACAATTGTGATCTGCCCACGCTTGATCATTGCAATATTAATTCCAATCAATTCTCTCCACCTTAGTTCTTCAAGCGTTTTACCTAATACGGATGTTGATGTTTCCGGTAGTACTTCAAACGTGGTCATGTGCGCATCCCAAGGCGCCAGGGCTATATTTCTTTTGTCAGCCTGCAATTCCATAGCCTTTAATTCTGCTTGCAGATCCCTGTCATTCAGGTTGCTTATGAATCTATTTTCCAGCTTATCGTAAAGCCTCTGAATATTGTGGCGCAGGATGCTGAATAAAGTAGCCATCAAAACTGCCGCATACAAAGCAATTGCAAAGGAGAAAAACCTGTTTAGTAAAAAGATAATGAAAAACAAAGCAAGACCTATCTTAAAGCCACGCATCAGCCATATTGGACCTTTATATTTATGCTGTGCAAAAATTCTTGCAAATGATTCGTTTTGTTCATTTCGCACAGTCAGACCCCATAAAAAAGGAGCCATCAACAGCAACGTCAGGGCTGATGCTGCAATCGGCCCAAGATTGTCATCCAAATATTCTCTTACCATAGGCAGCACATAATTGGAAGAGAGATATATAATAGCAATATTTAGCACAGAAAAAAGCACGAGATTTATCAGAAACGAGCGTAAAACCTTCTGCCAGTCGCTAACCGTTGTAATGGTTTGCGCCTCTGAGCTGTATTTTGCCAATGAGTTTTTCAGCTTTAACGGTAATTTACTGTCTATCCACTGATATAATGGAGTGCTTGCTCTAATCAAAAATGGCGTTGTAAAAGTCGTAATACCTGATACTGCAACTATAATTGGATACAAAAAATCACTCGTTACTTTAAGGGTTGTACCGAGGGCTGCAATGATAAAGGAAAATTCCCCGATCTGTGCCAGACTCATGCCGGTTTGTATGGAAACTTTTAACGTGTTGCCTGAAATAAAAGCGCCAAATCCTGTTGTTAGAATTTTACCTAAGATACAAGCCGCTGTTATCAATAGTACAGGCCCGATGTATTCAGTCATCATTCCCAGGTCTATAAGCATACCGACCGAAACGAAGAAGATAGCTCCGAAAAGGTCTTTTACAGGTTTTACAAGGTGTTCGATGGCTTCCGCTTTTGTTGTCTCAGCCAGCAAGGATCCCATTACGAATGCGCCCAGGGCAGGGGAGAATCCAACCTTTGCAGCCAAAAAAACCATAAGCAGGCACATAGCAATAGAAACAATCAGGAGCGTCTCGTCGTTCATCAGGTTTCTTGCCTTCTTTAAAAGTGTTGGAATAAAAAATATGCCGGCAATAAACCACAGGATAATAAAAAAAGCAAGTTTTAAAACTGACACAAAGGTATTCAAGCTGAAGAACTGTTGGGTAGCTGCAAACGTGGAGAGTAAAACAAGGATGGCAATGGCTATAATATCTTCAACGATTAGAATACCAAAAACTAGTGAAGCAAATTTTTTCTTTTTTAAATTTAATTCATCAATTGCTTTGATAATGATTGTTGTTGATGAAACCGCTAATAGAGCTCCTAAGAATATAGAATCCATAGTTGGCCATCCCATCAATTTCCCAATGCCATAACCTATGGCCGACATACCAATTGCTTCTATTATGGCTGAAACAGAAGAAGATCCACCCACCTGAACAAGTTTCTTAAAACTGAATTCAAGACCAAGGCTAAACAAAAGAAAAATAACCCCAATTTCAGCCCAAACTTGAACATTATGAACTTCAAGTACTGTAGGAAATAATTTAAAGTTTGGGCTCACCAATATACCAGCAATAATATAACCCAAAACCAAGGGTTGTTTCAATTTTTGAAACAATAAAGTCATGATCGCAGCCGCGCCCAGTATCAATGCCAGATCTGTAATCAAATGCGGTAAATGGTTCATATATTTTTCTTTTTACAACAGTAACTATCGCTCTTCTGGTAACAACTCCTAATGCTTATCTAGAAAACTAGCTATCATGAATAAAAGGGCATATACGCTTTGCACTTCAGGATATTCTATTATCACTCATATTACAAGAGACCTTAATAAAAAAACCGGTTGCTCCAAAAATAAATAAAAGCAGCCTTTGAGCAGTTACAAATTCAGGCTTTATCTTAATTAAAAAGGCCAGTAGCATGCTACTGGCCTTTTTAATTATAAGGATATGACTATTTAAAATACTTAAGCCGTTGTTTTGGCTTTAGCTGGTTCTTTATGTGAAGGAATGAGGTCTTCACCCAACACCTTCTTTCCGCCTAAATCAACCAATACAGGAGCTGCTACAAATACGGAAGAGTAAATACCAACAATCACACCAATCAACATGGCAAATGCAAAGCCACGGGTTACTTCACCGCCTACCAAGAACAGGATGAGGATAGTCAGGAACACGGTCAGAGACGTCATAATGGTACGGCTCATTGTGTCGTTAATGGCCTTGTTGATGATGGTTTCCTTGGATGCTCCGATCATTTGCTTGCTGTATTCGCGGATCCGGTCAAAGATTACTACTGTGTCGTTCATGGAGAAACCAATCACAGTTAACACCGCTGCAATAAAGTGCTGGTCAATCTCCAGAGGGAATGGCACTACATCTTTCAGGAAGGAGAAAACAATAAGGGTTACCAATACATCGTGCAATAAAGCTACGATAGTACCCAGCGAATATCTCCAATCACGGAATCGGATAAAGATATAAATTGAAATAATCAGTATTGCCCAGAAAGTTGCCCATTTGGCACCTGTTTTTAAGTCATCGGAAATAGTAGGCAATACTTTTGTACTACCCAGTACATATTGTTGGTCAAACTGCTGGAAAGACAAGTTGGAAGGAATATGTCGTCCTTGCAAACCTTCCATCAATTTGCTTTCAACAATTGAGTCAACACCTGGTCTTGTATCATCAATCAGGTAGGCTGTAGTGATATCCAATTGATTGCTGCCACCAATGGTTTTAATAACAGGGCTTTCACCAAATGCTTTTGCAAGGTCATTTCTTATCTGTTCTACATTCGCAGTTTGATCAAACCTTACAATATAGCTGCGTCCGCCTTTAAACTCAACGCCATAATCAAATCCATGAATAAAGGCGCCTATTCCCAATAAGAGCACCATTAGTGAGATGATGTAGGCAATCCTTCTTTTTTCAATGAATTTGAAATTGGCATGCTGGAAAATTTTGCGTGAAACACCTGTAAAATATTCCAGGTGACGCTTTCTTCTTGTTAAAATATCAGTTACCCAACGGCTCACCAGGATACCGCAGAATAGTGATAACAATAAACCAATGATCTGTGTAGTAGCAAATCCTTTTACGGGGCCTAAACCAAACGAGAATAAGATAATAGCTGTTAATAAGGTAGTTATGTGACCATCAAGCACAGGTGGCAAAGAACGATGGTAGCCATCTTTTACTGCTTGTTGATAATTCTTGCCTCTTGTCAGCTCTTCTTTGATACGCTCGTAAATAAGCACGTTTGTATCTACCGCCATACCAATTGTCAATACCAGACCAGCAATACCAGGTGCCGTTAAAGTTGCGCCCAAACCAGTCAGAACACCAATAGTGAACAGTAGGTTTAAGATCAACGCAATGTTTGCTACCCAACCACTTGTATTGTAGTAGATCAACATCAGGATGAAGATGACAATAAATGAGATGACAAACGACATAACACCACCCTGGATTGCATCTTTACCCAAAGTAGGACCAACTACTTGTTCTTGGACTATCTTAGCTGGAGCAGGCAATTTACCAGCTTTAAGGATGTTGGCTAGGTCAGTTGATTCTTGAGGGGTAAATGAACCAGAGATGCTTGAGTTGCCGCCTTCGATCACATCATTTACACGCGGGGCTGAATAAACAATGTTATCGAGAACAATAGCAATGAAACGTCCTTTATTTGCACGTGTCAGATCCGCCCAGGTACGTGCACCGGCTGGATTCATTCTCATGCTTACTTCCGGTTGTCCGGTTGTTGGGTTGAAATCTGAACGGGCTTCAACTACAGCTTCTCCTTCCAATGGAGCTTTTTCCCTGCCCTTTGTTTTAACGCCATATAAAGCAACAAAGTTTGCTTTTTTATTATCCTTATCAGTTTCAGGAATGCCATACATCCAAACCAGGTCAGCAGGGAAATTGGCGCTAATAGCCGGATTTTCCAGGTAGCTTCTTACAATAGCTGTATCACGGATACCTACAAGACCAATTTGGCCATTGTCAACTGGCTGACCAGTTTGCGGGTTGACCATGAAACTGATATACTGCCAAAGTGTTTTTCTGCTGGCTGTGTCTTCCTTTGCTTTTGGCGTAGTTGCGGTTTTTTGACCCAACTCCTCTGAAAGGCGGCCTGCAGCAGTATCTGTAGCAGTTTCTTTTTTAGTAGTATCGGTAATCGCTTTAGTAGTATCCGTTGCAGGAGTCGCTACGCTTTTACCACCCATTAAAGCATTAAAGGCTTCGTCAGCTTTTCCAATGCTCGGAGCAATTTCACTGATGTTATATACTTCCCAGAACTGCAGGTTGGCAGAAGACTGTAAATACTTACGAACACGCTCTTGGTCCTGAATACCTGGAAGTTCCACTGTAATAATACCACGATCGCGGTCAGGATTAATGTTGGGTTGGGCAACACCAAACTGGTCAATACGGGTACGTAAAACACGGAAAGTACGGTCAAACGCATCATGAGCTTCCTGACGGATCTGGGCAATTACTTTATCATCCGAATCAGTGATTTTGATTTTATCCTGTCCGGCTGTGGCAAACAATGAGGCCAGGCGGCTGTTGGGAGCGATCTTCTTGTATTCTTCTGCAAAAAGGGAAACAAAATCAGCATTGCTGTTCTTTTTACGACTATTGGCACTTTCCAGTGCTTTCAGGAAATTGGGATCTTTTGAGTTGTTTGCCATAGAACGGAGCAAACCAGATAATTCCACTTCCATAGTTACATTGATACCACCCTGAAGGTCAAGACCCAGGTTCAATTCTTCCTCTTTTGCTTTCTGGTAGGAAATAGGACCGGAAATACCGTAATGCACGGTTTTGTCCTTTGTGCTATCCAGTAATCTCTTCAGGCGGTCTTTATAAGCCTGTTCTTTAGTTGCGGAATCAGCATTTTGAAAATTAGCAGAAACATATTGTTTCGCTAGTGCTTCCATCTTGTTTTCATGACCACGAACTACCCATGTAAAGGAAAGTTCGTAGATAGAATAAAGGATCAACAGAATGGTGAAAAATCGGACCAGGCCTTTCAATTGCATACACGGTATTTTTTAAGAGGGGCAAATATAGTTTTTTCAG
>CBKWHA010000009.1:0-48157 GCA_966674115.1 uncultured Chitinophagaceae bacterium
AAAAAATAAAGGCCGGATAGAAATCCAGCCTCGTGTAAAATCCAATATCCTATGAAAAACCAAGTCAAAGATGCAAATGAAAAACGGATTTTCAAAGATTTTACTCGAAATAATTTTAATAGATAGACAGAAAAATAAAAGGTTGTACCTTTTAAGCACAACCTTTTACTATTTTATATCAAATAAGAAATTTATAACTAAGTGTTTCTACTTACTTCTTTATGTACATAACCTCTTTTACGAGCTTCACTGTGCGCGGAACATCAGGTAATGCTGCGGCAACCAGATTGGGAGCATAGTGCAAAGGTGCATCGGCGGCAGTTATACGACGAATAGGTGCATCTAAATAATCAAATCCTTCCTTTTGAATACGGTAGGCAACCTCTGAAGATACAGATGCAAACGGCCATTCTTCATCAATAATAACCAAGCGATTAGTCTTCTTTACACTTTCCAAGATAGTCATCCAATCAAGTGGACGGATTGTACGAAGATCAATAACTTCAGCACTAATACCCTCTTTTTCTAATTCAACTGCAGCGCCAAGGGCAACCTTCATCATTTTATTAAATGATACGATTGTAACGTCACGCCCCTGCCTTTTTACATCGGCCTTCCCAAGCTCAATATAGTATTCTTCATCAGGAACCTCGCTTTTATCTCCATACATCAACTCACTTTCCATGAAGATTACAGGGTCTTCTTCATAACGGATGGCTTGTTTCAACAGTCCTTTTGCATCATAACCATTACTGGGTGAAACCACCTTCAAACCAGGAATGTTTGCATATAATGCTTCAAAAGCTGTAGAGTGCTGAGCACCCAACTGGCCAGCAGATCCGTTAGGGCCACGGAAAACTATAGGACAAGAAACTTGTCCACCGCTCATAGCCAGCATTTTAGAAGCAGTATTCAATATTTGGTCTAAAGCCAACACCGCGAAGTTCCAGGTCATAAACTCCACAATTGG
Source organism: uncultured Chitinophagaceae bacterium (assembly GCA_966674115.1). Lineage (GTDB taxonomy): Bacteria > Bacteroidota > Bacteroidia > Chitinophagales > Chitinophagaceae > Flavisolibacter. The sequence goes on from CBKWHA010000009.1 coordinate 971, forward strand.
ACGCAGACCCTTTTGTGCTGCGCCAACACCAATGGCGGCAAACCCAAGTTCAGAGATCGGAGTATCTAAAACACGGCGAGGTCCGAATTCAGCCAGCATTCCCTGGCTCACCTTATAAGCACCGTTATATTCAGCCACTTCCTCACCCATCAGAAAAATACGTTCATCACGACGCATTTCTTCATTCATTGCTTCACGTAAGGCTTCACGAAATGGAATTAGTCTCATGCAGGAAAGTTTAAAATAAACGGCAGCAAAATTAGCGGAGCAAGTTCATAAAACCTAATTCAAACTGAATTCATTTATTCTTGCTCAATTATTTATGTTGGGAAAAGATGAACCTTACGCAGATAACTGGTAATACAGCCGGCATATTAACTGCAATTTCTATGTTGCCACTAATTCATTCTCCGTGCTAGTCAACCTTATCATCCTATTCCAGTGCAATAGAATCAGCGAAACGAAATAAGAAAAGTCTGAAGCTGTCTCGAAAAAATGAGTCAGCTTCTATTTATAAGGATAGGGCGTTGTACCTGGGATTACATTCTTTCTAAAATTAAGGAGCTGGCACCACCTCCCCCATTGCAAATGCCTGCCATGCCATACCGGGAATTGTTATGTTGTAATATGGAAACTAAGGTCACTGAAATCCTTGCACCACTGCAGCCAATTGGGTGGCCTAGCGCAACGGCACCTCCCCATACGTTTAACTTTTCGGTTGGTATATTCAACTCTTTTGCATTGATAATAGCCACGCAACTGAAAGCCTCGTTCACTTCAAAAAAGTCAATATCATTAACCTTTAAACCGCTTTTGTCCAACGCCTTTTGCATAGCCTTTACCGGGGTGGTGGTAAACCATTCGGGTGCCTGAGAGGCGTCCGCATAAGAAACAATACGGGCAAGAGGTTTTATACCCAGTTCCTTTAGCTTTTCCTCACTCACCAATACAACAGCGGCAGCACCATCATTGATCTTGGAGGCATTGGCGGCAGTTATGGTGCCTTCTTTTGTAAAAGCTGGCTTTAATGCCCCCATCTTTTCAAAGTTTGCCTTTTTGTATTCTTCATCCTCAAAAACAATAGTGGAAGTCTTGCCTGCAATTTCTACTGGTATAATTTCTTTTTTAAAACAGGCGGCATCCCATGCTTTTTGGGCTCTTGTGTAGCTTTCTTTTGCAAAATCATCCTGGTCCTGGCGGGTAATATTGTAAGTTGTACTGCATAACTCCCCGGCATTGCCCATATGATAATCCTTATATGGATCCCATAGACCATCCCGGATAATACCATCAATAATCTTATCGTGTCCAAGGCGGTAACCATTACGGGCCTTTTCCAGATAATAAGGAATATTGCTCATGCTTTCCATTCCTCCGGCTACAACAATATCATTATCGCCACACAGAATAGATTGCACCCCAACTGTTATAGCTTTCATTCCACTGGCACAAACCTTATTGATGGTTGTACAGTTTACCGTTGTTGGAATACCTGCGTAAATTGAAGCCTGCTGAGCCGGAGCCTGGCCCAGATTGGCACTAACTACATTACCCATAAAAACCTCCTGCACTTGTTCCGGAGCCAATCCAGCCCTTTCCAAGGCAGCTTTTATGACTATTGCGCCTAGCTGAGGAGCAGAAACAGAAGCTAATGACCCATTAAAACTGCCGATCGGGGTTCGGGCTATGCTTGCTATATATACTGATTTAGCCATAATGCAATCGTTTTGCTCTAAGTTATAGTAAAGTTTGTAGTTGTCAATGGACAAACAGGATTGCGATAGATACCCATATGTTTAGATATTCATAGTTTAGGTTTTGGGAGTATTAGTAAAGAAGTTAAATCTAAGTTGGGGTGAATAGATGTTGGATAAGTGGAATATAGGACTTGGTGCAGAGTAAGTAGGGAGCTGATTTACTATAAATTTTACTATATATTTACTGTAAGTTATCTATAATGTTTGAAAATAATGCTTTGTTACAGGATCATTGTTACAACTAATTGAAGTAAGAAGATAAGAGTAAGCATAATTTAATTCTTTATTCGTTGGAAGAGAATTAATATTACAAGTTTGGAATTTCTCTTTCCTGTACCTTGCAGCATTTTCTTATGGCATCGCATATTCTTTTAATAAATTGTCCGGACCAGAGAGGACTTGTATACAAGATTACCAGTGTTCTTTACCAACATAACTTGAATATTATCAGCAATGGCGAGTTTGTTGAGCGTAACTGGAACCACTTTTTTATGCGTACAGAATTCTCCGGTGCCTTTGATAAAGAAAAATTATTGTGCGACCTGACCAATGCCCTGCCCCAAGGTGTAGACGTCAGACTGACTGATAAGAAAAAGAAAGATGTTGTGTTGTTGGCTACCAAAGAGCATCATTGTTTAAGTGACCTACTGGTAAGGTTTGCTTTTAATGAGTTGCAGGCAAATATCCGGGCTGTCATTAGTAATTATGATGTACTGCAGGATCTGACACGCAAATTTAATGTTCCGTTTCACTTTATTTCGCACGAAGAAAAGAGCCGGGAGGCGCATGAAGCAGAGTTACTGCATACCATTCAAATTTACCAGCCCGAATTTATTGTACTTGCCAAATACATGCGTATTTTATCACCTGGCTTTGTTTCTAACTATAGCAACCGCATCATAAATATTCATCATTCGTTTTTACCCGCATTTATTGGAGCGAACCCTTACACCCAGGCTTATGAACGAGGTGTAAAGATCATAGGTGCAACCGCTCACTTTGTGAATGACAACCTGGATGAAGGACCCATTATTGCCCAAAATGTAATTCCGGTAAACCATACACATAGCGCTCGAGAAATGGCTCAGGCTGGGCGTGATGTAGAAAAGATCGTACTGGCAAATGCACTCCGGATGGTGTTTAACGAGCAGGTTTTTGTCTACCGGAATAAGACGATCATTTTTGATTAATAAGGCTCAAACAGTGAAGTGAGGGAAAGCAGATAGCCATTGTAGATAATGAACGTTGTGTTTTAATTATAAGTTATGGGTAAAGGAAAGGAGGAATCATAAATTTTAAAGCGTTGTGCTTTTTACTTATGGAAGGCTTTTCTATTAAAACATTTACTTGCTGAGTTGTGATTTCACCTTACAACTGAAATGCTCGCTACAACTAACTATCATAATCCAGTAGCACAACGCATTAAATTATTTTTACGTTCTACGCTCTGTGGAGCCAGTGTTTCTACCGGCAGACTGGTCGGATTGCTTTTTTTGTGGTTCAGAACGTCTACCGCCAGTTTGCTTGCCATGGTTTACTTTTTCTTTAGGTGCACTTTCTCCAAAGGGTTGGTTGCTTTGGTTGGTCATTCCACGACCAGAGCTGCCATGTTTGTTATTATCTCCTCTGCCTGACATAATCGGATAAATAAACAGGGTGAATAAATGAAATAACAATTAACCATTATACAGTTATTGTGCCAGAAGGATATTATGGCATGTATGTCAGAAAGGAATTATGGCATAGCGGGTAACATTGCTTAAGGGATTTTAATAAGTGCGTGCATAAAGGTTTTGTGTAAAGGACACAAAATGGACAATGCCGGTCAGTTTCTTTTAGCCTCGAAGACGATATTGCCCACACCATCACGCAGAGAAAGGGTGCTTTCCGTTACAGAATATCTGCTTATTGTCTGTTGCAAGAGCTTTAGAAAGGCAGCTTCCTGCTCCATATTGCTGCAGGCCATTTTTGTAGTTACTATTTTATCGAACTTAATTCCATTACCTTTTAAAATAAACTTACCCGACATTCGATTGCAACCAGTATTACCTGTAAAAGTGGAGTCTCCGCTGATGGTGATGGTTGCATCGGTCAACACTTCAGCATCTACCTTGGGTTGGCGCCTCATGGAGGTTATATTCCAGCTTCCCTTCAGGAGGTTTAAATGGGAATGCTGGGTGGTAGCCACTTCAACTTCATAATATTCGATGACTTCTTCTTCTTTTGATTCTGCTACTTTAGGCCTTACAATGGTTCCGGCTTTTACTTGTGCATAAGAAGATGCTGACAAAAAAATGGAAAAAAGAAGAAAATAAAGGGGTCTCATAATGCATTTTTTTAGAATCTGTAGTCTGAAGTTTTTTGGTTGGCCGTCAACAATGCTGTCAAGGTAGTAAAAAATATTTCAAAGTACAAATAACCTAAATTCTCTGCAATTACATTAAAAGAGGTCATTATAAACTGTACAAAGGACAATAATGAAATGTGCAATGCCAATGTTCATGGTATTGTTTTTAGTCTGATTTACACGTATATGCTCGTCAAGTATTAAAAAGTCGAACGTGAGCCGTGGGATATTAATATCCTATTATCTAAATGGAAACAATATGAGGTGTGTGCGTGTGTATTCACAATAGAAAAGGAGGAGAATAAAAATAGAGAAAAGAAATAAGGCAGAAAGCGGAGACAGAAAAATTAGAAAGCGGAATTATGGAAAGTAATTATAAAAGAAGGAGCAAAATGGGAGGAGGATTGACTTATAGATGAACGATTTTAAGAAATAATGAACAAATGAAGAGTTGTTTTGTTCGGTAGCCTTTAGTTCTTTGTGTAAATAGTTTTCAGTAACTGTAAAAGATAGTTAGCCAAAGTAGTTAAGTTGAGTGAGGCGGAGCGCAGCGGAGCCGAACGAAGCGAGACCGCGATGGTGATAACCTGATGGAGCATGAGTCGCAATTTTGCAGGGGCATACTCCATCAGACTACTCTTATTTTAATCTTGTAAAGCCAGATCCAGAACCTGGCTCATGTTTTTGACATAGTGGAACCTTACGCCCTTTATATATTCTGGGTTGATGTCCTGTACGTCTTTTTCGTTCTGCCAGCATAAGATCAGCTCTTTCAGGCCAGCTCTTTTGGCGGCGAGCACTTTTTCTTTAATGCCACCAACCGGCAAGACTAATCCACGTAAGGTGATCTCTCCTGTCATACCTAAATAAGGACGTACTTTTCTTCCGGTAACAGCTGACGCTAAAGCTGTAAGCATGGTAACGCCGGCGCTAGGCCCATCTTTGGGTACTGCACCTTCCGGAACGTGTATATGCACCGTTTTTGTTTCAAACAGTTTGGGATCGATGCCATATTTTTTGGCATTGGCACTAAGGTAGGATAATGCCGTAGTTGCACTTTCCTTCATCACATTTCCGAGATTACCTGTCAGGCGCAATTCGGATTTGCCATCGCTCATTGTGGCTTCAATAAACAAGATATCACCACCAACATAAGTATAAGCCAGGCCAACTGCAATTCCGGGCATATTGGCTGCCTTGTACATTTCGTTGTTGTACTTAGCACGGCCTAAAATGTCTTCAATATCTGATACAGTCAGTATTGGTTTTAAGTTACCATTCAGGGCGAGGTTCTTAGCCTGGTTGCGCATAATGGTCGCTAATTGCCGGTCAAGCTCACGAACGCCGCTTTCCCTTGTATAGTCCTGGATGATCTTTTCCAAAACCTTGTTAGTGAGGGTAAATTTGGTATGATTTAAGCCATGTGCCTCCTTTTGCTTTGGAATCAGGTGGCGCTTTGCTATTTCGATCTTCTCTTCTACTGCATAACCGCTTAGTTCAATAATTTCCAGACGATCGCGCAAGGCTGGCTGGATATTTTGAAGGTTATTTGCTGTTGCGATAAATAATACCTTACTCAGATCGTATTCCAGCTCCAGGTAATTATCGTAAAAAGTATTGTTCTGCTCCGGGTCTAGAACTTCGAGCAGTGCACTGCTGGGATCGCCACGGTGGTCGGAACCCACTTTATCAATTTCGTCCAGGATCATTACCGGATTAGAGGACTTTACCTTACGGATAGACTGGACGATCCTTCCGGGCATAGCTCCAATATACGTTTTGCGGTGACCACGGATCTCACTTTCGTCATGAATCCCACCCAAACTCAGGCGAACGTATTTTCTACCTATTGCATTGGCAATACTGCGACCCAGGGATGTTTTACCAATTCCGGGAGGACCATAAAAACAAAGGATCGGGCTTTTCATGTCGCCTTTAAGCTTCAGGACGGCTAAATATTCCAGGATTCTTTCCTTTATTTTATCCATTCCATAATGGTCGTGATCCAAAATCTCTTTTGCCCGCTTCAGGTCGTAAATATCCTCTGTATAATCCTGCCAGGGAAGGTCGAGCATAAGATCAAGATGATTATACACAACTGAATAATCAGGCGTACTTGGGTGCATGCGCTCCAGCTTCTCCGCTCCTTTCTTGAACATATCCCGTGCAGCATCTGTCCATTTCTTAGACTCTGCCTTTTTCATCATCTCCTTCACCTCCCTTTCGTTGGCATCGCCACCCAATTCTTCCTTGATGCTTTTTAGCTGTTGCTGCAAAAAGTATTCACGCTGCTGCTTGTCGATCTCCACTTTCGTTTTGTTCGTCACCTTGTTCTTCAGTTCAGCAAACTGCAATTCCTTTTGCAGAAACTGCATCAGCAGGTTGGCCCTCTCCCTGATGTTATCCAATTCCAGCAGGTTTTGCTTTTCCCTTACGTCGGTGTTCAGGTTGGAGGAAACGAAGTGAATGAGAAAAGAAGGGTTCTCAATATTACGCAGGATAATAGATGCCTCTGATGGAATATTGGGAGAAAGCTGAATGATATCAGCCGCTATATCTTTTATATTGGAAACATAAGCTTCAAAGTCAGGTTCGGCAGGTGTTTCATCATCACTCAACACCTGAATTGTTGCTTTAAAATATGGCTCCTCGGCTGTAAGCTGTTGTACCGAGAAACGGGACCGCCCCTGTATAATGATGGTAGTACCACCATCGGGCATCTTGATTTGTTTTACGATACGCGCTACTGTTCCTATAGCCTCCAGATCTTTAAAATCAGGATCTTCTATGGTGCTATCTTTTTGCGCGATCACTCCAATCAGCTTATTGCCCTTGTAGGCATCACTTACTGCCTTTATGCTTTTATCCCTACCTACGGTAATTGGCAAAACAACACCTGGGAATAAAACCGTATTGCGCAAAGGAAGTAATGCTAATTCGGAAGGGATTTCAGCAGTATCAGAAAAATCAGAATCATTTTCATTTATTGGGATGATGGGCATGAAGTCCATTTCATCCTCGGGTTTTAAAAAAAACTTCACTCACAAGATTTTTAGGTGCGACAATATGACGTTTCTCTTGAATCGTTACAAATGTAAAACAGGAATTGATTGTGGTCAATATTAATGCCATATCGTTACAACCGGTAAAACTGGCAGAAAGAAAAAATCCCTCCTAGTGGGAGGGAGTGATAATAATAACCCATTGACAAATGGCAATGGACAATGGGTTACGGGTTAAGAGTTATAGGTTACGAGTTGGGAGTTTAGAGTTCATAGTTATGGGTTATGGGGTGGCAATTGGCGAGGTTTTAGAGGGCGAGACCTACTGATAATTGCCAGCCCTGGTTTCTCCATTTGCTTTGATCGCCTATTTGTTCAACATCTCTAATGTCATTCAAGCCGACAAAATAACGACCGGAGAACCGAAGCTTACTGATCTTCAGTTGGGCTCCACCAAGAACTGAAAAGTCACCGTTTTTAAATGCCTCTTTTCCGTTTTCTAAAAGGTTCTTATCCTGGTCGACTAATATTCCAAATTGAGGACCAGCCAGTAGAGAAAGATTGTTGCCTAGCTTATAGGTTAATAATACAGGAATGGAAAGATAGTTGAGCTTAACGTCTCTTTCGGTGAAGGAACTGAACGCATCCTGGTAAACATTTCTGAAAGAACTATCCACCCTGGTTTGGTATTGGTTGAACAAAACTTCGGGTTGGAGGCCTAACTTTCCGCCAAGACCTATTTCGGCAAAACCACCCAGATGATAACCGGTTCGAAATTCTTCTTTAAAAGATTTGCCTTCAACTTTTGTGAGGTTTGCACCTGCTTTAACGCCTAAAGTAAACTGTGCCATTGCAGCATTTGCTAAAAAAATTACGCCTAAAAGGACACACAATTTTCTGTTCATAAAGGTAGATTTATCAGTAAATAATTTCTCAATATTAATACCAACTATCCATCACCGTTGTTAAATAAACGCCATAGTTGAGCTCATATTTTCCAATTGCAAAGTTTTTATTGCAAGGAAGATGGATGTTGGAAAGGGTAAGAAATGAAAGGTTTAATGGCCTACCTGTTATGAAAAGTTAAAACGTAAAACCTGAGCTAAGGACAAAGGTGGTGGTAAACTTTTGATCTGCTTCTGGCAGATAATAATCAAACATTAATTGAGGTTGAAAGAAAAACTTATTCATTGAGAACTCAGATTTTAAAAAGGTGGTCAGGGATAGAGGCTGGAATTTTGTTTTTGCATCAAGAGAATAACTCTCAGGACTGAACAGTACGTTACCATCCAGGATTCGCTTATTACTATTTACTGTGGTATTTTGATTGAAACCGAAGTTCTGGGTTCCTGCGCTAAAAGATACCTGTGGTGTAAACCTTACATGATCGTCAGAAAACAAAACATCCAACCAATAAAAATCATGACTTAGTGAAAGGCTCAGATTGAAATCCCGGATGTGTTCTTTTGTAGTAATTTCCTCAACAAAGATATCGTCAATAATACCACCATTATTCCGATTTCCTCGACCACGCTTTATTTTTGATATGATCTTATCTTCCCTTTCTTCAACTTCTGTACGAGACCCCCATCCATAAGAAGCAAAGAGAGATGGCTTTAAAAAGGATCTACGGTAAGAAAAATAGGAAAACACTTCGTTTTGCAGGGGTGAAGTATAAAAATTCAAAGAGTCCTTGGTAAAATACCGTGTATAAGATATGCCAGTTAAAAAGCTGCGATTTTTTAAATAGTCATAAGATGCTGTAGCTAAGAACTGGTAAGCATTGAACCCGTTGTTTTCTTTTATGATAGCTGTAGCTATATTGGCACCAAGTCCATTTTTATTGTAATAACCAACAGAGGGTGAAAAGGATAATTTCTTGTCTGAATACAAATTGGTACTGGAAGCAGATTTAAAATTAAATATCCTGTTTCCCACACTCATATTTACAATAGCGAAACTTCGTGGTTTTGTCAAAGAATCGAGAAAATCATCCAATTCATTAAACAACTCATCGTAATCAATATCTGAGTAAATAGCGTTCTTATTCGTGGTATCTTTTTGAGCCTGTACATTCTGTATACCTGTAAGAACAATAAGTATCACTAATAGTTTCCGTTTCATTCTATGTGTGGTGTGTTTCAGGATCAAAAGTAAATATATTGATAAATCAGAATTGTTTAACTTAATTCAATAAGCGTAATTTCAGGTAAAATACCTACCCTGCCAGGATAACCCAAAAAACCAAAACCCCTGTTTACATATAATTTTTGATTTCCCTCTTCATATAAACCCGCCCACTGGCGATATACATATTGTACAGGGCTCCATCTAAACCACGGTAATTCTACGCCAAACTGCATGCCATGTGTGTGGCCGGCAAGCATCAAGTCAATATCAGGATATTTGGCCCGGACTTCGGCATCCCAATGCGAAGGATCGTGACTCATTAATAATTTAAAAGGAATTTCTTCTGCACCAGAATAGGCATGCTCCAACCTGCCGTATTTCGGAAAATTTGCTTTGGCACTCCAATTCTCTACGCCAATCAATGCCATACGGTGGTTATTTTTCTCCAGAACCACGTGTTCATTCAGCAAAAGTCTCCAGCCCATTTCGTGATGTATACTTTTTACCCGCTCCAGGTTCCGAACCTTATGGTCTTTGCTTTCCCAGTTTTCATAATCCCCATAATCATGGTTCCCTAAAATGGAGTAAACACCCATGGGTGCCTTGAGCTGACTGAAAACCTCTTTATAATTGGCCATTTCATCAGCCCGGCCGTTTACCAGATCGCCGGTAAACAAGATCAGGTCGGGTTCCAGCTTCAGGATTTTCTCAATACCTTTTTGAACAGCAGATTTATTATTGAAACTACCGCTGTGTACATCTGAGATCTGGACAATTTTTAACCCACGGAAAGACTCAGGTAAATTAGCAAAGCTGATCGGCACTTTTTTGACCTGGTAATCATATTTATTAGAAAAACCGTAAATAAGTGATCCCAAAAGTCCTCCTCCTGCCGCAAGGCCCAGCCAGCTCATAAAGACCGAACGGCTGATGGCCTGACCATCCTGCATTTCCTCACCCTCTGTATTATAGAAAAAGAGCTTGGCTGCCACCCATTGAAAGCCACGGCGTAAATCATCCATGACCAGAAAAAGGGAAGCCAGGAGTTTGGCAAAAAAAATAGAGGCTACCAAGACAAAAATTACCGAGCGCAATCCCTTGGAAAAACTATCCAAGTTTAAATAAGGCAAAGCGATAAACAGCAGTAAAGCCGAAACAGATACTGTCCAATAAATTATATAGGTTATTGTGCGGGCTTTTTCAGATGCTGATTGTGCCACAATTTTTATTGCATGAAAAACATAGATGTCCAGGATCAGCATCATTCCAATTATTACGAGCCAAAAGGGTGAATTTCTCATAATATACTTCTTATTACAATATGCGAAGAAAGGAAATAAACATTATCTTTAATCTGAAGGGTTTTCACAAACAGTCATAAAGAGGTATTAAATAAGTTAAAATTTCGTTGGCGACAGACAATACACATAACCAATATTAAATATGTAATCTAAAATTAAAGCGGGGAAACAAGCATTCCGCCAAATTCCAGACTATTCATTCGCGGGTTTCCCTTGCCTGATTCTCAAACTGTTCAGCTAATATATCCACATCCCGCTTTTTGCCGAATGATACCTTATTTTTGCATATACCTATATAATAAATTGGTTTTATGCGATTTACTTATTTCGGTCATTCATCTTTTGCACTGGAGTTACAAGGAAAGCAGGTGGTTTTCGATCCATTTATCAGTCCGAACCCTTTAGCAAAAAATATTGATATCAGTAAAATTGCTGCGGACTATATCTTATTGTCACACAGTCATGGCGACCATGTGACTGATTGTGTAGCCATTGCAAAACGAACTAATGCAACTGTCGTAAGCAGTTTTGAGGTAGTAGAATGGGCAACCAAGCAAGGTGTAGAAAATACACATCCCATGAACCATGGCGGGAAAAAAGAATTTGATTTTGGAACCCTTAAATGTGTAAACGCTATCCATTCTTCCAGTTTGCCCGATGGCTCTGATGGGGGTAATCCTATGGGCTTTGTGATCACAACCAGTGATAAAAACTTCTACTATACTGGTGATACAGCCCTAACCATGGATATGCAGTTGATTCCCCGTTGGGCCAAACTTGATTTCGCCATTATGTGTATTGGAGATAACTTCACCATGGGCTATGAAGATGCCATTGAGGCGGCAAAAATGGTTCAGACCAATATAGTAATAGGTGTACATTTTGATACGTTTCCCTACATCAAAATCGATCATAGCCAAGTTAAACGGGCTTTTACCGATGCAGGCATCACTTTGTACCTGCCCACCATTGGCGAAACCATAGAACTTTAAAACATTTTAGCTGATATAATGGCCAGAATTATTGGAGTAGCAAATCAAAAAGGCGGCGTTGGAAAAACAACCACTGCAATCAATCTTGCAGCCTCCTTTGCCGTACTTGAATATAAAACCCTGCTGGTCGACGCCGACCCCCAGGCTAATAGCACTACCGGAGTAGGCTTTGACTTGCAAAATGTTACGCAAAGTCTGTATGATTGCATGATCGGCCAGGCAGAGGCGAGGGACGTTGTGCTCAAAACAGATATTCCCAATCTTGATCTCCTTCCTTCTCATATTGACCTGGTTGGTGCCGAAATTGAGATGATCAATTATCCCAACCGGGAAATGGTTTTAAAACAAATTGTCCATGCCTTACGAGACGATTACGATTTTATCATCATTGACTGTTCACCTTCATTAGGATTGATCACTGTAAATGCTTTAACGGCTTCAGACTCGGTGATCGTACCTGTTCAATGCGAGTTTTTTGCCCTGGAAGGTTTGGGTAAATTATTAAATACCATAAAAATTGTACAAAGCCGCCTCAATACCTCATTGGTTATTGAAGGCATATTGATGACTATGTATGATGGGCGTCTGCGCCTTTGCAACCAGGTAGTGAACGAGGTACGCCGCCATTTTGAGTCGGTTGTTTTCAATACGATCGTACACCGGAATGCCCGTTTGAGTGAAGCGCCGAGTGTAGGAAAACCTGTTATTCTGTATGATGCAAATAGTAAAGGCTCTATGAATTACCTAAACCTTGCGAAGGAAATTCTGCAGAAAAATAACTTAACAAAAATTCCACAAGAAGAAAGAACAATTGAATTATAATTTTTGAGTTATTGTTCCCGGTTTTAAGTTTTATTTGAGCTAAGAAAACAGAACTTTGCATGAAATTTAAAAACCAAAACTCAAAATAAACTTATTACCAACAAAGCAATGAGCACACCTAAACAAAATAAAGAAGCCCTCGGGAAAGGCATACGGTCACTTTTGCAGGGCATCAATTCTGATTTTATTAATCCGACCGGTCAATTAAAAGAATCTGTATTAGAAGCCACTACAGGCGTGATGCGGATCCCGGTTGACAAGATCGAATCAAACCCAAAGCAACCCAGGCGCGATTTTGACGAGCAGTCACTCGAAGAATTGGCGCAATCGATCAAGATCCATGACATTATACAACCCATTACTGTTTCTAATCTCCCTGGCAATAAATTCCGTCTTATTGCCGGTGAACGTCGCTGGCGGGCTGCAAAAATTGCCGGACTGAAAGATATTCCTGCTTATGTGCGGCATGCTAATGACCAAGAATTACTGGAATTAGCCCTGCTGGAAAACCTGCAACGTGAAGATCTTAACGCTATGGAAATAGCCTTGAGTTATAAGCGGATGATGGAAGAATTGAATCATACGCAGGAGCAGGTAGCTGAACGGATGGGTAAAGACCGTAGCACCGTGACTAACTATATCAGGCTGCTTAAACTACCACCAGACATCCAGATTGCGGTGCGCAACGGAGAATTGAGTATGGGGCATGCACGTGCGTTGATCAATGTGGATACAATTGACAAACAGCTTTTTATCTTTAATGAGATAAAGAAAAAAGGATTATCTGTGCGCCAAACAGAAATCCTTGTACGGAATATGTATAAAGATGGCGAAGAGCAAAAGAAACCGGCAACACCGGTACTTCCGCCAACTTTCCAAAAAATTGAAGATAAAATTGCCTCCCACTTCAGCACTAAAGTGAAAGTGAGACACAGTAAAAATGGTAGCGGGCAGATCACATTTGATTATTATTCGCTCCAAGATCTAAACAAACTGCTTGATTTGATGCAAATAACCATTGATTAAATAATCATTGGCCAAAATTTGGCCTGTTAACTTATTAAACGAATAAACTGTAATACTGAATTTTTGAACATCACTTTCAATAATATTAAGCGTGTTGGACTCAGTGCAGCTTTTCTTCTTCTTTGTTTTATAGTATTTGCACAAAATGATACTTTGAGCAGGCCTATTGTTGCAGATTCGCTACCTGCCATTGCCGAACCACTGAAAGGGAAAAAAGCGGATTCTGTAGTGAAAATACACTCACCACGCAAAGCAATTATACGGTCTGCCATTATACCCGGCTGGGGGCAGATCTATAATAAGAAGTATTGGAAATTGCCTATAGTATATGGAGCATTAGGTATTTCTGGTGCTGTGTTCTTCTCGAACCTTAAGGGTTACCGTGATACAAGGTTTGCTTATAAGGCTAAGTATAATGCATCATTACCTCCTTTTGATCCGGCCAATCCGCGGCCAGGCCCCTACCAGGATTCGACAGATTATCGTAAGATCAAGCCTGAATTGCTGCCCTATTCGCTGGAATCGTTACGTTTTAACCGGGATGAATACCGTAGATATGTAGACTATTCGGCACTTGTTTTTATTTTACTTTGGGGCTTGAACGTGGTGGATGCTGCCGTTGACGCGCATTTAAAATCATTTGATGTGAGCCCAGACCTGAGTATGAAAATAAAACCTGGTTTCAGTAGTATGGCGGGTACAAAAGGAGTAAGCCTGGTCTTTAACTTTAAATAATCAAATAAACAACTATAAACATGCGTATTGCACTCATTGGTTACGGAAAAATGGGTAAGATGATAGAAGAAATTGCTTTGGAAAGAGGTCATGAAATTGTTTTAAAGATACACATCGATAACCAGGAAGAGTTTACACAGGAATCTGTTTCCAAAGCAGATGTTGCCATTGAGTTTACAGGTCCGGACAGCGCCTATGATAATGTAAAAAAATGTCTTGCATCAGGAGTTCCAACCGTAAGCGGATCAACAGGATGGAATACCAAACTTCCTTTAATAAAAGAGTATTGCCAGCAAATTCATGGTTCTTTCCTGCATACTTCCAATTTCAGTGTTGGGGTAAATATCTTTTTCGAGGTCAATAAACTTCTTGCGAAACTGATGAACGCCCAACCGGATTATGATGTAAGCCTGAAGGAAATTCATCATACTGCCAAACTGGACTCGCCCAGCGGTACTGCGGTAACTTTGGCTGAACAAATCATGTCGAATCTAACCCGAAAAAAATTATGGGTAAACAGAGAAGAAGAAAAAAAGGAAGAACTTTCCATCATTAGCGAGCGCGTAGATCCGGCACCGGGTACCCATTTTGTAAAATACTCTTCAGAAATAGATGATATTGAAATCATTCATACGGCTCACAACCGTAAAGGCTTTGCCCTGGGTGCAGTACTGGCAGCAGAGTTTATTGCCTATAAAAAAGGCGTATTTACTATGCAGGAGGTTCTGGGGTTATAAAAGGGCAATAGACAATAGGCAATGAGTGAGCGTAATCAATGATGAGTGATGAGTGGTTGGGAATGGTGAAGGGTGATCGGTAGTTTCACTTCTAACGTACATCCATTGCCTTCTGACGTAACAATTGATACGGTGCCGTTATGATAGTCAACACGGTTAATAATATTCGTAAAACCAAGCCCTTTGGGGGTTGCTGCTTCATCAAACCCCTTTCCATTATCCTTAATCATCAAGGAAAGCCATTTGTTCTTTTTTGTCAACTGAACAACGGCCTGTGTGGCTCCTGAATGCCTGATCACATTATTCATTCCTTCCTGTAATATCCGGAATGCTGAAACCTCTATGTCTTTCGGCAATGAAGTAGCATCTGAAAATCCATTACACTGCAGTAACACTTCCACCTGGAAGTTTTGATTAAGGGTAGCAGTTAAATCACGCATGACACCAATCAATCCGATCATTGTTATTGCATTCGCATTCAATTGATGGGTCATACTACGTATCACATTCATTGTTTGCGTGAGCAGCTTCATTGAAGACCTGAGCCTAACTTTTTCTTCTTCACTTGTATCCGGGTAATGTAAGCCTTCCAGCAGCAATTTGCAGGTGGCCAGATTTTGACTTAACTGCTCGTGTAATTCGTAGGAGATCTGTGTGCGCTCTCTTTCCTGTGCATCAATTATGGCTTTGATCATTTCCTTTTCGAGTCGGCGGTTCTGACTTACATCCTCCATGGCACCGATCATCCTGACCGGTTTACCAGCCTGATCGCGTACAATATATCCCTTGTCAATAATGTTGTGATAGGTTCCGTCCTTGCATAAAAACCTGTATTCTTCCTGCCAATAGTTCCTGTTGCTCTCTAATACAGATTCCAGGCTTTTCGTAATTTTCCTGCGATCCTTTAAATGGATGTTCTGAAGGTGTTGTTTCATTGAAAGCTGGCCATCGCTACTGTCTGTTAATTTAGCATACCCTTCTCCCCTGTACACTTTATCAGCTACAATATCCCAATCCCAGATAGCATCTGAAGTAGCTTTATTTACATACATAAAGCGTTCGTTAGATGCTGTCAGTTCTCTCTGCTGCTTTATCTGATCTGTAATATTGATCGCAATGCCACCTATCAACTTTTTATTATGGATGGAATTGAGCGGGAATCTATACACTTTGAAAGTATACTTCTCTCCTCTTCTGTTGATCCCTTCTTCTATTGTTTCAAGCAATGTATTCGATAAAAAGGCTACCTCATTATTCTTTTTGCATTGCGGAACCATTTCGGCCGGCAATAATTTTTCAAAAGAGCAACCAAGCTTATCATCCGAAACTTTAAATGAACTTTTAAATTCTTCATTAAAGTAATGACAAACAAACTGCTCATCTGCAATCCAGGCAAGCGCAGGCAGATGTTTCATAAATGCTTCGAAATGCGAAGGGGTCAGGAACGAGGCCGGTTCAGAGATCTTTTTACAAATACCGATAAAGCCGGCCGGAGCACATGCATCTGAACCTAAAACAGTTATATGTATGTGCAGGTACAGATGCTTACCATCTTCTACAACACAGTCCAACTTTTCTTCATAATACCCGGATTCCTGCAACTGATCCAGATTATTTTTGCATATATCAACCAGCAAATTAAATGGACGGTAACCAAATAATTTATTGGCAGCCGGATTGCTGTATTGAATTTGAAAATCCTTATTAAGATAAATTGCAGCATCTGAAAGATGCTCCAAAAACAAACAAAGGCCTTCCTTTGAATTGTTCAAATTTGCTAATGAAATCATGTGCACGCTCCTAATATCAATAAAAAAACAGCAGAAATACTCTTTAAAACAGAAAGATAATTATACTTGCTCCAGGAATGGTTTTATTTCGGCTAAAGCATGTTCCTGAACGGCCAAAAGGTCAAGAATAAAAGTGAAATCAATTGAGGTTAATTCAGTGATGCTCCATCTTAAAGGATAGATGTAAGCAGAAACCACTATAATTACCTAAAAGGACATCGATGTCTGAAATTAATCAGTAACTAAGCTGTAAATTTGAATCTATGGCAGCATGTAATTTTAGTATCCCATTTTCGGGGTCAGCACAGGAAGTTTTGAATAAAGCGAGAAATGCAGTTCAAAGCCAGGGGGGCACATTCGATGGTGACACAAACGCCGGAAACTTTCACGTAAGCGTTTTCGGTAATACCATAGCAGGATCCTATTCTGTAACAGGCCAGGTCATGGAAATCGTAATTGATTCCAAACCCTTTTTACTTCCATGCAACGCCATTGAAGGATTTTTAAAAAATCAAATTGGTGCCTAAAACTGAAGATAATGTCATCTACAAAAATGCCCGAGGTTTGGCTGCGCGGACCATTACTCAGTATACCACCCTTACTTCAACCAGTTGCACATTCAATGTTACAAGCCAGGGAGGAAATCATAGAACTAATGAAAGATTTTCCGGATGAAAATCTATGGGACAGACCAGCCGATGTAGCCTCACCAGCATTTCACCTGCAACATATACCTGGTGTTATTGACCGACTGTACACCTATGCACAAGGCAAAGCTCTTTCGCAGGAACAACTCACAGCCCTGAAAGAGGAAGGTGTGGACCAAAAACAAACGGTTCAACAACTGGTAAAAACTTTATCAGATAAAGTAGATTGGGCCTTAGAATATTTGCATGCAACTGATGAAAATACATTGCGGGAACCCAGAAGTGTTGGCCGTGCTCAATTGCCTTCTACCATATTAGGACTTTTGTTCCATGGCGCTGAACACACCATGAGGCACGTAGGACAGTTGTTGGTTACTGTCCGTATCATCAAAAATTCAATTTTATCAAAATAATCAAATTTCAATCAGGAAGCAAGGTCACTCTATTTTACTACACCCAAGAAAAATATACCTGTAAGTTGCATTCAACAACAAAAACAGCTATATTCAGATTGAAATAAGGACCTATGAACAAAGTATTTAATGTAGAATTTCATTATAAAGGAATCATCTATCCAGCACTGATAAGCTTACGCTCAACTAGGGATGAAGATATAGTACATGCAGAAATATTAAATAATGAATTGCAGCATGTGCTGCCGGAAGGGGAAATTCATTTCCGCATTTCCAACAGCTTAAGAAAAGCAACAGAACCAGTACACAATACAAAAATGGAATTGATCAGGGCTATACGTGAATCGGTAATCAAACATCTTAAAAAATCTACCCCTGCCACTCCAAATTAAAAAACCCAGGCCATTAGCACCCGGGTTTATCGTTTTATCAACTTGTTTACTTTGATACTTTGTCGTGACCCTGTTGTTTTACTAATTTGTTATAGATACCTAATAGTAAAAAAGGAGCAGGCCACTGGCCAATAAACAAGCTCATCTTTCTCTGACCCAAGATCTGTAGTGTTAGCGATACTGCCATGCATCCCAAAGCTGACCATAAAAATACATCTGAAGGTATTTTCGCGGTTTGCTCTTCAATAGCACTGGCAACACGACCTTCCCTTTGAGCGGTGTTATACGTTGTTTCCATATAATTTCCTCCTTTAAAGAAATGTTTTTTTAATTATTCCAATTTTCTTGCCAATAGAAATTGTGATCTTGCTCCCAGAAATGGCTAGCTAATTTGTGTATATGGAATTAAACTTTGGTGTTAATCTTTCCCATTTTATACCTGAAATGTTACACACATAAACATTATTCCTGAAGATTCCATCATTACCACACAGGATGTAAACAGCGCAAAACGAATTCAGTGGTGAAATACCTGCTTTGACCCTAACCGTTACCTGTTTGAAAAACAATTTTCGTAAAGGTGCTATCATGCCTGGAATGTTCTTATGGATGCTAGCTATATTCTATTTCATCATCATTGTTCTCAAATCACTTTCTCTTACCTCCATGAGCCAACGTATGTGTACTGTGGCTAATTTTTTGATGTAACTATTTAAATTTTACAGGTATGAAAAACAAAGGAATTATATTAATCTGTGACAATGAAGATGAACATCTGAACCAAATCAGAAACGAATTGGAAAGTAGAGGTTTTTCCATGGAAATTGTTCATGATGCTACAGAATTAATTCCCAGGGCTATCAGAGTGCGCCCCGGCGTTATCATTGTAAACCCAGACATGAAAGCGTTTAATGAATATGATGTATGTAAGAACATCATAAAAGATATGGATGTTCCTGCAATAATGATCGTAGATAAAAACGCAACATCCCGAGCCCACATTGATGAATGTGAAATTGAAGATGTACTAACAAAGCCTGTCAATTTAAAGAACCTGGTCAATCTTATATCCAAGCATCTTACCATCGCCAGATGACGTGGATGAAAGGGATTAGCTTTTACAATTTCATAATTCTATTCCGGCAATTGCTGCTGCTTTTCTGACAAGGATAATACTTATATGTGTTGTTATAGGAAGGTGCCGGGATTGTTTTTTTTTGTACAGCTTTAAAGATATTGAAGGCGACTCCTAAATTAATTACGTAATCGGCAAAAGCTGCATCCCCTTTATAATAGGTATTCGTTAATTCTGACCTGATCTTATCAGGTACGCTTTGGATTCGATTTCGTTCGAATGCAATTGGTGCAGTTAAGAATGTGGTCAACTTTTTTGCACGAAAGGTAATACCAGGCTCTGCAGAAATGATATAACCCGGCCTTCTGAAGCCATTGCTTCCACCCACCAGATCTTTGGCAGGAATACCATCTATGCGCACACCTGCAGAGAAAGTAAACTTTCTGGCGGCAAGATTTGCCCCAAGTCGTGCCATATACTGGTCGGGCACGCTCATCACATTACTTCCGTAAGTTATAGAAGCAGGTGTAGGTGTTCTGCCACGGGCAGTAGATACCCCATTGGTCTCCCTGGGATTCACTAAATAAAAAAGGTTGGAATACACACTCAACTGCCGGTTTACGTTATAGAAGTTGTTCATCTCGGCAATTATGCCTGTTCCTCCATCGCCTAGTTGAATGGATTGATCGACAGGCCCCAAAATTTTATCACCATTGGCACCAGTGTAAAAGTAGTCCTCGTATTGATAGTTGCCGGTTGGTAATTTAATACCTAAACCTGCCTGCATATTGCCCTTCCTGGATCTTTTCGGATCAAGCATCCACTGGTAGGCTGTTAAACGAACATCACCTAAACCGAAGGATTGCGTACTATGCCTTGCTAGATTTCCATGTTCATAGAGGGATGATCTTGTGTTGGCTATCATCGGTACGTTCATACTTATAGACCATCGCCTGTTCAAGTACCTAACCGCATTTAAATCCAGCGTATAACTTCTGTTGATGACCTCTGTACCAGCATCCACCCTTTGTTTTTGCTGGTCATCTCCAACAAAATGCCTGAAAGATTTAAAATAACGGTTTGTAGCTGAAAAAGTCCATTGAGGAGATTGTGCCTTTTTACTGGCGACTGGACGTTCAAACACACTAGAACCGGTGCTGCGTACAGGTATACATCCTTGAGTTGATGCCTGTATTGTATACAAAGAACTTAGCAGCACGAAAAAGTATAACTTCTTCATAAGCCAAGGGGATTTAAGGACACTAAATTTATTCAATTTAATATCCTTAAAAAAATAAAATACATGAATGGCTTTTTATTGAAAATCAATAGCAGAGGCTGTTTCAGACTCAAATATTTGACATTATAAAACAGTTACTCTAAATTTGAAAATCAGCTAATTCATTCCTATTTAATCAACCGCCGGTCTTTACCCCTGCTACCCTTTTAAACTCCTATCTGTTTGCAGAACATGATCATGTAATAAACAATTATTTTATTAAATCACCATGCAATGAAACCATTAAAAACGTTTGCACTTTGTACCATCACCACATTTTGCTTGTCGACCGCTGAAGGGCAGGGAATTTTAAAAAAGATTAAGAATGCTGCCAACAATGCTGCGAATACGGTGATCAACCAACAAGGCAACAACAATCAGCAAAATCCCCAGGGCAACAACACAACCACCCCCGGCCAGAACAATCCATCCAACAAAGGTGGCCAGGGTTTAGTGACAACACCTCCTAATGTCAATGAAAATTTAAGTTCAGCCGAAGCTGCCTTCAAAAATACCAGCTACGCAGAAGCCAGATATGCTATCCAGCAGGCCATGCTGGGCGTGGAAATGGAAATCGGCCAGAAGATTCTTAAATCCCTGCCGGAAACAGTAGCCGGATTGAAAAAAGATGAAAAAGCAGACCAGGTAACGAGTACCGGATGGGGCTGGGTCGGCTTGACCATTCTTCGAGAATATGAAGAAGGGGACAAACAATTTAAAATAACTATTGCTAACAATAGTGCCTGGATGCAGGCTATTAACCTGTACTTTAACTCGGGTTATGCCCAAACTACAGGCGGTGAACAAAAATGGAAACAAACCAAAGTAAAAGGTTACCGGGCTGTAATTGAATACGATGAAAGCTCCGGCTATAAATTGAGCGTACCCTTAGGACAGACTTCCCTGATTGTATTTGAGGGTATCAACTTTGCTACAGAACAGGACATGATGAATGCAGCCAACCAAATTGATATTGATGGCATTAAAAAACAGCTTGGTGAAAAATAACCTTTAAACAAAAACTGATTTTAATATGAAAAAGTTATGTGCTCTACTTATTGCCAGCATGGTTTCCTTTGTTTTATATGCACAGGAGTTCAATAAACACTTAGCAGAAGCCCGTACTGCATATACCGCCGGAAAACTAGACGACTCCCGCTTTGCCATGCAGCAAATGCTTCAGGAATTGGATATGATCATGGGTAAGGAAATACTAAAATTATTACCTGAGAAAATGCAGGATCAAAATGTAAACTCCAAGAATGATAATGTTGCTGTAGCCACAGGTTTTGTGGGCACTGTGATACATCGAGATTATGGAGTAGAAAATAAAATGATCAACCTGGATGTAATCAGCAACTCTCCTTTGATCACTAGCATCAATGCCATCTTATCCTTACCCTTGATCGGCAACTCGGGTGATAACAAAGTAATCAAAGTGAGTGGCTACAAGGCGTTGGTTCAAAAAACAACAGGTGAAAATGACAGGACAGACTATGAAATACAATTGCCCCTGAACAATGCCCTTTTTACGCTGAAAGCGCCTGGATATACACAGGATCAGCTCATTGCAATGGTTAATTCTTTACCGATTGATCAGATCGCAAAAATGTTACAATAAAAACTATTAAAACTATCAGAAAAAGCCTTAACAAAATTTTGTTAAGGCTTTTTAATTTCCAGGCTGGCAAGTACAGAATCCTGCATTTTTCCGTTATTAGATCATGGAATATTTTGTTGAAAAGCATTCAATCGTACGCAAAATATGGGGTAAAAGCGACACGATTCTGTTCATTTTCGCTGGTGCTGCAGCCGAGTTTGCACTTAACAAAGCTGTTGACTGGCTATACTTCACAGGCAAATTACCTGCAGACCCTATAGGACGATTATTTTCTACCGTTTCCTATGCAAGGGCGATCGTCTTTTCTGAACAAAAAGCAGCCCATGCAGCTATTGACAAGATCAGCGCTATCCACACTGCAATTGAAAAAGCCAGAGGTTATGCTATCCCAGCCTGGGCTTATCGTGACGTTCTCTTTATGCTGATTTACTATTCCATTGTTTCGTTTGAACTATTAGAAAGACCGCTTTCTGAAGATGAAAAAGAGGAAGTTTTTAAAGTGTTCAATCATGTTGGGTTACGCATGGGTATCAAAGATCTGCCTCTCAACTACAAGGCCTGGCTTAGCAAACGTGCAGACCACATGATACACAACCTCAAAAAAAGTGATCATACGGTTGATCTCTACAAACAATATAAAAAGCATTTAGGTACTGTACGCTATATACTTTTATTGCAGTTGCAGACGCTAGTAGTTCCCCCTAGAGTAAAGAGCCTATTAGGATTAAACAGTGGTTCATTGATATCCCCTACTCTTTACCTATATAAAATATCCCGCAGGCTAAAACTGGATGGTATCATAAAGTCGATTATACTACCATCTGCATACAAAGCAGAAATTAAAACGCTGGATGTTTCATGATGTTAGTCCAATTTTAACTTCATTAACCCAGCTTCCTTGTTTTTAGTATATGGCAGGATGCAATTTCCATCGCCTGCTAGTTGCAGTTGTGATAATACATAATTATAGCGGTTATATACATTTAAGTCAGTCATTGCCAACTTTTTATTTTCAGCAGTAATTAATAACAAACCAGTATTTTTATTTGGCAATTGTTGCTCCATTATCAAATAACTTTTATTACCCCATTGCACCTTTCCAAAGTTAGCAGGACGAATAATAAAGCCTTTATTATCTACTTGCACCAAGCTGTCTTTTACAATTTTAAATTGCTCATCTACAATTGAAAACCTTATACTACCGAGATTGCGGCTAAGCGCATCATTATAGACGTAATGATCCGGAAACCTATAATGCGGTGGAGCAAAGTGTCTCATTGTGCTGGGTGCATATAAGCTTAGCTTAATTTCCAGAAAATGCAACCAATTATACTTTGAACCTTTGACCGAATAGAATGAATAATGATTTGGCGATTTAAGGATAGTTGCTGGTACTACAGGCTGTAATGAATTATTCAACTTACACATGAATACAGAACGTTGCAATTTAGTAGCCATCAAAGGAGCCCTAACCATTGAATAAACCAAAATAGTAGAATCTAAAGGATCATAACTTATCACCGGCTGAGCAAACAGATTTTGATAAATGTTAAATTCTGTAGCATTCATTGCGCCGGTTTGCAAATCGCATTTAACCAGTTCCAATAAATTTTGAGAAATTTCATTTTTACTGCTTTTCAGTAACAACAAAAAATCCTCACCCATAGGCATAACTTGTTGCAAACTTTCATATTCCGGGTTGAATTTAAAAGCGATGCGATCTGTTGTACCGGATTGCAGCAAGTGATCGGTTTTCAGCCGCTCGATATGAAGTTCGCCGAGTTGTTCATAATACACCTGCGTCATCAAAAAAATATATTTGTTGCCTATACTTACCTGGATTACTGCATTGGTGTCTTTAAAATTTGTTTTCAGTTTATAAAACTGTGGTATCATGTCTGAAGTACCACCCTGAGCATCCACTTTCCAGAGCTGGTATTTGCCAGACTTTGGTACGTGGGTAAACAGAAAGTAATGATCCTTTAATTGCAGTATCTGTATATCACAATTCTGAGGAATAACATCCGCAATTTCCTTTTTTACCTGTAAGTTCAATACCTGATCGTATACATGTAGGATTGGCTTTTTGTTGGGACGTACTACCAAAAGGTGGTGACGGGATGAAACATTGGCGATCAACTGCAAAACTTCATTATAGCGGAAGTGGGCAGTTTGATGGCCATAGGAAGCTTTTTGCGCATGCAGATTGTGGGAAAATGACAGGAAAACCAGAAAAATTAAAATACCAATTTTCATAAACAGTAGAAGGTAAAGACAGCTATGAATGTACAAAAGATGCAATAAGAAATCGTGTCGAAACAATATTTTTGCGACAAACTTTAACATCTGCAACGCTATGTTCTTTTTTCTATCTAAAATCCTGTTCTACATTGTAATGCCACTTACCTGGATATTGGCGTTTCTGTTTTACGCATTATTTACAAAAATTGAAAAAAAAAGAAAGAAAGCATTAACCATAGCGATTGCATTGGTTGTTTTTTTTACTAACCCATTTCTTGTTAATGAAACATGGCTTCTTTGGGAGCGCCCGGCTACTCCGTACGCTACTTTGCATCAATATGATGCAGCCATTATCCTGACAGGTATAACAAACGGCGATAAGTCGCCAAAAGACCGTGTTTATACCAACAAAGGGGCAGACAGGGTATTGCAACCCATACGTTTATATAAAGAAGGCTATGTGAAAAAGATCATCATATCCGGGGGATCAGGTTCATTATCGAAAAAAGAAAATACAGAATCATCAGATTTAAAGAAGATACTTGTATGTTCGGGTGTGCCGGACAGTGATATCTTGCTTGAAGAAAAAAGCAGGAATACACATGAAAATGCAGTGTTTACCAAAGTATTGCTAAACAAGCATCCTGAATTTAAAAAACTAATGCTGGTAACATCTGCTTTTCATATACGCAGGGCTTCCGGCTGTTTCAATAAAGAAGGCATCCATGCTGATGCCTTCAGTGTTGATTTTTATACTGTAGACCGCTCTTATTCCTTTGCCGACCTAATTGTACCCCAGGAATACTGCCTATCCTTATGGCAGAAGCTGTTTCATGAGGTTTTAGGTTACCTGGTTTATGATACAGTTGGTTATTTATAACTTATAGCTTATGTAAATCCCATGAGACCTGCCGGTATAGGGCAAAACAGTCAGATTACCACGCTTAAGTAATTTATTCTTATGGAAATGAGGCATCAAGATACCTGTTAAAGTGCCCTGAACTGTTCCCAATACTATATCTGAAGGAAAATGTCTTCCCCCTTTATGCCTTAGATAAGCAGTAACACCTGTTGCGGCTGAAGCTGCCCCATAAAACAACCACTTCAGGTCAGAATCCGGATGATAATCGGAATAAACCTTTGCCATAAAAAATGTTGAGGTCGCTACCAAAGCTACATGCCCGGCATAAAAGGAATTTCTAGCATTTCCTTCCAACCTATCTCCCATTGGCATTGCAGGGTTGTAGGCGTATGGACGATAGCGGTCTTTTAAATATGTTGAACCGGTATAAAACAATCCAGTCAAAGACATGGTTTCAAAATACAGAAAGCTAATCTTGCCAAAATCTTTTTTTATTTTATTATCTGCGAGGAATAGTAATGGAAGCGGCATTGAACCGTAAAAAAGAAATTCGCTTGCATCAGCCGCCTTTTCAGAATACACATCAGCAGCCCACCGATCAAACCGGTTAATATCGCTTACTCTTAAGCTTTGAATGTCTTCAATAGATGAATTATCCTTGCTGTAAATTTTGGTGAAAGCATATATAGACCACCCGGCAGTTGCCAACGATAGAGGGATATCAACTGCTGGTTTTAGTTTATAAACTGGTTGCTTACCTGCAGGCATAGGTGCAGATTCCATTGAAATTGAGGCTTTGGGTACAGTATCAACAGCCAACGTATCTACTCGAATAATTGTAGTTTCTGCCTGACTGTAGCTCTTCATAAACATAGCAGAACATAACATACAAGCCACTACATATTTAACCTTTAAACGTTTCATAGTTTTAATGGGGATTAGACTCAACATAACTTTAACAATGTTCATGCCATCGGTTTAACAACCTCATCATCTGACCTGCTTTCATCTCATATGTTTTCCTGCTCAACATCATTGGTCTAACTGTCTGTAATCATAAAATCAGAGGATTATGCTTAATAACTTAAACAGGTTAAATAATTATCTCCACATATAAATCATGAGTTATGAAAAAGTATCTTCTTATTTTGATGACTCTTGCCGTGAATATTGGCATTACACAATCCTGGACAAAAAACTATGAGTATGTAGATGACTGGAAATGCGGTCTGGCTAAAGTGCAGAAAGAAAAGAAAGTAGGTTTTGTTGATCAGAAAGGTAAAATTTTTATTCCACTTATTTATGATGATGCTTTTTCATTTGAAGAAGGCTTAGCTGCAGTTAAAGCAGAAGGTAAATGGGGGTTTGTTGATTCAACAGGCAAGGAAATCATAAAGCCACAATACACAGATGTTTGTTCGTTCAGTGAAGGTCTGGCAAAAGTAGAGAAGAATGGCCGTTGCGGTTATATTGATAAAACAGGTAACCTGATTATTGATATGAAATATTCATTTGGCGGAAACTTTGTTGACGGACTTGCCCCGGTATGCAACGACAAAGGTTTGTGGGGTTATATTGATAAAAGTGACAAAGGTGTTATAAGCTTCAAATATAAATTCGCAAACTCATTTAATGAAGGTATTGCGCGTGTATTGAAAGATGGCAGGTGGATTGAAATAGATAAAAAAGGTAATGAATTAAAATAAACAATAAACGTATATATGTAATCGTTCTTTAACAGATGAATTAAGTAGTTATCAAAAGCATCAATACTTTTTTCAAAAATGGTGTGATTATTGCTATGAAGTGACGAAAATTATTTTTATCTTGTCTCATTGAATGTTGAATTCGAGGAGTGCAGAAAAGAAACAATGAGTATAAACACTGTAGTATTTATGCACAACTACAATTACATCCTGCCCAAAGAACGAACTCTGTATGTATGTTATTCATCAGTGTTATACTTTCATAAACAAAATTTTAACAACATTATCGTTTGTCAAAACTTTGTTAATGAATCCTTCAATTTTAAACAGGTAAATCGTGGCATTCATCTACAAAATCCCACTTTTAACCTAAAAGAAGAAAAGAAAGTCCCTTTCCGCTTGTATCTTGCGCCTAAGGGCAATTATCTCACAACTTACGGTACGTTTCAACACGTTCAAATAAATACCAAGCGCTCATTATCGA
The DNA here is from genome assembly GCA_966674115.1 of uncultured Chitinophagaceae bacterium. Lineage (GTDB taxonomy): Bacteria > Bacteroidota > Bacteroidia > Chitinophagales > Chitinophagaceae > Flavisolibacter. Next base: position 28,330 of record CBKWHA010000009.1, read on the forward strand.
TGAGCAACGGTTACAATTGTTCACATATTACAATCCAAAATCAGTTACATCAAACAGACTGTACACTTTTTTTTAATTGTGTACCCAATAATACAGGAAGGTTTTACTTGATGACATTAAGGAAGGATCAAAGCAAAAAATCAATCCCTGAAAACAAGACAGGAGAACTAAAGAGAGCTATGTGCGAAGCGCGGAAATCGCTTTAGGAATCCAATATTTTAACCCTGAAGGAATGAAAAGACCAACAGTTTTAAGCTGTAAAATACATTAAAGCTGCCTTTAATTCTTTCACCATAAAATGTTTCGGTATGAAATTATTGCTTCAAATTTTTATTGCTACATCTTTAATTTTAGCTTCCTCAGGTGCTGCTAAGGCACAACCGGTAAGTGAGATTACTAGCGATATAAAATCTTATTTTGGCACAGCTAGCTATTATGCGGATAAATTTACCGGACGCAAAACAGCCAATGGAGACAATTACGACCCTCAGAAATTTACCGCAGCTTGTAATGTGCTTCCGCTTGGAACATGGATCAAAGTGACCAATCTGAGAAATAACAAAAGCATTATTGTACGCATTAATGATAGATTACATGCGAATATGAACAGACTGGTTGATCTAAGTAAAGTTGCGGCCCACCAACTTGGTTATATACAAAGAGGCCTGGCTAAAGTAAAAGTGGAAGTTCTGGGTCAGAAAAAACCACTAGCAGTCAACTGACATGTCAAAAATATTTAAGGAAGGGTTAGGTAATGCTGCCCTTCCTCATAGTCCTTATCAAGCGCCTCAACTACTGCCATTAAATGCTTTTTATTTCCTAAAAAATCGGCATTTGACGCATCGATGATCAATGTTTTGATATTGTGCTGTTTGATATAATGCGTATAGGTTTCCTGAATGCTCAACAGGTATTGGTCCTGGATATTCTGCTCGTAATAACGATTTCTTTTTTTGATGTTTTCCTGTAATTTGCCGATAGGCGAATGCAGGTAAATTAGCAAATCGGGCTGCACTAACTGTTGATGTATGATGTCAAACAGTCTTTGATACAACCGGAATTCATCTTCCGGCAAATTGATCTTTGCAAACAAAAGGCACTTGGTAAACAGGTAATCAGAAATGGTGAGGCTCTGAAATAAATCTTTCTGCTGAATCAACTCCTTCATTTGCTTGTAGCGTTCGGCCATGAAAAACAGCTCCAGAGGAAAGGCAAACTGAAGTGGGTTTTCATAAAATTTGGGAAGAAAAGGGTTTTCCGCAAATTCTTCCAGCACAAGCCTTGAGTTGTAATATTCTGCCAACAGCGCAGCCAGGGTGGTCTTTCCGGCGCCAATATTTCCTTCTATAGTTACAAAGTGGTAATTCATCTGTAAACAACTTGTCGGATGTAGATCGTGAATGATCAATGGTGAATGGCATAACCTCTAAAACGATAGGCGCCTTACTTCTAAACGATCCGGGCATTCCTCCAGTAATTGCATGACTGTTTTATTAAAAACAGGATGAACCTTTTGCGGTGCTATCTCATTCAATGGCATTAAAACAAAGCGCCTGTTTTGCAATTGGGGATGCGGAACACTCAATTCCTCTTTCCTGATGATGTCATCATTAAAAAAGATGATATCGATATCTATAATTCTTGGTCCATATTTCAGTTCGCGTTTTCGGCCCAGAGCAGCTTCTATCTGCAATAAACATTGCAACAAGGCTTTAGCATCCAAATCCGTTTGCAGTAAAAGGGCCTGGTTATAAAATGGATGCTGATCTTCTAAGCCCCAGGCTTCTGTTTCGTAAATGGCAGACGCTTTCACAATTTTACCACACTTCCCTTCAATGGCCTCTTTTGCACGAGACAAATAGAGCAACCTGTCGCCCATATTTCCGCCTGTCAGTAAATAAGCATCATTCATAAATCAATTATCGAAGGCATCAAATATCACCTATTTTTGAGGACTTTAATTCAACTAAAATGAGAAGTTTTTTCAAAATATTTTTTGCATCTTTTCTTGCCATTATTGTATTTGTGCTGATTGCCTTCTTTATTGCAGTTGGGACTATTGGAGGCCTGGCTTCGAAAACCAAACCCAAAATAGAAGAAAAGTCGGTTCTGGTATTAGACCTAAGCAAAGAACTTAACGAACAAACCGAAAAAGCTTCTATCTATTCAATTGCACGCGACGAGGACAAAATACCAGGTTTATACGACGTTATCCGGATACTCCATCACGCTAAGACCGATAATAAAATAAATGGAATTTACATTATAGCCAATAGAAATGCCAATGGATTTGCTGCCAGCAATGAATTGCGGAATGCTTTAATGGACTTTAAAACATCTAAAAAATTCATTATCGCTCATGGAGACATGATGACACAAGGTGCCTACTTTGTAGCCACTGCTGCAGACCGGATTTATGTTAATCCAGCAGGCAGTCTGGATTGGACCGGCTTTAATGTTGATCTAGCCTTTGTTAAAGGCACCTTAAACAAACTGGACATTGAACCTCAGGTTTTCTATGCCGGTAAGTTCAAAAGTGCCACTGAACCTTTCCGTACAGATAAAATGACGCCTGAAAACAGGCTGCAAACAAGAGAATGGCTACATGACCTCTACAATTATTTTCTGGCCGAGACCTCAAAATCCAGAAAAATAGATACAGCAGCCTTGCACAGGTTAGCCAACACAGCCACCATTCAGACCCCTAAAGACGCCTATACACATAAGTTAATTGACGGACTGGAATATGATGATGAAGTAAAAGATGAAATAAAAAAACGCCTTGAAATTGGCAAGTGGGATAAGCTACATTTCGCATCCCTAAGCGATTATGCCGATGCAGCCAGCTATAAAGAAACCGGCAAAGACCGGATAGCCGTTATCTATGCAGAAGGCGATATTGTGGATGGAGAAGGCACCCAAAACAACATTGGAGGCGATAAATTTCGCCAACTTATCCGGAAAGTGCGGCTTGACAGAACAGTAAAAGCAATTGTGCTCCGCATCAATTCCGGAGGAGGCAGCGCTCTTGCCAGCGAAAATATATGGAGAGAGCTCTCTATTGCCAAACAGGACAAGCCAGTAGTAGTAAGCTTTGGTGATGTAGCCGCCTCAGGAGGGTATTATATTGGCTGTGCAGCAGACAGCATCTTTGCCAGTCCCAACACCATTACCGGGTCCATTGGCGTTTTCACCCTTATTCCTAACATGAAAGACTTTTTCAACAATAAACTCGGCATTACGTTCGATGGCGTAAAAACAGCAGAATATGCTGATGCCGGAGCAGTTTATCGCCCTTTGAACGAAACCGAACAAAAGCTGGTACAAAATAGTGTGGACAGGATCTATCTCCAGTTTAAACAGCGTGTTGCCAAAGGTCGTAAAAAAGACATTGTATATATCGATAGTATTGCGCAAGGACGTGTCTGGAGCGGTGAAGATGCAGTGACTATAGGGTTAGTAGATAAAATAGGCGGGTTGCAAGCTGCCATAGATTGTGCAGCCCGTTTAGTAAAGACCAATAATTACCGCCTGATCGAATACCCTAAAAGCAAGAACTTGCTTGAAAAAATACTGAGTCCAGAGGAATCTGACGACCAGGCTACTCTTATCAAACAGCAGGTGGGCGAAGAAAACTTTAAGGTATACCAGCAATTAATCCGTATTAAACAACTTTGTGGCACAGCCCAGGCCCGCATGCCTTTTGAATTCTTTTTACGCTAATAAAGGTGTCAAAAACCTACTTTTGCCGCGCAAATAAAAGGGATGTCACAACGGTTCAATCAGGTGGCTGCCATGCTGGCGATAACAAAAGCCAGTTTAAGAGCAATTTCGCGCAGCCCCTCAACAGTTATTTTCAGCATTTTCTTTCCGTTGGTTTTTATACTCGTTTTTGGCTTTATAGGCAGCAGCGGAGGAACCTCGTATCGCATTATTTTAGATAAGGATAGCGATACAGCAAACTCTTTTGTAGATTCATTAAAAGGCTTAAAAAACATAAAGTTCATCAATGGTAAAGACAGCAATGAAGTTCATTCTGAATTGATCAAAGGCCGGATCACAGGAATCTTAAAAATTGAAAAATCCATCCAGCCTCACAACAATTTTGAATATGCTATTCACTTTCAGTCAACTACAGCAAGTGCAGACAAATACAGCACATTCCTACCCCTGCTCGAAAATATCATTAACAAGATTGATAAAGTAAAATACAAGGAACAACCAACATATGCCCGGATCATCCCGGAGATACAGTCGGTGCGTGCGTACCGTACCATTGATTTTATTTTGCCAGGGCAATTGGGGTTTTCATTGCTTAGTGCCGGCGTTTTCGGTGTAGCCTTTCTCTTTTTCAGCCTGCGTCAGCAACTGGTATTGAAACGCTTTTATGCTACACCTATAAAAAGAGGATATATTTTGCTGGGTGAAGGCATCAGCCGTGTATTATTTCAATTATTAACGGCTGTTGTTATCATTGCTATCGGATATTACGCCTTTCATTTTACGCTGGTTAATGGATGGATCACCTTTTTAGAGATCATGATCCTGAGCTTTATAGCTCTTTTGGTTTTCATGGGTTTTGGGTTTATCATTAGTGGTGTTGCCAAGAGTGAAAGCCTGATCCCGCCTTTTGCCAATATTATTACACTACCCCAGTTCTTACTTGCGGGCACCTTCTTTCCTATTGATGTTTTTCCAGGCTGGCTGCAACCCATCAGCCGGTCTATGCCACTGACTTATTTTAATGATGCCATGCGGCAAATTGCTTTTGAGGGAGCCCACCTTACAGACTGCTGGTTACAAATACTGGTGTTAATTGGATGGGGCGTTTTGGTTTATGGGGTGGCTGTGAAGACATTTAAGTGGGAATAAATTAAAATTGTTTACAGTTTATTGTTTATGGTATATGGTTGTCGTGATCAACAAACAATAAACAATAAACCAAAAACTATAAATACAACATGCGTTTAGTAAAATTGGCCATTATCAGTTTTATTTTTCTGTTTGGAATTGTTACGCTGATTTCTTTGCTAATACCTTCTCATATAAGAATTTCTAAAGCGATTGATCTTGGTTCCGGAGGGGAGGATGTTTTAGACTTGGTTGCTGATCAAGAAAAATGGCCATTATGGCATCCAGCTTTTGAACAAGGAAATGACTCTGCACGTAACAAATGGATGCAGGAAACAGCCTGGAAGAAACTGGTGGACACGGATACACTGGTCATTATAGAATTAGAACCTAAGGGACAAAGCCCTATTGTCAACGGATGGCAGCTATACCGCCACGATAATGCTGCTCCGTTGACATTACAATGGTATATGGATTTTCACCTTTCCTGGTATCCCTGGCAAAAGTTCAGTTCCCTGTTTTACGAAGGTACTTATGGGAGAATGATGGAAGAAGGATTAAGTAAATTGAAGGAGCAAGCGCAATAAAGGTAAAAATGCTTTTTTTTCATTCCGCTGCAACGCTTTCTGTATTTCATTTGTCAATGAGGCAAGGATGCAAATAAAATGGATTATTTCCGGCTGGTAAAAGACTGTTTAAAAGAAAAACCTGCGGCTCAACGGCAGTTATACGAGCATTTTGCCCCACCAATGCTGGGGATTTGCTACCGCTATACCAAGTCGATTGCTGATGCCGAAGATGTGTTGCAAGAAGGTTTTGTAAAAGTCTTCAAAAGTCTTCACCAGTATAAGTTTGAAGGAGAATTGGGAGGATGGGTCCGGCGCATTATGGTAACTACAGCCATTAATTACCTAAAGAAGAACACTCGCTATCAAAGCGAATTATTATTTACGGAAGAAAACCTGCACCCGGTAAGTTACGACAACCCTGACGTTAGAATGGATGCAAAAGAACTTGCCAGATTAATCAGGCAGTTACCTACAGGCTACCAAACTATTTTCAACATGCATGCAGTAGAAGGTTATACTCATGTTGAAATAGGACAAATGCTGGGAATTCATGAAGGCACATCACGCTCTCAGTATGCCCGTGCCCGTGCTTTACTGATCTCCTGGATAGAAAAAGAAAACCCTAAAACTGATGCGTATGCAAGAACAAAATTTTGAAAAGCAGGTTCGTGATAAGATGGATGAACTTTCTTTTGTTCCTTCCGCACCGGTATGGGAAAAAGTAGAAGAACAAATTAGAAAGAAGAAAGAAAAGAGGCGTGTTATATTTTGGTTGATGCCTTTATTGATTATGACTGGTTTGGGCTGGTGGCTGGTGGGGAAAAAAGCAACAGAACAGCAACCTGAAATCATTCGTGGCACTGAATCCCCATTACCTGAAAGGCCTTTAAGCCCTAAAGCAATCATAACAGAAAAGCAACCAGGTTTCAAGCAGACCGAAAATACTATAACGCAATTACCCAATAACAACTTTACACCAAAGACCAGAGCAACGCTACAGCAAAGTCAGGATATGTTAACTGGTCCCATCGATTTGTCATCATCAGCACCAATAGCAATTTCTGAACAAAAACTCCCTAAAGCAGTTTCATTACCTATATTGGATAGAATTTATCAAAGCTTGGATACCGATAGTATTTTGAATTCAAAATCACTGATTAAAAAAGATATTCCCCGACTGAAAACTGATAGTATAAATGAAGTAAAACCAACTGTACAAAATAAATGGCAGTTGGCGTTTGCAGCGCAAGGCGGCGCTTCAGGTATTAGCGAAGGCTTTGGCAGTTGGAGAGGTTCAGCTAATATGGATTATTATGCTGTACCTAATACTTCGTCGGGTGGTACTTCGGGCAGTGGAAATTTTGGGAATATACCATCAGGCCCTTCCTCTACGCCAAAATCAGGATTTGCTTTTTCTGCCGGCCTTGAAGTAAAAAGAAAATTAAATAACAGATTGAATGTAGTGAGCGGACTGCGTTTTGCTTACTATAGCAATTCGATACAGGTTGGCAGTCCTGTGCACAGAGACACATCTATAAGCCGTATGGATGCAAGCGTATTACGGACAGAAGCCTTTTACCGCAATGATGCCAATAAACATCATTATATCAATCAATATCATTTTATTCAGATCCCATTAAGTATAGAATATAAGCTTTCAGCTAGTTTGCCGCTATATATGCAGGGAGGTATCAAACTAGAAAGACTGCTTTGGAGTAACGCCTTGTTTTATAACCAATACGCGGGCGTATATGTAAAAGACAAGGATATGCTGGCTAAAACGGGCATGCAGGTATTTAGTGGTTTAAGCTATCATTTCAGAAGCAAGAAAGCCTTTTCATTTGCAGTTGGCCCACAATTGCAATATGGTGTTACTAACGTAACGAAAAACAAGAGCAATGATCAGCATCTTTATTTTGTTGGCATTTCCACTCAGATCTTTTTAAAAAATAAATAGAGAGCGCAACGCTTTTATCAATCTTCTTGTCAACTGGTTAAATCGTTTTTTATGAAAAAGCTCTTTACCTCAACGGCTTATTTCTCTTTTTTATTACTGAGTGTTCTACTCTTTTCAGGATGTTTAAAAGATCAGTGCAGCAATACTTATACAATATATACTCCGGTTTATAAAACGCTTACCCAGGTACGTGTAGAGATGAAAAGCGGTCAGCCGCAGGCTATTGAACAGCCTGGTAAAATTTATTTGTTTGGTAAGTATATTTTCTGGAATGAACTCAACAAAGGCATTCATATCATTGATAACAGCAACCCGGAGACGCCTAAAAATATTAGCTTCATCAAGGTCCCAGGAAACGTTGATATTGCTGTAAAAGGTAGTTACCTGTATGCAGACAATTATTCTGATCTAGTGGTATTTGATATCAGCACACCTACTAATGTTGTACCCGTAAAATTTTTGGATAAGGTATTTACCGACCGTGGAGGTTATTATTGGAGTACATCTACCAATCCAGACTCTATTAACGTTGTTGTGGATTATCAGCAAAGAGACACAGTTGTGGATTGTAATACAGTTAATGTTTGGTATGGAATGGTATCTAGTGATGTTTTAAGTACGGCATCCGGAGCCCAGTTCTATGTTAAAAATCCTACAGGAATAGGCGGATCAATGGCACGCTTTGCCATTGCCAGTGACCATTTATACAGTGTTTCTTATTCTCAACTTTCTTCTTTTAACATCAACATTCCTTATGAACCTAAGTTAACCAATAGCAAGAACATAGGTTGGAACATTGAAACGATATATCCCTTCCAGGATAAACTGTTCATTGGTTCAAACAGTGGTATGTTTATTTACGATATCAATGACGCATCTGATCCTACGTTTGTGAGCCAGTTCAGCCACGTAACCAGTTGCGACCCGGTAATTGCTGATGAAAAACATGCTTATGTTACCCTTAGGTCTGGTACTGCCTGCCAGGGATTTACGAATCAATTAGAAGTATTGGACATTGCACAGATCACTCAACCCTCTTTACTTAAGACCTATCCCATGACAAACCCTCACGGGCTGGCAAAAGATGGTAACCTGTTATTTATCTGTGATGGGAAAGATGGTTTGAAAGTATACGATGCTACCGATGTAAACGGTCTAAAGCTTATTAAAACCATTAGTGGATTGGAAACTTACGATGTAATTGCATTTAATGACATTGCCATTGTGGTTGCCAAGGACGGCCTTTATCAGTTTGATTATAGTGACAGCAAGAACATCAATCAGATCAGCAAAATCACTGTTCAACAATAATCGCTGGTTTATGAGAAATATTTTTATAGTTGCAAGCATATTGTTTTGCTTGTCATCTGCAGCACAATCGGATAGTATGAGGGTGAGACGGTTTTCTTTTCATTCTATAAATCAAGCAGGAATAATTGAAGGAGAAAAAGGCACATCATTTCAATTGCAAACGATCAATGGACTTGCAAAGAACTCCTGGTTTGCTGGTATCGGCGCTGGCATTGATTATTACTTTATCAGGACAGTTCCAGTTTTTATTGATGTCAGAAAAAATATTCTAAAGAAGGAAAACTCTCCCTTTGTTTATGCAGATGCCGGCATTAGTTTTCCCTGGAAGAAAACCAATAATGATTATGCATGGTACAAAGAGGAATATAAAAACGGGAGCTTCTATGACATAGGGCTTGGTTATAATGTACCGGTCAATAAAATGGGCGCTTTTGTATTTAGTATTGGTTATTCGGAAAAGAAGCTCACGGAAGAGCGGTACACCTATGACTATTTGATTTATTCTGGTATCTATGACGGAACTACCAATAAAACTGAAATGAATTACCGCTTCAGGCGCATCTCTGTGAAGGCAGGCTGGCGGTTTTAAGGGTTTTGTATGAATTTCAAATTTCTTTGAACACCTTTCAACTTTGCCCTGCTGATAGGACTACGTTTAAATATCTTTTTAAAAGCCTCTTCGCTTAAAGCTTCCCAATCTTTAGTTGTAAAGTTTAAAACTTCGGGCAAAGGAGAAAACTCTACTTCCTGGTGCGGTTTACTGAAACGGTTCCAGGGGCAAACATCCTGGCAAATGTCGCAACCAAACATCCAGTTCTGAAACTTGCCTTTCATTTCGGCTGGAATAATTTCATCTTTCAATTCTATAGTAAAATACGATATACATTGGCTGCCATTGATCATTTTATTGGGTAAGATAGCTTCGGTGGGACAGGCATCAATACACTTGCGGCAACTGCCACAGAAGTCTTTAGCAAAAGGATCATCATAAGCCAATTCAATATCTACTATTAAGGTGGCAATAAAGAAGAAGGAGCCATTTTGTTTGGTAATCAGATTGCCGTTGCGGCCGATCCAGCCCAGGCCGCTTCGTTGCGCCCAGGCCCGTTCCAGTACCGGAGCAGAATCAACAAACCCCCTTCCGCTGAAAGTACCTATTTGCTCCTGGAGTTCACTGATCATTCCTTTGAGCCGGGCCCGTATGACATCATGATAGTCTTTCCCCCAGGCATATTTGGAGATCTTTATCTCTTTTGACAGAGGGGTTTCTTCATTAGATGTTTGAGCAACTTCTCCAGGAAAATAATTTTTCATTAATGTAATGACTGACTTTGCTCCCGGAACAAGCTTTGTAGGATCAATGCGAAGGTCGAAGTAGTTTTCCATATACTTCATACTGCCGTGCATCCCCTGTTTCAACCAATTCTCCAGCCGCCGGGCATCATCATCCAATGGCTGCGCCCTAGCTATACCACAATAGTTGAAGCCAAAAGCGGAGGCCACTTGCTTGATTAGTTTACTATTTGCTCCTGCCCGATCCATTTCATCTGCAAAATTGGAAAGAATAAGTCATTGTAAACGTTAATGTTATGCGGTGCATGTCGGGAAAAGAATTTGGGGTAAGCGAACATTTTAGTTTTTTTAAAAATTTTACTACTTTTTAAAAAAAATCAGACTTTTGCAGTATCAAAACTAACGTTATGAAATTGATCCTGACCCCTATCTTGCTTTGTGCGTATTTAATCTCCTTTTCCCAAAAAGACCCCGTTTTTAAGTTTGGTAAAATCAGTGTTGAAGATCTTCAAAAAACTGCATATGCTATTGACAGCAGTGCTAGTGCTGTTGTCATTGCCGACATAGGCAAATCATCTATTGAAGGAAATACAAAAGGCTGGTTTTCATTAGTTTACACCCGTTTACGCCGGGTACATATTCTTAAAAAAGGAGCCTATTCTGCAGCCGATGTTGAAATTCCTTTGTATAAAAGCGGTGGCGGCGAAGAAGAATTGAGCTCTATTAAGGCTGTAACTTATAACCTGGAAAATGGAAAGATCGTAGAAACCAAGCTGGAAAAATCCGGAATTTTTACGGACAAGCTCAATAAATACTACACGATCAAAAAATTCACCTTCCCTAATGTAAAGGAGGGATCTATCATCGAGTTCGAATACACCATTAAATCAGACTTTCTACGCTACCTACGTTCCTGGGAATTCCAGGGAAAATTGCCAAGGCTATGGAGTGAGTATAATCTGGCGCTGCCCAACTTCCTTGGTTATGTTTTTTTAAGAAAAGGTTACCTACCCTATTATATTGAAACTACAAAAGAGCGGAATACGATGTTTCATATTACTGAAGATGGAGGTACCCGCTCGAGCGAACACTACACTTTTACATCAGGCGTTGTAGATCATAGATGGGTAATGAAAGATGTTGCGGAGTTAAAAGAAGAAAGCTTTACTTCTACCATAGATAACCATAAAGCCGCTATCGAATTTCAGCTATCTGAGTTCAGGCAGCCACTTACGCCCAGACAGTTTATGAGAACATGGCCTGATCTTGTAAAGGAATTAATGGAAGATGAAGATTTTGGCAAATCGCTTACTGCAGCCAATAACTGGCTTTCGGATGAAATGAAAGTCATTCTTAGCGGTGCCACTACTGAAACCGATAAGGCACGCAAGATCTTTACCTATTTAAGAGATAATATAACCTGTACGGATTACGATGCTTTGTATACAAAACAGCCTTTAAAGAATGTGCTTAAAAATAAAAAAGGCACAGTTTCAGAGATCAATCTTTTGCTGACAGCCATGCTACGATTTGCAGGTATTGCAGCTGACCCTGCTATGCTGAGTACAAAGGACAATGGATATGTGTATGCAATGTATCCACTTTTAACCCAGTATAATTATGTCATTTGCCAGGCAGTGATTGACGGCAAAAAAGTTAACCTTGATGCCAGCCACTCAAGATTAGGTTTTGGTAAGCTTCCTTTTGAATGTTATAATGGTACAGGAAGATTAATCAATCAATTAACACCTTATGCTGTTGAACTTTCTGCCGATTCCCTAAAAGAAAACAAACTAACTTCCATAATACTTGCCAATGATGAAAAAGGCAAATGGGTTGGCAGAATGAACCAGACGCTTGGCTATTACGAATCCTATAAAATACGTGATAAAGTAAAGGATAAAGGAATTGAAGAACTGGTAAAAGATATGCGCAAATCCTATAGCCAGGAAATAAGCATGGAGCAACCCAAATTTGATTCATTGGAAAGCTATGAGCACCCGATTGGCATCAGTTATCAATTCAACTTTAACCATAATGACGAAGATATTATCTACTTCAACCCAATGTTTGCTGAAGGAACCAAGGAAAATCCGTTTAAATCAGCAGAGCGCATTTACCCTGTAGAGATGCCTTATACTTTTGATGAAATTGTAGTAGTTACTATAGAAACACCAAAAGGATATGTTGTTGATGAATTGCCCAAACCTGTTCGGGTGAAGCTGAATGAGACAGGAGAAGGTATGTTTGAATATTTATTATCTGAGTCTAACGGCACCATCTCTTTACGTTCAAGGATCAAACTAAACCGCGCCAATTACAACCCAGATGAGTATGACCTACTGCGTGAGTTTTTTAACCTGATTGTAAGCAAACACAGCGAGCAAATTGTATTTAAGAAGAAAAAGTGACAATAGTTTACATCTTAAGCAAAAAAGAATTTATGAGATTGCTTTTTATTATTGCAACTATCACCTGCCTAAACCTTATTGCTCATGCAGGTGAAAGTCCATACGCTGTAAAGTCGATCCCGGAGCATTTATTAAAAAATGCCAACATTGTAAAAAGGACAGAAGACATTCAGTTTGAAGTTATTAACACCGGAGAATCAGTTTTGCATTATAAATATGCATTAACCATCCTGAATGAAAATGGCGACAGACATGCAACACTTACCGAATGGTATGACAAGCTGCACCAGGTACGTTCTATTGAAGGAAACTTATATGACGCATCCGGACAACTTATAAAGAAAGTAAAGAACAAAGATGTAATGGATTTAAGCGGTGTTGACAACAGCAGTCTTATGGATGATAACAGGGTAAAAGTGCATAGCTTCTATCATAAAGCCTATCCTTATACAGTAGAATATGAAGTAGTATCGAAGTTCAATCACACTTTTTATTTTCCAAACTGGATACCCCAGGAATATGAGCACCTTTCTGTTGAAAAGAGCAGCTTTACCGTCGTTACACTTGCAGACTATAAAATCCGATTTCAATCTTTTAACTACAAGGGCGAACCATTAGTTATTACGGATAAAAACAAGAAAAAAACAACCTGGCAGGTAAGCGGCATGTCTGCAATAAATAGCCCCTTCGCATCACCCAAGTGGAATGAAATTACAACTGCTATTTATGTAGCCCCAACGGATTTCGAAGTGGAAGGTTATAAAGGTAATATGACTAGCTGGCAGGAATTTGGCAAATTCATCTATGCTTTGAAAAAAAACAGAGACCAGTTGCCGGAAGAGATCAAACAAAAGGTACAACAAATTACAACAGGTATTTCCAGCAATAAAGAAAAAGTAAGGGCTTTGTATCAGTTTATGCAACAAAGCACCCGTTACATTAGTATTCAATTAGGTATTGGTGGCTGGCAGCCCTTTGATGCAGCATTCGTTGGCAAGAAAGGTTATGGCGACTGTAAAGCATTGACCAACTATATGTATAGCCTGCTAAAGGCTGCGGGTATACCTTCATATTATACTTTGATCCATGCGGGTGATAAAAGGGGTGATAAATACCTTATAGAAACCTTTCCTTCAAATCAATTTAATCATGTGATCCTTTGTGTTCCCCTGCAAAAAGATACTATGTGGTTGGAATGCACCAGTCAATCAGAATCGGCAGGCTATATGGGTGGGTTTACCGGTAACCGCAAAGCGTTGCTGATTGATGAAAATGGTGGCACCCTGGTTGCTACACCAAGGTATGGAATCAAGGAAAATACACAACTGCGCTCTATTAAAGGTGTAATAGATACAGAAGGAAATTTTACAGCCAGGATCAGCACAACATTCAAAGCACAACAGCAGGATGAGCTCCATCAGATGCTGGTTTATTTATCGAAGGATAAGGTTAAGAAAGTATTGAATGAAGAACTGGAAATTTCAACATACGACATTGTTGATTTTAAATACCAGGAGAAAAAGGATGTTTTGCCTCAAATAGATGAACAATTGGATCTATTTGTCAGCAAGTTTGCAACGATCAGTGGCAAGCGCTTATTCATCACTCCCAACCTACTAAACAAAAGCACAACCAAATTAAATACGGATGATGAAAGAACTTTAGACTTCTTTTTTGATTATGAATACAGAGACGTTGATACGGTAGAAATGGAAGTTCCCGAAGGTTATACACTAGAATCTGCACCACAAGCGGTAACTCTGAAAACAAAGTTCGGAGCTTTTAGCAGCAGCATCAAACTTGTTGGAAACAAATTGTATTACATAAGAACCAGAGAGCAATATGCGGGAAGGTTCCCAGCAAAGGATGCAGCGGAAGTGGCGAAATATTATGAAACGATCTATAAGATAGATAGAAGCAGGGTGGTGTTGGTGAAACAAACGCACACCCCCAGCCCCTAAAGGGGAGCAGTCAAGCCCTTGTGCGCTGATGCTCCCCTTTAGGGGCTGGGGGTGTGCGCTATTTACACTTGCTGGGGAATTTTCCATCCAACACTTCCTTTATTTCCAGGCCGGTATTTGTGCGCTGGTCTTCGGTTAGCTGTTTCTGCAAGTAAACAAATGCATAACCACGGCAGAAATCAATCAAAGGAATTGTTCCTCCCAGGCTTGGTGCTGTTAATACAGATGCCTCGGTTGCACTGTTTTCTTCTACAGCCCAGGAACCTAAAGCATATTGATACCCTTTTACAACATCCGGCGTCTGCTTGATCAATTCTGGTGAGGTATGGATCTTCCTTAATTCTTTAACTGATTCCTCGCTTAATATTCTTTGTCCTTTATATACACCATTATTCAGCAGCATTGTCAGGAAACGGATCATATCATTGGCTGAGGAACGCGCACCATCTGAAGGATCGGGAGCAGAACCGTCAATGGTTGCAAATGTTGTTTGACGCATACCCATAGGCCTAAAGAGTTTTTGCTGGGCCGTCATATCAAATTTTTTCTTGTAAACGATTTCTACTATCCTGGCGGCTATGCTAATTCCCATGTTGTTATACCGGAAGGCTTCGCCAGGGTTGTTCTGAATATGCTTTTTGGCATATTCACCAACCTCCTCTTCAAGAGAGGCAAACTTCTTTTTTTCAAAAAGCTTTAATGCCTTCGGTTGTTCTGCCTGTATGCCAGTGAGGTGAGCTAAGCATTGGCGGATGGTGAGGTAGCTTTTCATATAAGACCCAAATACAGGGATATATTTTACTACCTTATCATCAAGCTTGATCTTACCCTCATCTACAGCTTTTAAAACTAAGGCTGCTGTTAACCACTGGCTGCTATAACCGATCGGTGCCTGTCCTCTGGTAGCGCTGAACATCTTGGAATCTTTCTGATAAATAATTGTATCCTTATTGGCTACCAACAGTACAACATCCTGCTTCAATTGTTGTTGTTTTTGGTCAATAATGTCGTTTAGCTCATTGAAGCCAGCTTGAGCAAAGCAAATCTGAAAAAATAACAGGAAGAAAGCTACCAAACTGAATTTCAGACAGTTAGACAACAAATTATATGACATATTTTCGGTAATTTTAAAGTGGATTGTGGTTTGATCATTGATTGAACGTACTTTAAACTAATCAATTGTATGAACTTATCCAATTTTACCATAAAAGCTGCTGAAGTCATTCAGGGAGCACAGCAGATCGCTTATAATCATCAGAACAGCAATATAGAAACCGAACACCTGCTAAAAGCATTGCTGGAACAACAGGATTCTCCTGTTGAATATTTACTGAAGAAAAATGCTGTAAACGTTGGGCAGTTGGAAAGCCAGTTGAACCAACAAATGGCACGCCTTCCAAAGATACAAGGTGGTGAGCCTGCACAAACGGTGAGCCGCGATACGAATAATGTTATCCTTCGTGCAGGTTCTTCTTTAAAAGAATTCAATGATGAATTCATTACTCCTGAGCATATCTTATTAGCTATTGTTCAGGGAAATGATAATACAGCTAAGCTGTTGAAGGATTTTGGTCTAACAGAAAAAGGTCTTACGGCGGCAATAAAGGAATTGCGCAAAGGCTCAACAGTAACATCTCAAACCCAGGAAACACAATTCAACTCTTTAAATAAATACGCCAAGAACCTCAACGAAATGGCCCGCCAGGGTAAGTTGGACCCGGTAATTGGCCGTGATGAAGAGATTCGCAGAACGCTACATATTTTATCACGCCGTTCTAAGAACAACCCTATTCTGGTGGGAGAACCAGGTGTTGGTAAAACAGCTATTGCAGAAGGCATGGCCCACCGTATTGTGAATGGTGATGTACCGGAAAATCTGAAATCAAAAACCATCTATGCACTAGATATGGGTCAATTGATCGCAGGTGCCAAATATAAGGGTGAGTTTGAAGAACGTCTGAAAGGTGTGATCAAAGAAGTATCGACAAGTGAAGGTGAAATTATTCTGTTCATCGACGAAATTCATACACTTGTTGGTGCCGGTGGCGGAGAAGGTGCTATGGATGCAGCTAACATTCTGAAGCCAGCATTGGCCCGCGGTGAGCTGCGTGCTATAGGTGCTACCACCTTGAATGAGTATCAGAAATATTTTGAAAAAGACAAGGCACTGGAACGCCGTTTCCAAAAAGTAATGGTAGAAGAACCGAGTGTAGAAGATGCCATTTCTATTCTCCGTGGCTTGAAAGACCGTTACGAAACCCACCACCATGTACGTATTAAAGACGAAGCGATCATTGCTGCAGTAGAATTATCACAACGCTATATCACTGACCGATTTCTGCCTGATAAAGCGATTGACCTTATTGATGAAAGTGCGGCCAAGTTACGCCTGGAAATGAACTCTATGCCTGAAGAACTGGATGAACTGGAAAGAAGGATCCGCCAGTTGGAAATTGAGCGGGAAGCGATCAAGAGAGAAAATGACGAAGACAAATTAAGAGACCTCAATACAACGCTGGCGAATCTTGCTGTAGAACGGGACACGTTGAAAGCTAAATGGCAGGAAGAAAAAGACCTGGTGGAAAGAATACAAAATGCCAAGGCAGAAATAGAAGCTTTAAAACAACAGGCGGAACAGGCCGAGCGTGAAGGTGACTATGGTAAGGTTGCAGAAATCAGATATGGCAGGATCAAGGAGCAAGAAGCCAAGATTAATGAACTGCAAATGCAGTTGAATGAACTAAGCCAGAATAGCCGCCGATTGATGAAGGAAGAAGTGGATGCAGAAGATATTGCAGATAATGTAGCTAAAGCTACTGGTATACCGGTAAGCAAGATGCTGCAAAGTGAGCGAGATAAGTTATTGCACCTGGAAGAGGAATTGCACAACAGAGTGGTAGGCCAGGATGAAGCCATTGAGGCTATTTCAGACGCTATTCGTCGTAGCCGGGCCGGATTAAGTGATCCGAAACGTCCTATTGGTTCATTCATCTTCCTGGGCACGACAGGTGTGGGTAAAACAGAATTGGCAAAAGCATTAGCTGAATACCTGTTTGACGATGAGAGCATGATGACCAGGATCGACATGAGTGAATACCAGGAAAAGCACACTGTCAGTCGTTTGGTGGGTGCGCCTCCGGGATATATTGGTTATGAAGAAGGAGGTCAGTTATCTGAATCAGTACGTCGCAAGCCTTACCAGGTAATATTGCTGGACGAAATTGAAAAAGCGCATGCCGACGTATGGAATATCATGCTGCAAGTGCTAGATGATGGCCGCCTGACCGATAATAAAGGTCGCGTAGTGAACTTTAAAAATACCATCATCATTATGACCAGTAATATGGGTAGTGACATTATCCAGGCAAACTTTGAAGATGTGAATGAACGGAATAAAGAAGAAGTAGTAGAGAAGACAAAGGTTGAAGTAATGAATGTGCTGCGTCAGAATATAAGGCCTGAATTTTTGAACCGTGTGGATGAGATCATATTGTTCCAGCCACTGATGAGAGATGATATACGTGGCATTATCCGTATCCAGTTGAACAACCTGAAAAAACTGGTGGCAGCGAACAGTGGTATAGAACTGAGATTTTCTGATTACCTGATTGATTACCTGGCTGAGAATGGATTTGATCCGCAGTATGGTGCAAGGCCGTTGAAGCGTTTGATCCAAAAAGAGATCGTCAATGCTTTGAGTAAGAAGATATTAGCTGGCGAAGTTGATAAATCGCATCCGGTATTGGTTGATGTGTTTGGTAATGTGGTAGTGTTTAGAAATGATGTAGAGCAACCGCATGCAGTGTGGGGGATGAGTAATGAGTAATGAGTGATGAACAAATAGAAATGTAAATATAGAAGTAATGAGGCCCGGCTGTTGAGCTGGGCTTTCTTATTTTTAGCCTTTTCCTTTTAATATCTAGTATTCCTATTTAACTATCAGCTGTTCTATTCCGTCAGGTTGAAAAAATATAGCCTTATAAACGACCATTATAAGTCATTAGCCTTATATTTGAATATTATTAGCCTTAAGCCTTATAATGAAATATTTAGGAGTTATAACGGGAGATATTGTGGATTCAAGAGCTATTGATCCCAAAAATAGAAAAAAACTCTACGCGGACTTAGCATCGTTTTTAAATAGTATGAAAAAAAATTCCTGGATCTCAGGCTATGAACTATTCAGAGGAGACAGCTTTCAGTGTGTGGTTGAAAAAAAAGAACTTACACTTCGTTCGGCATTGATGCTTCGTTCTTTTATTAAGTCTTATGAGCTTGCGGATGAAAAGAAAGATGAATCGTCAGAAACAGGTACCGGAAAGATCAGCACAAAAGGCTACTTTCCAGCCAAACAGGATTTTCGGTTGTCCATTGGGATTGGCCAGGTTGACTTTTACAATAAAAAAAGCCTGGCACATTCGGATGGACAGGCATTCCGTTTTTCCGGAGAAGAACTTGATAATATAAAAAAGGCTCCCTACAGAATTACGCTCAAAACATTTAATGACAAATTCAATGAGTCGATTGAGCCAGCCATTCTACTTTTGGATGCTGTTTTGCAAAAATGGACAAACAACCAGGCTGAAATAGTGTTGTACAAACTGCAAAACTATAAGGAAGAAGAAATCAGCAAAGCACTGTCGATTTCTCAGTCTGCAGTTAACCAAAGAACAAAATCAGCTCAATGGTTTGCCATAGAAAAATTGTTGCATTATTTTGAAACATCTGTAAAAGACTGGAATTAATGGCCACAATATTCACCTATGAAGAAGGTAGTATTCTGTTAAGAATGCTTATAGCTCATTTTATAGTAGATTTTTTCCTGCAAACAGATGCCGGTGTGCAGCAAAAAAATAACAAGTCTTATCGGTCTCCATATTTATGGTGGCATGTAGCCTTAGTGATGCTTGTAACATGGCTCTTATTATGGGATATATCTTATTGGAAACAAATATTCTTAATTGGCGTATCACATGCTTTAATAGATACAGGCAAGATCTTGCTGAGCAAGAAATATAAGAACTCAATCATCAATTCGAAACTCAACTTATGGTTATTCATCGCTGACCAGGTTCTGCATGTTTTGGTGATCGCAGCAGTTTGGATATGGATTATAAATGGGTGGGATCAAATACGACAATTCATTCGCGATCTCTTAATTGGTTTCCGTTTACAAGCTTACGTGCTGGCTTATATCATTGCAGTAGGACCGGTAAGTTACCTGGTTAGATTTTTAACGGATAAGTGGGCCACTGACCTTGAAAAAAGTGAAGTAGGTTTGAAGAATGCAGGAATGTGGATTGGTTTTCTTGAACGGACCCTTATTTTAACCCTTGTTTTTATTCAACAATATACAGCCATCGGTTTTCTGGTTGCAGCCAAATCCATTTTAAGGCTGATTGACAAACCA
Organism: uncultured Chitinophagaceae bacterium; assembly: GCA_966674115.1. Lineage (GTDB taxonomy): Bacteria > Bacteroidota > Bacteroidia > Chitinophagales > Chitinophagaceae > Flavisolibacter. Next base: position 48,093 of record CBKWHA010000009.1, read on the forward strand.
GAGCCACCCAAGGTCAATACAAGACCTGAAGCATTGTTCAATTCCAGAAAACATACGGAATATGT
>CBKWHA010000010.1:0-45431 GCA_966674115.1 uncultured Chitinophagaceae bacterium
AAGAGCCTGATTTCAAATTTTGTGCAGTTCATGTTGAAAAGTACAAAAAGCCGAAACAGCGTATTGTGGTTATAGGTGCTGGAGCCGGTGCATTTGGCTTTGTAAAATCATACCGTGAAATCAACCAGGAAGACGAGATCATCATCTTCAGTAAAGAAAACTTTCCCTTTTATAACCGCGTGATGCTGCCTGATTATATCAGTGGCGTACAAAGTTGGGAACAGTTAGTAAAAATGAAAGATGAGGAAGAGCCTGGCTATAATATTCGGTTGCTGCGTGGTGTAAGTGTTGAAAAAATTGACAGAGAAAATAAGTGTGTCATCGATTCTAATGGTAATACAACTGATTATGATGTCTTATTAATGGCAACAGGAAGCCGGGCCGCTGTTCCTAAAAATGTGCCGCAAATGCCGGGCATATTTACCATGCGGAGTCGTGTTGATGCAGATAATTTTATTAACCATGTTCCTAAGGATGGCCATGTAGTTATAGTAGGGGGTGGTTTGTTAGGGTTAGAGCTAGCGGCCTCATTGAGGGAAGTTGGTGTTCGTATTACTATTATCCAGCGCATATCCCGTTTCCTTGACCGGCAGTTGGACATTCTGGGCAGCGAATTGCTGCACGAGGAAATGGTTGACCAAGGTTGTGATATCTATTATAATGATGAAGTACAGGTGTTCTATGGACAGGAGAAATTGACAGGGATCCGCTTGAAGAGCGGGCAGTACATAGAGTGTGATGCTATGGTGATTGCCATAGGAACTGTACCCAATATTGAATTGGCAAAAGAAAGTGGACTGGCTTGTCAAAGGGGCGTTATTGTGAATGAACGCCTGCAAACCAGTGATCCTAACATTTTTGCAGTTGGTGAAATAGCAGAATTCAAAGGCTTTTTATATGGCATCACTGCGGCTGCCGAACAGCAGGCTGATATAGTTACCAAAAACCTACAGGGTGATATTTCTGCCCATTATGAAGGAAGCTTGTTGATGAATATTATCAAAATTCATGGCTTTGATCTGTGTAGCGTGGGCATTCCTGAGCGGCCTAATGAAACCGATTATGAAGAGATTACATTCATTGACAGGGCCAAGCGATATTACAAGAAGTGTATCATACACCAGGATCGTTTGGTTGGTGCCATTTTGATCGGAGACAAGGCTGAATTCCAGGAATTTAAAGAGTTGATTGCGAAGAAAACGGAGCTCAGCGAGAAGCGTTTGCAGTTGCTGCGCAGCGGCAGCAAGGCGGAGCCTGTTTTAGGAAAGCTGGTGTGCAGTTGTAACAGTGTTGGTAGTGAAAACCTGAAAAATAAAATATCAGCCGGCTGTACCAATTTTAAAGACCTGTGTGCTCAAACCGGTGCTGGTACAGGGTGTGGTTCGTGCAGGCCCGAGGTGCAAAGAATTTTAGATGAGACTATTGCTCAAAATATTGATTTTGAAGGATTAAAGAGAATAGAAGAGAAAATGAAAGTAATGGTTAATCGCGCTGATGAAAAAATCATATACGATTGACGTTTCATCATATTTAGCTTTATAGGCGCATAGAAACAGATGGTGAACATTTCCGGAACGCTATGTGAGCCAATGTTTCTACTGTGCCTATAAAGCAAAATAATGTAAGGGTTTCAAATTCCAAATTTAGGATTTAAATGTTTCAAAAAGCATATAATACGGTTAAGGTGAATCTGGCTGGAGGTATTGTTTCAGCAGGGGACCTGCTTTCGATTGTTTCTGCTGCAGAAAGAGCAAAAATCGATGATGTTCAATTTGGCACCAGGCAGCAACTTTTACTGAAAGTAAAGGTAGACAAGCTGTCACAACTGGAAGAAGATCTGAACTCAGCCAATATTTTCTTTGAAACAGAAAAAGATGAATATCCCAATATTGTAAGCTCATATGTTACCGAAGATGTTTTTCAAAGTGCCAATTGGGTAAGTGAGGGCGTTTACAGGGAAGTATTGGATCATTTTGATTTTAATCCACGGTTACGTATCAATCTTTCTGACAGTGGGCAGACGTTTACTCCCTATTTTACAGGGCATTTGAATTTTGTTTCTTCTGACAAGAACAATTACTGGTACCTGCATGTCCGTTTTCCTAAGACATCACAGATATATGCCTGGAATTATCTTGTTTATACAGGTGATATTCCACGGCTTAGTAAGATCATTGAGGAAATTATATTAGAACACAAGGAGCTATTTTACGAAAGGGAAAATATCCCAGCCAGTGAATTGTACAAAATGGTAGCAGAGAAAGAGACCTTTGTGAGCCAGGCTGTTGAAAAACCATTAAAACTGCCCCAATTTGCATTGCCCTATTATGAGGGTTTTAATTACTACAATAATAAATCCTGGCTGGGCATATACCGTCGGGATGAATTGTATTCTGTTTCCTTTTTAAAAGATGTATGTGCCATATGCAAGGAAACTAAAATAGGCGAGATATATACTACGCCCTGGAAATCAATCATTATTAAGGGTATAGAAATCCATCAACGGAAGCTTTGGGATTTTGTATTAGGGAAGCACCGTATCAACGTACGCCATGCATCCAGTGAGCTATGCTGGCAGGTGGAGGACCTTAATGAAGATGCGCTCAACTTAAAACGCCATTTAACCCGTCATTTTGATAAGGATGATGTGCGTACCTATGGTTTGTGTTTTGCAATTAAAACACAACCAAAAACCGGTTTGTTTGGTTCGGTTGTGATCAGGAAGTTACCTAATGAGAGCCGGAATCAGCGCAGGGCTCTTGACAGATATGATATTTTATATACAAAAGATTTTAACCCTAATTCAAAAGAATATATAGTCTTCCGCAAAGAGGTTCCCAAGGAATTTCTGGATACATACCTGGTTTCACTCTGTAAGTATTTTTATGAATTAAAGTGCGAAAAGGATATCATTCCTCATGCTGCTTACCAGGAAAACAACTTTGAGGAAACTGCCGAGCCCAAGAAAAGATTGGTACATCAATGCCAGGACTGTCTGACCATTTATGATGAATCTTTCGGAGACGCTGTTAACGGTATTGAGCCAGGCGTGCATTTTGATAACCTGCCAGCTACTTATGAATGTCCTACGTGCGGTGCAGGTAAAGAAAATTTTCACACAATTGAACAGCCTTCTTTAGTTTAGCAGCATGGCAATGGAAGTTTTGTTGCTGGGCTGTTTGCTGGTTGTGGGTTTCTTGTATGCTTCGGTAGGGCATGGCGGAGCTAGCGGATACATTGCGATCTTTTCATTGTTTAATGTTGCCATGCCGGCCTACAAGCCCTGGGTTTTGGTTATGAATGTATTCATTGCCAGTATGGCATTTATACAGTTTTACCGTTCCGGATACTTCCGATGGCAGTTGTGCTGGCCTTTTTTACTAACCTCTATTCCTGCAGCATATATAGGTTCACAGTGGGCCGTTCAAACCCGTTGGTACAACCTGTTTTTGGGTTTGGCTCTAATTTTACCAGTCATCCGTTTGCTAGGGTTGAAGCCTAAGGAGTATGCGATAACTAATCACGTAAATCTACCATTTGCATTGCTCTTAGGAATTCTTATTGGCTTCGCATCGGGAATGCTCAATATTGGCGGCGGTATTTTTTTAAGTCCCATTTTAATCATGCTAGCATGGGCCAATGCCAAAGAGTCTGCAGCGGCATCGGCAATTTTCATCGTATTAAATTCTCTGGCAGGGCTATTAGGAGGTAAATTAAGCGGGTATACAGCTAGTACATCTTCTTACCTTTGGCTTTTTGCTGCTTTGTCGGGCGGATTATTAGGTGCATTTTTAGGTAGTCACCACTTTCAGCAGAAAACCATCCAGTATTTGCTGGCATCCGTGCTGGCCATTGCATCGGTAAAATTGATTTTCTTTACTTAATGAATGAGGTGATTGATAAATATGGCAGAAGTTTCAAAACCTTGAGGGTGAGCCTGCTGAGCAAATGCAACCTTGGCTGCGTGTATTGCACCATGGGGGATGAAGAAGTAAAGGAAATGAATGCCCATTCATCGAAAGCTTCTTTGGATGTGGAGCAACTGTTGGGTATTATTGAACAATTGCATGAGCGACTCCAATTGGAAACTATCCGTCTTACAGGTGGAGAGCCTTTATTATATCCTCATCTTAGAGAAATGATTGAGGGTGCGCGACAAATTGGTATTCCCAAAATCAAATTAACGACCAATGCTTTTTTACTGGAACGCCAAGCCAAGATGCTGAAACAGGCCGGCATGCAGTCAATCAATGTTTCCCTTGACGCTCTGGATGAAAACGTATTCTTTTTAATGAGCCGTCGCAGCGGCGTGCAAAAAGTGTTGCAAGGAATTGAGGCTGCACTCCATGCTGGTTTGGAAGTAAAGATCAATACGGTAGTCATGAAAGGCATTAATAACTCACAAATTTTGCCTTTATTGGAGTATGCCGGAGCGCATAAAATTGGCATCCGGTACCTGGAAGTGATGGCAATGGGGCATTTGTATCACCAAAGGAAAAAATATTTATTTACTGAAGATGAAATATTGGAAACTATTGGCCAGGAATACCAGGTGACTAAATTAGAACGTGAAGCATCTGCAACAGCCAATTATTGGCAAACAGGTGCCGGTCATATATTTGGCATTATTGCTAATGAAAGTGAACCGTTTTGCCATGACTGCAATCGTCTGAGGTTGGACAGTGAAGGCAGTATTTATGGCTGCCTGAGCAGTAATCATCCGATTTCTTTGGTTGGTGTACATGATCAAGCACTATTACAGGGAAAGTTGCAAAAGGCCTTACAACAAAAGCAGGCAGTGCGGTTTAAAGGAAGTGAGTTGAGTATGTTGCAGATAGGAGGGTAGGGAATGGGCAATTGGCAATAAGCAATAGGCAAAGGGCAATAATCAATAATCATAGTAATTCAAATTCTTCATGAAAGTTCAGGTATTTGCAGGGTTAAAGGACTATTTTGAACCAGTCTTTGAAGTAGATCAGGGTATACAAAGTATTGACGATCTGAAGCGGCGATTGGTGCAGCAAAGGCCTTCGTCGGCCGCATTGCTGCAAAGCTGTCGCTTTGCCGTAAATGATGATTTTGTTGATGATGATTTTGGATTAAAATCAAGTGATTCAATTGTCATTCTGCCCCCCAGTAGCGGAGGGTAGGATAATAGGCAATGGGCAATTGACAAAAAGCAAAAAGCAATTGGTAAAGGAGGATAAATACATGTTCATTTCTGAGCAACCTTTAGATATTGTTGGTTTACTGGCCGGGGCTCATCATCCCAAGGCTGGTGCTTTAGTTTTATTCAGCGGAGAAGTTCGAAACCATAATTTAGGCAGAAGAGTGGAATACCTGGAGTATGAAGCTTATGTACCTATGGCCTCAAAGTTGATGCAGCAAATTTTAGATGAAGCCAATAATAAATGGCCTTTGAATATTGCCATTGCGCAACACCGGGTAGGAAAAGTAGGAGTGGGGGAGAGCGCGGTGATTGTGATTACTGCATCTCCACACCGTCTTGAAGCTTATGAGGCAAACCGCTACATTATTGACCGCATCAAACATGAAGTGCCTATCTGGAAATGCGAATATTTTTCTGACAGTTCTAAAAAGTGGGGAGGCAACTGTAATTGCCATGAAGTGACCGGAGATGTAAATAAACATATTTATGATGTCTGAAAAAAGTATCATTGCCATAGAGTATTGCCCTAAATGCGGCTGGATGTTGCGAGCAGCCTATATGGCGCAGGAATTGCTCACCAGTTTTACCGGCGATATAAAAGGGGTAATGTTGCAGCCAAGTGAAACTTCCGGTACCTATATCATATCTCTTGATGAGAAAGTAATATTTGACCGGAAAACCGCCGGACGTTTCCCTGAAATTAAAGAATTAAAGCAATTAGTCAGGGATGAAGTTGCACCTTCCAAAAGCCTCGGCCACAGCGATAGAAAATTATAATTAAATGTAATTCTGTTATGAACAATCTACTTGGTGTTGTCTTATGCGGTGGTGAAAGTAAAAGGATGGGCACTGACAAAGGCCTGATACAACAAGGTGATCAAACCTGGGCGCAAAAAGTTGCCGGTAAAATGACTGAGCTTGGCTTCCCAGTTGTTGTATCCATAAATGACAAGCAGATAGAAGATTATGGTAGATTGTTTCCGCCAGATCAATTGGTAATAGACAGTGTGGATATCAATGGACCTCTACGGGGCCTCTTGACGGTACACCAACAGTTTCCACATAATGACATTTTGCTCATGGCCTGTGATCTTATTGATATGGATCGTGTTACTATCGAAAACCTCATTGCCGTTGCCCAGGCGGAACAAGAATATGAATTTTACGCTTATGAAAATCATGGCCTTCTGGAACCATTCTGCGCCATCTATACTTCAAATGGGCTAAAAGCCGTATCTGACAAAACTGTTCACCACGCTTTATTCCAAAACAGCTTTCAAAGTGTGCTTGCCAACGGTAAAACGAGAAAGGTTGTCCTAGACAATCCTGTGCCTTTTCGCAACTACAATACTATGCCCGGGCATCATAAAATTTAACAGTTTGAAGGCGTAGACGCTCATAGAATTGATAAAAATCATTAATTATTTAGTCTACAAGATTGGTGGGTTATTTATTTCCCCCCTATATTTGCAATTCAATCTACCATTTTAGTAGAGTATTGCTCATGAAATCAGCTTATCAAATACGATGTTGTTGTATGCGGTCGATGCCCTAAATCCTTCATGTGGACATACAATCTTCATTTTTCATTATTTAATCAAAAGATATGGGTAATCAAATAACCAACAATTTGGCTGATTTCAATGTGCAGCAATCTTTTATAGAGCAATTGATAGAAAATAATTGCAAACGATTAAAGTATTTTCCCGATAAACAAACTGCCGAATTATTTATTGAGAGTTTGTTTGAATTTCTATTTATAGGCCAGGCTGATTGCGGTTGCGATCTGAATACTTTAACAATCAGATTAAACCGGTTGAAGAGTACTTTTGCAACCTTGTTATCGGAGGTCATTAAAAAAGATGTCGTAAACAAAGAAGAAGAGGTAAGCGCCCAAACTGAAGTTTTCTTTAACGCTCTGCCTGAGATATATCTGTGTCTTTTAAAAGATGCTGAGGCTATTTTGAAATCTGATCCTGCAGCTCAGAGTATAGAAGAAATCCTGGCGGCCTATCCCGGATTTTTTGCAACTGTGATCTATAGATTAGCCCATCAAATGTGGAAGCAAGGGATATTAATTCTTCCTCGTTTTTTTTCGGAATATGCCCATAGTCAAACCGGTATTGATATACACCCGGCAGCAGAGATAGGGGCGTCTTTTTCGATTGACCATGGAACCGGAATAGTGATCGGCGAAACGGTTGTCATTGGAGATAACGTAAAAATATACCAGGGTGTTACGCTTGGAGCCTTAAATGTTTCGAAAGATAAAGCAAGTACAAAGCGTCACCCGACAATTGAAGATAATGTAGTGATCTATTCCGGTGCCACCATTTTGGGGGGCAAAACCATTATAGGGGCCGGAAGTATCATAGGAGGAAACGTTTGGCTTACGTATAGTGTACCAGCCAATTCGGTAGTTTATCACAAAAGCGAGGTGAAAGTAAAAGACAAGGAACCTTTTCTTGAGCCTTTGAACTTCGTGATCTAATACCATGTTCAATTGAGCGTATGACAACTGGGGCGTGAATGGTATAATACGAAAATCTATTAATTATTAAATAAACCAATAAATCACAAATAATAAACCGCAACTACATGAGAGCAAATAACATTTTAGACACCATCGGAAATACGCCTCACGTTCGATTGAATAAGTTATTTGGCAACGGACATGAAGTTTGGATCAAGCTTGAAAGGAATAATCCAGGCGCAAGTATTAAAGACCGTATCGCACTGGCCATGATTGAAGACGCCGAGAAAAAAGGCATTCTGCACAAGGATAGTGTGATTATTGAGCCTACTTCTGGTAATACTGGTATCGGTTTGGCATTGGTTGCGGCTGTAAAAGGGTACAAGTTGATCCTGGTAATGCCCGAAAGCATGAGTATTGAACGCAGGAGGCTGATGTCTATTTATGGTGCTGAATTTGTTTTGACGCCTCGTGAAAAAGGAATGAAGGGAGCTATAGAAAAAGCTAATGAGTTGGTTGCTTCTACTCCAAATGCCTGGATGCCTCAGCAATTTGACAATGCTGCTAATACTGAAGTTCACCGCCTTACTACAGCCAAGGAAATCCTAGCCGATTTTCCAGGAGGTCTTGACTATGTTATTACAGGAGTAGGTACGGGCGGACACATTACTGGTGTTGCCGAAGTATTAAAAGAAAAATTTCCTTCTTTAAAAGTACTGGCTGTAGAGCCTGAATTGTCTCCTGTATTAAGTGGCGGTAATCCTGGCCCGCACCCGCTGCAAGGCTTAGGAGCTGGTTTTGTTCCAACAATTTTGAACACCAAAGCTTTGGATGGTGTAGTACAGGTAAGTAAAGATGAAGCTTTTGAATACGCACAACGCATAGCAAAAGAAGAGGGTATCCTGGTTGGAATTTCCACGGGTGCTGCATTGGCTGCTGTTGCCAAGAAGCTTGCAGAAATTCCTGCTGGTTCAAAAGTGCTGACCTTCAATTATGACACTGGAGAAAGATATCTTTCTATTGAAGGGTTATTTTAATAAGCATAAAGGATGCTTGCATAAAAAATAATGAGCGGAATGTAGTTGCCTATTACATTCCGCTTCATAATTAATCTAATATTCAGAGTAATGCCTCAAATAGCTAAAACTGGTAAAGTGATTCTGATAGCGGCTGGTCCTGGAGATCCTGAGTTGCTAACGGTGAAGGCCGCCCGCTGGTTACAAAAAGCCGAAGTGGTATTAACTGACAGACTGGTGAGCGAAGATATTCTGAAAGAATATGTTGCTCCGGGGATTGAAGTGGTGTATGTTGGTAAACAGTGTCGCAAAGGCGCATCTACTCCACAAGTGGCCATCAATGAATTGCTGGTGCATTATGCCCAACAAGGTAAATTGGTTGTAAGACTGAAAGGAGGTGATGTCTCCATATTTTCCAATATATTGGACGAATTGCAAGTGCTTGTTGCGCATCAGATCGCTTATGAAATTGTTCCGGGTGTAACTGCTGCTCTTGGTGCGGCTGCATACAGCGGCATACCATTAACAGCAAGAGGGTATTCTACTGCTGTGCGTTTTCTTACCTATTATCAATCAGATGTTGTAACTGATGGATACTGGAAAGAACTGGCGGTGACCAATGATACACTTGTATTTTATATGTCTTCAGAGACCCTGAGTGTCTTAGTGGAAAAACTGACCAGGAACGGGATCACATCCGATAAATTGCTGGCAGTAGTTGAACAGGCTACCACTCCATTGCAGAATGTTTATATCAGCAGTTTGTATGATTATAAGGAAAGTTTTGGTAACAGGTCATTTTTATCACCATCCCTGGTTATTATCGGCAAAGTAGTGAACCTTCATCAGCAATTCGGATGGTTACCAAACAGTAATAGCACAGAAGAATATTTTGCTACTGTTTCAGGAAAATTAGTTGTTTATAAGGATAAAGCTGAAAGAGCATGATGGCAGGTACGAGGTTAGAGGTACGAAGTACGAGGTAAGAAATAAGAGATACGAATCACAAAATCTTTTCAATCACTTAAATCACAATAATCAGAAGTTCATGTTAGCATCGCCCAAATTGAAAATGCTGGAAGAGTTAATAACTGGTGCCACCAAAGAAGAAATTGCGTGGATCAGCGGTTATCTTTCCGGGTTAGCATCGCAGAATGGCGCACCGCAGACCTCAATTGCTGTTGCGGCAAAGCCTGCAGTGAGTAAGATCACGATAGCTTATGGTACAGAGACTGGAAATTCGAAAAAACTGGCATCTGAATTTGCTGCCAAGGCAAAAAGGAATGGCATTAATGCCAAACTGGTAAGTTTAGATCAATATCGCCTGAACGATCTTACAAAGGAAGAATATTTCCTGGCAGTCATCAGTACCCAGGGTGAAGGCGAACCTCCTGCTGCTGCTAAGAAGTTTTACGATCACATTCATGCTAACGGCTTAAAACTGGACAAATTAAAGTTCAGTGTACTGGCATTAGGCGATTCTTCCTATCCATTGTTTTGTAAGGCAGGGGAAGACGTTGATCTTCAATTGAACAAATTGGGCGGTCAGCGTTTGGTAGAACTTCAAAAATGTGACACTGATTATGAAAACGACGCGAATACATGGTTTTCCAAAGTAATTGATATTTTAAGCGCTGCACAAACCAGCGCTCCTGCTGTTGCTGCTCCTGCCATTGCTAAAAAGCCAGCCGGGAAAAAGATCTACAACGGCACCATACTTACCAATATTAACCTGAATGATAAGGGTTCTAAAAAAGAAACGCATCATATAGAGATTGCTGCAGAAGATGTGGATTACCTGCCAGGAGATGCCCTAGGTGTTATTCCTGAAAATCCAATTGGAGTTGTAGAAGCTGTTATCGGGTTAACCGGTGCAGACAGGAACAAACTGGTTCTTTACCGGAATGAAGAAGTTACTGTGCGTGACCTTTTGAGAAGAAAGCTGAATATTGGCTTTTTGCCTGAGCGTGTAGTAAAGAAATATGCTGCTTTGGTGGGTGCTGATATTCCTGTGAAAAGGCTGGCATTAATGGAATTACTTGAGCTTTATCCTTTAAAAGATGCGTCTCAATTTGAGCCTTTAATTGAAATTTTAGAACCATTAGCACCACGTCTGTATTCTATTTCTTCTTCTCCTGAAGCGCAAAGCGGTGAGGTGCACCTTACTGTTGCCAGAGATCTATTCCTGGTGAATGAGGAAATTCAGTGCGGTATCTGTTCTGATTATTTATCTCATTTACAGCCGGGTGCAACTGTTGATTTTTATATTCATAAAAATAACATCTTCCGTTTGCCTCAGGATGAAAGAGACATTATTATGATCGGGCCAGGCACGGGTATTGCGCCATTCCGTTCTTTCTTAGCACATCGTGAAGCCATTGGTTCAGGTGGCCGTAACTGGCTATTCTTTGGCGATCAACATTTTGTTACGGATTTTCTATATCAAACCGAACTGCAAAACTGGTTGCAAACCGGTGTGTTGACAAAACTGGAGGTTGCTTTTTCCAGGGATCAAAAAGAAAAGATCTATGTGCAACATAAGATGTTGAAGTATGGAGAAGAATTTTATAACTGGCTTATGAATGGTGCTTCCATTTTTGTTTGTGGTGCCAAAGAGCCTATGAGCCTGGATGTAGAAGATACGATCCTTCAAATCATTGAAAAGCACGGAAACAAATCAATAGAAGAAGCCGTTCAGTTCATTGAGCAGTTGAAAGAAGAAGGAAGGTATTTGAAGGATGTGTATTAATGAGTAATGAGTAATGAGTGATGAATAGTTATTTAATTCAAAGAGATTTAAAATATTACTAGATGTCTGATAATAAAAACCTGTCATCGACCGAAAGAATAAAAATGAATAGTGATGGTCTGCGCGGAACTATTGAAGAAAGCCTGGCCAATGAAATCACCGGTAACATCAATGAAGATGACCATACAGTGGTTCGTTTCCATGGCATGTACATGCAGGATGACCGGGACCGTCGCGATGAAAGAGCCGCTAAAAAACTGGAGCGCCTTTATTCATTTATGGTTCGCTTGCGTTTACCTGGTGGTTTTATGAAACCAGAGGAGTGGGTGGCCCTACACCACATTGCCGGTGAAAATTCAACCGGTGTCATTAAGATCACAACAAGGCAAACCATTCAATTACATGGCATCTTAAAGTCAAGGATCAAGCCAACGTTAAAAGCCTTCAATGAGGCCGACCTGACCACTATAGCAACTTGCGGCGATATTAACCGTAATGTGCTTGGCGTGGCCAATCCTGCACAAACACCTCTTCATAAAGAGATCTATAACTACGCAAAGGAGATCAGTGATCTGCTATTGCCCAAAACGCGTGGTTATTACGAAATATGGCTAGATGAGGAGAAGTTAACGGACAGAAAGCTGGAAGAGGATCCATTGTATCAAAACCGGTACATGCCACGGAAATTCAAAATAGCGATTGCTGTTCCCCCAAATAATGATGTGGATGTATTGACCAATGATATTGCCTTAATTGCGATTGTGGAGAAAGGCAAGTTAAAAGGCTTCAATATTGCTATTGGAGGCGGTTTGTCTACAACACATGGTAATCCTGCCCACTATGCCCGCCTTGCATCTGTATTAGGTTTTACCAACACGAAAGAGAAAGTTTTAAAAGCGGTTTATGAGATTCTGACGATCCAAAGGGATTATGGTGACCGCAGCGACCGCAAGCTGGCACGTTTGAAATATACTGTTGACCGTCTGGGGTTAGACTGGTGGCGTGAAGAGCTGGAAAGAAGGTGTAGGTTCAAATTAGAGGATCCCAAGCCCTTTACATTTAATGAAAGAAAGGATTTATATGGATGGGCAAAAAGCAGTGAAGGTACCTGGCATTATACAGCATTTGTTGAAAATGGAAGGGTACTAGATGATGAACAAGTTGCTATGAAGTCAGCTCTGTTAGAGGCTGCACAAACAGGCAAAGTGAACATCCGATTTACCTGTAACCAGAATGTAATTGTAAGTGATGTTGCGGAAGGTGATAAAGAACAGATCAATGAAATCCTCGAACGTTACGGTGTGATTGCACATACCAATAATGCTTCCGCTTTGCGCATTAATTCAATGGCTTGCGTGGCCCTGAACACTTGTGCACTTGCTCTGGCTGAGGCTCAGCGTTATTTGCCTTCATTGATCTCTAAAATCGAACCCCTGTTAGAAAAACATGGTTTAGCCAAGGATGAAATCATTCTCCGCATGACAGGCTGCCCTAATGGTTGTGGCCGTTCCTATGCTTCTGAAATAGGGTTTGTGGGTACGTCTCTTGGAAAATATAATTTGCATTTAGGCGGTGACCGGTATGGTTTACGTTTGAATAAGATCTACAAAGAAAGTTTAGGTGAAAGTGAAATACTTTCAGAGCTTGACAGTGTGTTTGGAGCATTCAAAAAGGAAGGCAAGAAGGGAGAAACCTTAGGCGACTTTACCCATAGAAAGTACATTGTTCCTAAATATGCTTTAGCTGAATAATTAAATCAGAGGTGCTCTGAACGGGCACCTCTAACTAAAAAATTTTAAACTTTTATTCTACAGATTTTATAGACTTTTTTGAGTAAAGCCAGGTTATGAAGCGGATACCCACTATTATATTGTTTCTAATTGCAGGAAAGCTGTCAGCCTTTGCTCAAAAGAAAGTAAACGATATTGAGCAAATATGGTTGGGATATGTGAATCAAACACGCATCTCAGAAAAATGGGGTGTGTGGTTTGATGCGAACATCCGTACAGCGGATCAATTTGCCAATGGTTTTTCAGTAACTATCTGGAGGCCCGGTATTATGTATTTTTTATCTGATAATACCAGCATATCACTTGGATATGCATATGCCCATTACTTTGGCGGGCATGATGGCCGCAATATTGCTTTGCCGGAACACAGGCCCTGGCAACAGATCATGTGGGGCAACAGGTATCCTAAATTACGTATACAAAACAGGGTGCGACTTGAAGAACGATACCGCCGGAAAATGGAAAGTCCTGATAAGCTAGGTGAAGGCTATAATTTCAATTTCCGGCTTCGTTATAATTTTTCATTAGCGACACCTATAAGTAAAAAACCATTTACACCCAATACGGTATCGCTTGTATTCAATAATGAAGTGATGCTGAACTTTGGCAAGGAAATCCTTACCAATACATTTGACCAAAACAGGCTGTTTGGCGGTCTTAATTACCATTTGTCGCAAAACAGTAGTATTCAGGCAGGTTATATGTACATATATCAACAATTAGGAACAGGTGCTCAATACAGGAATAATCATACAATAAGAATCAATTTTTTGCACAATCCTGATCTAAGAAAGAAGAAAGAATCTAATCATAAAAATATATAAGCAAGTGAAACAGGAAGCCTCACATACTATAAAAAAGGGCCATAAGCATGCTACAGAAAGCAACCATTTATTTCCGGTTTTCCTTAAACTGGAAAGCTTACGGTTGTTGATCGTAGGCGGAGGGAATGTTGGACTTGAGAAACTCAATGCAGTGCTCGTTAATGCACCGGCAACCAAGATCAAGCTGGTGGCCATAACCATTAGCAATGCTATTAAAGAATTGGCTGGAGTACATCATAATATTGAGTTACATGAAAGGGCATTCGAGGAGTCTGATCTGGATGAGACAGACCTGGTGATCATTGCTATTAATGATAAAACAGAAAGCCAGCGTATTAGAAACCTTGCTAAAAGCCATGAAAAGTTGGTAAATGTTGCCGATAAACCTGAATTATGTGATTTTTACCTTAGTTCGATTGTTAAAAAAGGAAATCTGAAGATCGCTATTTCCACTAACGGGAAGTCACCAACTATTGCCAAGCGGATCAAAGAAACTTTTGACGAAGTATTGCCGGATGAAATAGATGCCGTACTGGATAATATGCAATCTATTCGAAACAGGCTCAATGGCGACTTTGCCGCAAAGGTTGAAAAGCTGAACGAGATCACCCATGTTCTGGCCACAGGTAAAGAATTAAAAGCAGAGCAAGGAGAAAAATGGTGGAGAAAAGTTGCCACCTGGTCTGTATTTGCTTTTCTTTTCATGATCATTGGCCATGCTGTACTTTCGTATGTTCCCATAAGTGAACTCTGGGAAGAAGTAAAAACCATTGATCTGGGGAAAAACTTTTTGTGGTTGGTTGGTGCTGGTTTTCTGGCTCAGTTGGTTGATGGTGCTCTGGGTATGGGTTATGGTGTTACCTGTACCACCATCTTATTATCTCAAGGCGTTGCCTTACCAGCGATCAGCGGTAGCATCCACACAGCAGAAATGTTTTCAAGCGGAGTTTCAGGTTATAGCCATTATAAGTTTGGCAATGTAAATAAGAAGCTGTTCAAGGTTTTATTGATCCCTGGTATTGTTGGAGCTATTATTGGTGCTTTTTTACTCTCGAAGTTAGGAGATGAGTACGCCAACTATATTAAACCAATTTTGGCCACTTATACCTTTATTTTAGGTGTCCGGATACTTTTTACCGCTTTTCGTAAAAAAAGGAAAACGAAAAAGGTAAAGCACGTTGGCTGGCTGGCTGGCGCCGGCGGCTTTTTGGATTCTTTTGGCGGAGGTGGCTGGGGACCGTTGGTGACCAGTACCCTTATATCTAAAGGACGTACTCCACGTTACGTAATCGGTTCTGTGAGCATTACCGAGTTTTTTGTAACACTATCCAGCGCTCTTACCTTCTTTTCTTTGATTGGCCTTAGCCACTGGCAAGTGATTGCCGGATTGGTGGTAGGAGGAATGTTGGGTGCTCCCCTGGCGGCCAAACTTTCAGGTAAGTTACCTCTAAAGACCATGTTTATTGGAGTAGGCGCCATGGTCATTTTCTGGAGTTTGAGGATATTGTGGAAAGCCTTATTCTAATACCAAATGGCCATCGGCCATCAAGATGACAGTTGATAGATGATAGATGACAGAGCGCTGCCATCAGTCATCTATCATCTTGACAGCGGTTTAGTATGAGCCCCGGTAGCATTCACTATCGGGGTTTTTTAAGTCTATTCTATTGTCCTATCCATTTTACTAAATGATGAGAAATCACAGGTGTTTCCACAAGAAAACCATCATGGCCGTAGGCTGAATTGATCTCGATATATTGGGCTTGCGGGATGTTTTCTGCCATAAATTCCTGTTCGTGAACAGGACAGAGAATATCACTGCTGATACCGATGATCAAAGTTCTTTGTTTGATCTGCTGCAGTGCATCTTTGATCGTGCTGGTACGTCCACGGGCAATGTTATGGCTATCCATTGCTTTTGTAATTGTATAGTAACTATAGGCATTGAACCGGTTCACCAGCTTATCGCCCTGGTAAATAATATATGAGGAGGCTTTAAAATTATCAATTTTGTTAATGTCAGGATCGCTTTGTTTTTGTACCAGGATATCATAATTCCGGTAGGTAAGCAATCCAACAGCCCTGGCTGCTTTCATGCCTTTTAAGCCGGATTGAGGTGCGTCTTTTTCCCACGTGCTATCGGCTTCAATAGCAAGCCGTTGTGCAGTATGAACAGCAATACCCCAAGCACTTTCTGCTGCAGATGTTGCCAACAAGAAGAGGTTCTGAACCACATCATTTTCCATCAGACACCATTCCAATGCCTGGTAGCCGCCAACACTTCCTCCAATCAGTATGCGTATTTTTTCAATGCCCAGATGTTGCCTTAGCAAAATATGTACATTGACAATGTCGCGAATGGTGATAAAGGGGAAATTTTTATAATATGGCTGCCCGGTTGTTGGATTTGGACTCAATGGTCCGGTTGTTCCATAACAGGAGCCTAAGATATTAGCACAAATAATAAAATACTTTTCCGGATCCAATGGAAGACCTGGTCCAATCATTTGCGGCCACCAGTCGGCAGCATCTGAATTGGCTGTAAAAGCATGACAGATCCAAACAACATTGTCCTTCGCTGCATTTAATTTACCATATGTATGATAACCAATTGTTATTTCCGGTAATTGAGCTCCGCTTTCTAAAACAAAGGGATGTGCGTAGTGAAAAGACTCCATTCTCGATTTCAAAATGTAAAGTAAAAGCTTAGGCCGTTACTTTTGCAAAAAAAATTAATGATTGAAATAAATCTTGAAAGGAAAAACGGTGATTTTGGGTTTGAAGCCATGGACCAACAAGGTCATGCAGTGCTGACTGACGCCAGCGCTGATATCGGCGGCCAAAACTCCGGAGCCCGGCCTATGCAATTGATGCTTATGGCTTTAGGCAGTTGTAGTGCCATAGATGTTGTAAACATCTTGAAAAAGCAACGTCAAACGATAGAAGGTTTTAAAATGAAAGTGAGTGGTGAGCGGGAGCAGGGAGTTGAGCCTTCCCTGTGGATAAAAGCGCATATCGTTTTTGAACTGGAAGGTCCGATTGACCCACAGAAAGCCGAGCGAGCCTGTTCGCTTTCTATTGAAAAATACTGCTCTGTTGCAGAAACAATGCGTAGGGCAGGAGCTAAGATCAGTTGGGAAGTGAAGGTGGTACCAAATACTATTCAAGTGCAGTAAAGGCAACCTAGGGGGATAGAAACTAACAGGTAATCATTCAATTATTTTTATAACATGCATCCAACAACAAGAGCTATTCGCACGCAAGCAGAACGTACAAGCCAGATGGAACATTCATCGCCTTTGTACCTTACGAGTTCATTTGTTTATGAAGATGCCGAACATATGAGGGCAGCTTTTGCCGATGAAATAGATGCCAACATTTATTCCCGCTTCAGCAATCCAACGGTTCAGGAATTTATAGATAAGATCTGCATTTTAGAAGGAGCGGAAGCCGGTTTTGCCACGGCTTCAGGTATGAGCGCTGTTTTTGCTTCTTTTATGGCATTGTTGAAACAGGGTGACCACTTGTTAGTGAGCAGGTCAATATTTGGCAGCACACATACCGTCATCACTAAATTCCTGCCCAAATATGGCATTGAATATACATATGTGGATGCTGGAGCCAAACCAGATGTATGGGAGGCTGCTGTTCGTCCCAACACAAAAATGATCTTCCTGGAAACGCCTACTAATCCGGCACTGGATATTATTGACCTTGAATTTATCGGGCAATTAGGTAAAAAGCACAACCTGATTGTAAATGTAGATAACTGTTTTGCTACTCCCATAGGACAACGACCCATTGATTTTGGGGTAGACCTGGTGGTACATTCAGCTACAAAATGGATAGACGGCCAAGGAAGGGTATTAGGAGGAATTGTTGTAGGCAGGCCAGATCTGATAAATGATATTTACCTTTTCTGTCGCAGTACCGGACCATCGCTTTCTCCTTTCAACGCCTGGGTATTGAGTAAAGCTGTAGATACCCTTGAAGTCAGAATGGAACGACATGCTTCCAGCGCACTGTATTTAGCAAAGAAGCTTGAAAGTCATACGCAATTATCCTGGGTTAAATATCCATTTCTTCCTTCTCATCCACAATATGAAATAGCAAGGAAACAAATGAAAAACGGTGGTGGGCTGCTTTGTTTTGATCTGAAAGGTGGTCTGGAAAGCGGAAGAAAGTTTTTAAACAACTTAAAGCTCCTTTCTCTCACAGCTAATTTAGGAGATGTCCGTACTATAGCATCGCATCCGGCCAGTACTACACATGCCAAGCTAACGGATGCGGAGCGGCAGGCCGTTGACATTACTCCAGGTTTGATCAGGCTTTCTGTTGGTCTTGAACATCCGGAAGATATTTTAGAGGATGTATTGCAGGCTTTGGAACCATAAAATACAGCCCACTCACACCCCCAGCCCCTAAAGAGGAGCAGCAGCGCTGCTTAGCCTTGGCTATATAATAGTTCTAAAGGTAAAGCCCTCAACTTTTGATTAGCTGAGGGCTTTATCATATCTAGTAGGTTAATGTGTGCTGCTGCTCCCCTTTAGGGGCTGGGGTGTGCTATGCAGCAATTGCCTGCTCTTCAATCTCATTCATTGAAATACCAAGGTGGCTTTCATCATAAATACATTTGCCTTCTTTAATGAGCAGTACCTGTGGCGACTCGTGCTGCACTTTGAATAGTTCTGCTATTTTATTGGAAATATTTCTATGAGCGATCAAGTCCAGATAATAGAAGTCTATTTGCTCGGGAAAACCTGCTTTCTGAAGCCGGTTTAAAGCCACCGAACTAACAGAACAACGAGTGCTGTGTTTAAAAATTACCTGAGGCTTTACACTTGATTTCTGAATAATCTCAGTCAATTGAAGCTCATCATTAATATGTATCCACTGCATTTTTATTGGAATTATGGGTTAATAAAAGATAATAGCTATTACCAGTGAGGTTAATAATACACTCACTATTAATTAATTATCTATTATTTTTGAAAAGTTAGCCTTTAAATCTGGCTGAATAAGTTGGATTACCTGGACAGCCGTATTTGCTGCGCGAAGTAAAACAGGAGGTTAAACTTACTACAGTTGTCATTAGGAGGATGAACGCAGCAATTCTGTTTTTCATGTGTATAGATTTTTTGTTTGACGGTTTGGTTTATTGGATATTTTGCAAATATATATCAAATCTGTACGGTTTAAAAGACTTTGATCTAGGTTTACAGCCTTTTAACATTCCCAGCTATTTAGCCAGATAAAAATATATGAATATACAGCCTGGTAAGTATGTAAGCAGTTAAATGTTTCCGCCAGGCAATTTTGTTGGGATGAATTTGGAAAATTTGGCAAAAAAAATAACACTAACCACTGTTTAATATTTTCTAAAGTTACCTTTACGCCTTTTAAGAATTCTGGCAATGTTACAACTGACCAAACCTCTTGCGTTTATTGACATTGAAGCAACCGGTTCTAACCCGGCAAGTGACCGGATTGTAGAAATTGCAATCATCAAGTATTTGCCTGATGGCAACCGTAGTGTTAAGCGCAAACTGCTGAATCCACAGATTCCTATTCCTAAAGTTTGTGTGGATATTCATGGCATATCTGATGAAATGGTAAAGGATGCACCTACTTTTAAACAGGTTGCTCATGAAATCAAACAATTTCTTGACAATTGCGACCTGTCATGCTACAACGCATTCCGCCTGGATATCCCCATGCTGGTGGAAGAATTTATTCGTGCGGGAGTAGAATTTGATATGAAAAGTAGAAAGCTGGTTGATGTGCAAAAGATATTTCATCAAATGGAGCAGCGCACTTTATCAGCCGCTTATAAGTTTTATTGTAACAAAACTTTGGATAAAGCGCATAGTGCAGAAGACGATGCTGCAGCAACTGCTGATATCTTAAATGCTCAGTTGGAGCGATATCCACAGTTGGGGAATACGGTTGATTCTGTTTTAAAAGTGATTGGTGAAGACAATTTGATTGACTTTGCCCGCCGTTTTGTTTATGACGATAAAGGCGTTGAAGTGTTTAATTTTGGTAAACACAAAGGCCGTGCTGTAGCGGATGTATTAAAAACGGAACCCCAATATTATGACTGGATGATGAAGGGGGATTTTCCGATGAATACAAAACAGAAACTAACGGAGATTTATACACGATCGATGCTCAAAAAGTCTTAAGCTGAACTACTGGTGGAAAAACTTGTAATAATACCAACCTATAACGAGAGAGAAAATATTGAAGCAATTCTGCAGGCCATTTTTGATTTGCAGCAGGATTTTCATGTGCTGGTGATCGATGATGGTTCTCCCGATGGCACGGCTGATATTGTGCGGCAACTACAATCTCGTTTTGATCATAAAGTTTTTTTGGAAGAAAGAAGAGGAAAGTTGGGTTTGGGTACTGCCTATATTCATGGTTTTAAGTGGGCAGTGAACAGGGGATATGCATTTATTTTTGAGATGGATGCTGATTTTTCGCACAATCCCAAAGATTTGCCCCGTCTTTATGATGCCTGCAAGTATGGTGGGGCCGATGTTGCTATTGGTTCCCGCTACGTTAAAGGAGGAGGAGTAAAGAACTGGCCAGCAGACCGGATTTTTTTATCTAAAGGTGCATCATTGTACACCCGGATCATTACCTGGATGCCTATTTTAGATCCAACTGCAGGCTTCATTTGTTACCGCAAAGAGGTTCTGGAAACTATTAATTTCGATGAAATTCACTTTGTAGGATATGCCTTTCAAATTGAAATGAAGTTTGCTGCCTGGAAGTTAGGTTTTAAAATTAAGGAAGTGCCCATCCAGTTTGAAGACAGGAAATTTGGGGAATCAAAAATGAGCCATAATATCGTGAAGGAAGGTATACTGGGTGTATTGAAGTTGCGCTGGTATGGATTATTTACCAATTACAGGAAAAGAGTAAAAACTGGCACTGCCAATTTTACCAAAGTATAATGAAGAAGGCGCTACTTCAACTACATGGTGCTGTTTTTTTGTGGGGATTTACGGGTGTTTTAGGAAGAGCCATTTCTTTGGATGCTGTTTTACTGGTATGGTACCGGTTGCTCATTACCGTAGCTTCACTTTGGATCCTTTTTTACTTTAGGAAAAAAATATCAAGGATCAATCTTGCAGCAGCTTTAAAGATCAGTTTATTAGGCTGTATACTGGCTTTGCACTGGGTTTGCTTTTATGGGAGCATCAAATATGCTAATGTAACTATTGCGCTTACCTGCCTATCCACTGCAGCTTTATTATCATCTATAATAGAACCCATTGTTCTTCGCCAGCGATTTGATACGTTTGAAATCTTACTTGGTTTATTTGCTATTGCAGGTATCATTATTATTTATAACACACACCTGCAGTTTTCCATAGGTATCGTGATCGGGTTAATAGCCGCATTACTAACAGTACTGGTTTCTGTTTTTAATAAAAAGATGATACATGATTATGCGCCGGAGGAAATTACACTATACCAGCTTTCCGGTGGCTTTGCAGGCTTGACGCTATTGCTTCCAGTCAATCATTATCTGTTTGCACCCCATCAGGTTTATCCATCAGCAACTGACTGGTTGTGGCTTTTGCTATTGAGTTGGGTATGTACTATCCTGACATTCTACCTTTATATCCGTTCCCTGAAAAAGGTTTCTGCCTTTACGATGAACCTAACCCTTACACTTGAACCTATTTATGGTATTGTACTAGCATTTTTTATTTATCATGAGAACAAATACCTTAGTAACTGGTTTTACCTGGGCTTTGGTCTTATTGTTTTTGCCGTTGTATTTCACACCTGGCGACTGGTGAAGAACACTAGGCTGCAGTAGAAATATATTTTACCAGACTACGTTTGGCAATAGGTAAGAGTGTTTCTTCTACAGGAAAACTTAACTCTGTTTCAATGCAATAAACAGCTGGGTTTGGTAATTCTGTGCGGGTCTTGATCAATTCTCTTTTTATACTTTCATAAGTATGAATTATGCTTCTTTGTTGCATCTGGAGGTAAACTGTTTTAATACTCCTGTATTTTTCATCATATTTTTCAAAAAAAGACAGTCTGTATTGATAGACCCTGGTATTACGCGTTTTGCCGGCACTTAAAAAGAAATAACCTTCCTGTACATCCAGTGGCACCAAGCCAACAGGGCTGATCGTCATTTTTCCCTCAACAAATTCATAGATTTCGGTGCCGCTGCTAATTGTATTTTTCATCTTTCCTGCAGAAAAATTAATGATATCCTCTAGTTCCTGCATCAGTTCATCATCATCAATCATTTGTTCGTACAGCAACTGAAGCTTTTCTAATTGGAGCCCGGTTAATTTTTTAGGAAATTGTTCCTGTAAAAAGCGCTTGTTTTCCCGGAAAGCCACAATATTGTTATAATGGAAGATAAGATCAGCAAGTTGAGGGTATAATTTATTTTCATTAAAATATTTATTTATTTCTTGTAAATAAGCCAGGAGTACATATTTCTTCAATTCAAAATCTATATAACCTTCTGCAAACCATGTTTCTGATAAGTGTTTCATAGCTGTAAGATTTATATATTCTAATTTAATATAAAGACGCCAAAAATGCTATAGGGAAGCCCCACAAATTGTTAATTATTTGGCTTTTATATGTGTGTTTTTCGCATGATAAGTCTACTTACATAATGACAAGCGATGTGCCATAGTTATCGGCGGTATGAAAAATAGTTCGTGTGGAATAAGGCTGGATTATAAAAGAAAAGCACTCAATAGTAACTTATTGAGTGCTTTTCTTTTATAGCTCTAAATGCTTGTTTCAGATCATGCTTCCCTGTTTGAATTAAAGTTTTCCAATTCATTAGCAACAGCAGTTAAAAAAGTGGCACCTAAGCTGCCGTCAATAATGCGATGGTCATAGCTCATTGATAAATACATCATGTGCCGGATAGCGATGCTATCACCCATTGGTGTTTCGATTACTACCGGTCGTTTTTTGATCGTACCTGCTGCTAAAATGGCTACCTGTGGTTGGTTGATGATAGGGGTTCCCATGAGGCTTCCAAATGTGCCCACGTTGGTAAAAGTAAAAGTACCTTCAGCAATATCTTCAGGTTTTAACCTGTTGTTACGGGCATTATCGGCTAATGTGTTTACTTGCCGGGCCAGACCAGCAAGGTTCAATTGACCTGCGTTGCGTATAACCGGTACAATAAGGTTTCCATTTGGCAGGGCTGTTGCCATACCTATATTTATATCCTTTTTCACAATAATCCGGTTGCCTTCAACTGAACTATTGATCAGGGGGAACTTTTTGATGCAACGGACAATTGCTTCAATGATAAGAGGGGTGAAGGTCAATTTAGTGCCCTCCCTCTTTTCAAAGTCTTTCTTCACTTTTTCGCGCCACAGTACAAGATTGGTCACATCGGCTTCTGTAAAGCTGGTCACGTGGGCACTTATTTCCAGACTACGAACCATATGGTCTGCGATCAATCTGCGCATACGATCCATTTCAATGATTTCTACATTGCCTGATGGTGCAGATGTTTGTGTGAGGTATGTATTAGATTGAGGCTCCACCTGGTTCATTGGTATGACCATTGGCTGCTCTTGCCTGGTTATTTGCGGCTCCGTTCTTTTTGGTTGTTTTCCTGCCTTTTTATCTTGTACATATTGCAGAATGTCTTTCTTGGTTACGCGTCCCTCATTACCTGTACCAGGAATATTTTCCAGTTCAGTCATACTAATACCTTCCTGGGCTGCAATATTCAATACCAAAGGAGAGTAAAACCGGTTGGTTGTTTGAATCGTATAATTATTGAATTGAGGGCTGGTACTTGTAAATTCATCCTGTTGCCTGAAACTAATCTCTGGCTCTGCTTCTCTTTCTATACTTACAGATTCCTGTTCCCTACTCACCTGTTCTTCATTTACCACATTAGTTTTAATCCGGGCAATCACATTCCCTATTGGGACTACATCGTTTTCCTGGAATAATACCTCTTCAATCACACCTTCAGCGGTTGAAGGGACCTCGCTATCAACTTTGTCAGTAGCAATTTCCAAAACAGTCTCATCCATCTTAACGGCATCTCCGGGTTTCTTATGCCATTTTAAAATGGTTGCCTCCATTATGCTTTCGCCCATTTTCGGCATTACCAGATCAACTATAGCCATATAAAAAAATTCGATTTTTGATTTACGATTTACAATTTGTATTTACAAACAATGCCAATCTACTTCAGAACTATTTTGCAAACTTACAGATTCAATTGTAGCTCACCCTATGTTCATGTTAGTTCCATAGTCAGATTATAAATATAAGGATCAATTTTCTGCCAGAATAAATAAGCGTAACATGTTGAGCGCTGCATTAGCTGCCAGTTGTATATTCCGTTTTCGATCGAAACGGAACTGGAACTTCTGTGTCTTAGTTAGGGTTCCGTTTGTAACCGATATCCAAACTGTTCCAACGGGCTTTTCAAGTGTACCACCATCCGGGCCCATAATGCCGGAAGTGGCTAATCCATAGGATGTTTTCATTTGGTGTACAACTCCTACAGCCATTTCTATAACAGTTTGTTCGCTAACTGCACCGAATTGCTTCAAAGTCTCGCTCTTTACTCCCAGAACAGCTTCTTTGGCCTCATTGGCATAGCTAACAACCCCTCCATTGAAAATAGAAGAAGATCCTGGAATGGAGGTGATCAGGTGTGCGATATAACCTCCTGTACAGCTTTCAGCGGTGGCTAAGGACTTTTTTCTTTCTTTTAGCAATTTGCTTACAACCTCCTGTAAGCTAATGTCTTCTTCAGCCACAAACCATTCTTTTACCAAAGATTGTAATTGGCTTGCAAAAGAGGTGACTTCATTTTCTAGTTTATATTGATCATTACCTCTTCCTGTAAGCCGGAGTTTTACCATGCCATAAGAAGGTAAATAGGCTAGTTTAATGTGTGCGGGTAAATTGTTTTCAAAGTCTACCAGCAGCTCAGCAACTTCCGATTCTCCTTTTCCGGCTGTAAATATGGTTTTGTGCACAATAGCAGGGAGTTGAAAGTGTTCTTTCAGTTTAGGTAATACACTATTGAGCATCAGGCTTTCCATTTCGTGCGGCACTCCCGGCAGGGAGGCAAAAACAATTCCCTCTTTTTCAAACCACATGCCTGGTGCCGTTCCTAGGAGATTGGGCAGCACTATACATTTATCAGGCACTTCTGCCTGCTTGATATTCCGATCAATCAATGGCCGGTTCAGGCGGGTGAAAATGCTTTTTACATTTTTCAGAGCGTTTTCATCTACAACCAATCTGGCGTCAAAGAATTCGCATAATGTAGGCTTTGTAATGTCGTCGGCTGTTGGTCCCAAACCACCTGTGATAATGACAATATTGCTTTCCTTACTTTCTTTGGAAAGGGCATCCAATATATCTTCCCGGTTATCGCCAATAGCTAACCTGCGCTTCACCCATATACCCAGTTTATTTAATTCCTGTGCGATAAAGGCGCTGTTGGTATCAATGGTTTGTCCAATCAGCAATTCATCACCAATTGTTATTATTGAAGCCTGAACCACTTTTAAATATTTAAAATGAAAGGAACTACTAATTTCGGTGCAATGTTACTTCTTGTATGAAAAACAGCCTTTTAATTTTTAGTGCCTTTTTATATTTTATTGCGGCTCAAGCTCAATCCGTGTCGACGAGACTGTCTAAAGCCTTCCAGCAATTTGAAAGTGATGTGCAATTGCGTAATGCAATTTCATCCCTTTATGTACTAGATGAAGCAACCGGTAATGTAGTTTTCGAAAAAAACGGATCTATTGGTTTATCGCCGGCTTCCACGCAAAAAGTCATTACCAGTGCTACGGCTTATGATTTGTTAGGGAAAGACTTCAGGTATAAAACTGAAATTTCTTTTGAAGGCAATAAGACGTCCGGTATTTTAAAGATCAAAGCATCAGGCGATCCAACTTTAGGGAGTTGGCGCTGGCCATTTACAAAAGAAAATATCATACTTGAGCACATTATTCAATCAATAGAGCGTCAATCTATCCAAAGTATTGAGGAGATAGTAGTAGATGCATCTGGTTGGGATAATGAATATGTTCCGGATGGCTGGATCTTACAGGATATTGGCAATTATTATGGGGCAGGCTGTGAAGCATTGAACTGGCGGGAAAATCAATTTGATCTGATTTTACAATCGGGCACAAAAATTGGCGATCCAGTTCAGATCATTGGAAGCAATCCTAAACTTTACGGGTACAAGTTAACGTCTTATTTAACTTCGGCGGCAAAAGGCAGTGGCGATAATGCTTATATTTATTTCCCATTGCAGACAGGTCCGGGAATTGTGAGGGGAACCATACCGATCGGTGAAAACAAATTTGTGATCTCTGGGGCATTCCCATCTGCAGGAAAACAATTCACTGAGACATTAAAAGAGGAAATCATAAAAAAGGGAAAGGCTGACAAGACTGGGATTGTCTTTATTGAAAATAAATCTGTGTATACATCAATGAAAGCCCATTCTATTTCATTATTTACACATTATTCGCCTTCACTTGACAGTATCGTATACTGGTTGAATAAAAAAAGTATCAATCTGTATGCGGAGAGCTTACTCAAATCCATATCCTTACAGAAGAATGGATTTGCTTCGCGTAAAGAGGGTATTGATTTGCTGAAAAAATTCTGGCAGCAAAAGGGCATTTCTGCTACAGAGCTGAATATCGTTGACGGATCTGGTTTATCGCCATTAAACAGGGTAACCACAAAAGCCCAGGTGGCTGTATTGCAATATGCACAAAAGCAGCCTTGGTTTGCTGGTTTTTACAATTCCTTTCCAGAATATAATGGTATGAAGATGAAAAGCGGTACAATCAATGGTGTAAAGGGGTTTACAGGCTACCACCAGTCGAAGGAGGGAAGGACGTATGTGTTTTCTTTTTTAGTAAATAATTATAATGGCTCCGCTTCTTCACTGGTTCAAAAAATGTATAAAGTACTTAATGAATTAAAGTAATTGCAGCACAAATATTTAACTTCAAACTTTGAAAATACTTACCTATGTTAGAACAGAATTATAAAAATCATCGCCGGTTTGTTTTGACCTATCACATCCTGACACTCCTTGCTATCATTGCATTAGTGATTGGTTCGATCAGGAATGTTATTTACAGCAGCAATGAAAATCTTTATTCAGCTTCCCTGCTGGTCCTGGTGTCACTTGTATTATTAAGCCTATATATTCATAGCCGGGCATTTGCAATCAAAGCACAAGACCGGGCTATTAGGGCAGAAGAAAACCTGCGGCATTTTATTTTAACAGGAAAGCCATTGGACAGCCGTCTTACCATAAAGCAAATTATTGCACTCCGTTTTGCCTCGGACGAAGAATTCCCTTCTCTTGCGCAAACTGCTGCAGATAAAGGGCTTAGTAATGATGCGATCAAAAGACAAGTAAAAAAATGGAGGGCTGACTGGCACCGGGTATAAAACCTATTTACACTACTTCCCAATAAACCTATCCAGGCTAACCTTACCCGGGCCTGTAAATAATAAAGTAATAAAACAAGTAAGGTAAATGGCTGGTAATTCACCTTTTCCAAAAAAGTCTCCATTGTGTGCATAGAACAGTGCCACCGACATGGCAATAATCAATGGAATGCAGGCAATGCGGGTGAATAATCCTAGTATTATAAATACGGAACAGAAGAATTCTGCAAACAAAACCATTGAAAGGGAAGTCGTAGTACCTAAACCAAACGGATCGGCGAAACGCGACGCTTTTTCTGCAAAGTGCATAAGCTTGTCTAAACCATGGTTGACCAACATAAGCGTACCTGCACCGAGGCGTAAAATTAAAGTGGCAAAAGATAAAGCATTATCAGAGCAACGAACACTAAAAAGTTTTTTCATAGCAGGTTGGGTTTTCGGGAAGCAATGTTACAGAGAAAAGTTTAAAAGGATAAAAGGTTTTAATAGGTTTACTTTGTAATAAACTTCATGGTGCCCACCAATCTTTTGTTAAACCTGTATTGATATTAACAGAATCTTTTGATATTGGAACGCTATTTGGCTAAGGTCAAAATAATTTGAATATTTACAGCGTTTAGTTTACGGCTAAAGGAAAGAATATGAAGAAAATTTGTTTGCTCCCCTCTTTCTGTTTTATGATTTCTGTTGCATATGCACAACAGACTTACTCTAATAAAAATCCACAGGAAAAGTTTTATGAGGCTAAAGAATATTTTCAAAAAGAACAGTATAGCCTGGCGTACCCTTTATTGAAAGAACTGCAACAGTCGTTACGTGAAACAGATAAAATCAATAATACGGTAGTAGCCCAGGAAATTAATTACTACACTGTTGCCTGCGAGTTGAAGCAGAACGAAGGCAGGGCTGAACAACATGCAACGGAATATATTGACTTAACCAAGAATAATTCCCGCGCTCAAATGATGAGCTACCATCTGGCTGAGTATTATTTTCGCCAGCAACGGTTTTCTGATGCTGTTACCTTATATGAAAAAGCCAATATTGCCAATCTGAGCAATTCGGAAATCTCAGAATTAAAGTTTCATCAGGGTTACTCTTATTTTACCCTGCAGCAATTTGCACAGGCAAAGCCATTGCTCAACAGCATACGGCAAATGAAAAATGATTCCAATTATATCGATGCTAATTATTATTATGGTTTTATTGCTTTCCGGGATCGTAATTATACAGATGCATTGGAAAGTTTCCGTGTAGTGGAAAACCAGCCAGAATATGAAGCCATCGTACCCTATTATATTGCTCAAATATATTATGTGCAAGGTCGCAGGGATGAGGCCGTTGCTTATGCTGAGCGAAAAATGAAACAAGGCAAATCGCAGTATTACGACCTGGAGCTGAAACAGCTTTTAGGGCATGCCTATTTTGAAAAGCAACAATATGCGAAAGCCTTGCCCTATCTGGAAGATTATGTCAATCGTTCGAAAAAAGTACGCAGAGAGGACCTATATGAACTTTCTTATTCTTATTACCAGGCCAATCAATATAATAAAGCCATTGATGGTTTTAAACAATTAAGTGGCAGTCAAGATTCATTGAGTCAGCATGCTATGTATTTGCTTGGTGATTCTTACCTGCGTACAGGGCAAAAGTCAAATGCTCGGAATGCGTTCATGTTTAGTGCTACCAACAACAGCAATCCAACACAACGGGAAATTTCAAGATTCAATTATGCCAAGCTCTCTTACGAACTAGGCTACCAAGATGAAGCCCTGCGTGGCTTGCGTTCTTTCTTGAATGACTATCCAGATTCGCCGTATAGAGATGAAGCCACCGACCTACTCGTTGGGGCCTTAGCCAATACAAATAACTATCGTGATGCATTAACCCTTTTAGAAGGTTTGAGGACGCCATCAGCAAATGCAAGGCGTTTATATCCCAGGATCTTATATGGCCGTGCAACAGAATTAATCAATGATGGCCGCCTTGCTGAAGCTGAAGCCCTATTGGATAAAGCATTGAGGGATCCGAACAATACTTCTGTTCTGCCTTTTATTAATTTCTGGAAAGGGGAGATTGCATACCGCACCAACCGTATTGATGATGCCATTCGGTATTATCATGCCTACCTTGATGCAGGAGCTCCTTCGAATGGAGAGGCCAATGCAATAAATGTTAAATATAACCTAGGTTATGCCTATTATAGAAAGGAAAACTATCCTGTTGCTCAATCATTTTTTGAACCGCTGGCAAGAAATGTAGCACTGAATTCGGATCCTGTAACACAAGATGCTTATGTACGTACTGCAGATGCTTACTATATGAACCGCAGTTACACACAGGCGCGGAATATGTATGATCAAGTCATTCGCTATTCCTGGGGCGCAGAAGATTACGCAACCTTTCAAAAAGCAATGATCGCTGGTATCAATAATTCCACAGAGAAAGTGAATTTGATGAATACCTTAATTCGAAAGTTTCCTCAATCACCATTAGTGATGGATGCCAACATGGAAATTGCTAACACTTACCTGGCTGATCAGCGCTATCGGGAAGCTATTCCATATTTGAATAATATAACGAAGGCTACTTCTAATTCCAGTCTTAAACCTGAAGCCTATTTAAAACTGGGTATAGCTAATTATAACCTTAATAATCAAGGTGAAGCTATTGCCCAATATAGAAAAGTGGTGAATGATTATCCCAATTCGCAGGAAGCAGAAACAGCACTGGATAATTTAAAATCTATTTATGTAGAAACCGGGCGTCCTAACGAATATGCAGAAGTGATGCGGCAGGCTGGTAAGCCACTTTCAGTGAGTGCAGAAGATTCGCTGGCATTTGCAGCAGCGGAAATTCAATATGATAATGGCAATATCAATGCTGCATTGGAAGCTTTCAATTCTTACCTGCAAAGGTTTTCAAACGGTACATATGCTACCGATGCATACTATTACAGAGGAGAGATCTATAATAGCCGTAAAGACTGGAATAATGCATTATCGAACTATCAGGCTGTAGCGGAAAGAGCACCCAATACTTATGCCGAAAGAGCAGTTTTACAGGCAGCCCGCATCAACTTTTTTGAGTTGAAAAATTATGCTGAGGCAGAGCAATTTTTTGCCCAGTTGAAACAGATTACCTCTAACCAGGAAGGACGTCTAGAAGCCATGAGAGGACTATTGCGAAGCCAGTACCAGCAGCAAAAATGGTCTGAAGCCGTTGATAATGCAAAAGATCTGCTTACTCAGAAAGGCAGTAGTACAGATGACAAGGTGCTAGCCAATATGGCTATAGGTAAGTCTGCACAGATCAATGGCCAGTATGATGTTGCTATTTCAAATTTCAGATCTGTTGTGTCTTTAAATAAAGCAGCTTTAGCTGCAGAAGCCAGGTATGAAATTGCCAATACTTGGTTTATGACTGATCGACTGACCGATGCTGAAAAGGCTGCTTTCGAGGTTATTAATAAATCAGGATCTTACGACTGGTGGGTAACGAAAGCTTATATTTTGCTGGGAGATATTTACTTTAAACAAAAGGATTATTTTAATGCGAAGGCTACTTTCCAAAGCGTTGTGGAAAACAGCCTGAATGCAGAGTTGAAAGCAGAGGCACAGGCTAAACTGCAAAAGGTTATAGAAGAAGAAAGTAAGAACAGTAAAGTAAGCAGGTAAAAGTACAGGTACGAGGCTAGAAGTTAGAAGTACGAAGTAAAGTTTATTTAAAAATTTAATTAGTTAAATCAGAAGTTTCATTATTCATATGAAATCATACATTATAGTTTTCTTTGCGCTTTTGGTGGGTTTTTCCGTTGCTGCACAGGATAGCTTACGAAAAAGAGAAGTGAATATCACCTCCACTTTTAAACCGGTTTTAAAAGAAGCCGCTAAAATTAATTTCGATGCAACACCACCATCTGCTGATACTACAAAACCTCGTTTGCAATACAAAATACCAAACCAGAACCTGATTTTTGCCTTTCAGCCTGGTTCTTTAAAACCCTTGGCTTTACAAGTAGATACTGGCGGCCGATGGAGTAATGAAAGTTATGTGAAAGCAGGCTTTGGTAACCTGACGACTCCATTTGTACAAGCTGGTTTATCATTAGGAGATGGTAAAACGGCCGGATTGAACGTTTATGCGAAACATATCTCTTCGAAAGGAAAGCGCGACTTTCAGGATTACCGGAATACGAATATAGATGCGGCTGGTTTTTTCCAAACAGCAAAGAATATTGAATGGACAGGGCGTTTAGGAAGCTTCCAGGAGAAATATTTTAAATATGGTTACCTGCCTAAAGAACTGACCTTTCCGGAAGATTCGCTAGCAGTTAAATACCATACATGGCGTGGGCGGATAGGCTTTCATAATATTAATAATACGCAATATGGGATTTCGTATGCACCTGAGATCAAAATTGATGTATTTAATGATGGTTTAAGCAATTCTGAAAGTAATACTTTTATCAAATTGCCCGTACAGAAGGCTGTAGGAAAAGTTTTCGCGGTTGATGTAGCTCTGGAAACCAGCTTGAACCGCTACAAGCCAGAAGATAAAGATGCTGTCAATAATAATTTTATAGCTATAGCTCCATCCATTCTATTTAAGACACCAAATGCAAATATTCAAGCTGGCATCAGACCCTCCTGGAACAATGGAGATTTTAAATTATTTCCGAATGTAATGGCTGAGTTCGGTTCTGCTGACAAAAGCTTTTCATTTCAATTAGGATGGATTGGGTATCTGAGATATTCCGGATATCAGTACCTGGCTGGATTTAATCCCTGGGTCTGGGCACCTGAAAACGTTTATAACACTATCGTGGAAGAGCGCTATGCCGGTTTTAAAGGTTCTGTCGGAGATCATTTTAGCTATGGAGCGAAACTGGGTTTTCATAAATACAACAATCAACCTCTATTCCTGAATGACAGTATTGACGGTAAATCATTTGAGATTTTAAATGAACCGGAAATGAAAGTATTTCATATAGGAGGAGAAATGGGTTATAATGTTGGAGAAAGTTTTTCCCTGATCTCAAATCTTACCTTCAATCAGTATAAAACAGATGTACATGATAAAGCCTGGGGACTGCTACCCATGGAATTTACAACCAAGATGCGCATCCAGGTGCTGAAGGACCTGTTTATAACCGGTGATCTTTATGCATTTGAGGGACCCAGATACCAAGATGAAAGTGGCGATTCAAAACGATTAAAAGGTGCCGTAGACTTAAGTGGCGGTGCTGAATTTGGTATTTTGAAAAATCTGAAGGTATGGGCACAGTTCAATAATATAATGAACAAAGAATACCAGCGCTGGAACCGTTATCCAGTTTATGGATTTAATTTCCTTGGAGGTATCGTATTTTCGTTTGGTCAAAACTACAATAAATAGTGTTTGTACCATTAACCAAATACCTCTTACAATACAGGGAGATGAATATACCTGCTATTGGTACTTTTCAGTTAATTGAAGTTCCGGCAAGCCTTGATGTTGTTAACAAATTGATCAATCCTCCTGGTTATATACTTCAATTTTCAGAATCGCAGGATGTTAAAGATCATCAGTTATCATTTTTGGCAAGCAGCTTACAATGTGATAGAAATGAAGCACAGGAGGAGCTAAAACAGTTTGGAGCAACCTTAAGAAAACATCTTGATAATGGGGCTTTTTTATGGAAGGGGTTAGGCACTTTAGAACTTTCAGGTGGTGTTGTGAACTTTCTGGCTGCTCCACAAATGACACAATTGCTGCAGCCAGTACCTGCTGAGCGGGTGCATCGTGACAGGCATCAACAAACCGTTTTGATTGGTGACAGGGAAGTTCAGACCATGCAGGAAGAAATTGATGAAGTGCCCAATAAGAAAAGGTCTCCTGCAATGATCATAGCCTGGATATTAATATTTCTTAGCCTTGCATTTATTGCTTTTCATTTTTACAATAAAGGTCTTATACCATCCTCTTCAGGCAATCAAATGAAAATTAAAGTAGAGAAAAGTAAATAATCCGGATTATTCATCATTTGAATTACTTTGCACGCCTTATGAACGGAAAAGTGCATTATACTTCTTGTCCTGTTTGCAAGAGCAACAGTATTCATCCATTGTTAACGGTAAAAGATGAATCCGTAAGCTGTGAACAATTTGTTATCTGGCAATGCGAACAATGTACATTACGGTTTACACAGGATGTTCCGGATGAAGCTTCAATCGGAACCTATTATAAATCGCCTGATTATATTTCCCACTCCAATACCAGTAAAGGCCTGTTGAATAAATTATACCAGCGGGTGCGGCATTTTACTTTGAACCAAAAGGCCAATCTGGTTATTCGATCAACTGGTTTGCAGCAAGGTAAAATGTTGGATGTTGGTTGCGGGATCGGGGCTTTTCTGCATGTAATGAAAGAAAAAGGATGGGAGGTAGAAGGAGTAGAGCCTGATGAAGGTGCCAGAAGGCTAGCCAAGGAATTATTCCAACTATCCATCAAAGAGCCATCTTCTCTCTTTGATTTTCCTCCCTCATATTTTGATGCTATTACACTTTGGCATGTATTGGAACACGTACATGACCTTCATAACTATATAGAGCAATTAAAGCTTGTATTGAAAAAAAATGGGAAATTATTGATTGCTGTACCTAACTATCAATCTTTGGATGCAGAAATATATCGCCTGAAGTGGGCCGCCTATGATGTACCCAGGCATTTGTATCATTTTACTCCAAAAGCCATCCAAACTTTAATGGACCAACATGGTTTGAAGGTAACAGGCAAAGAGCCAATGTGGTTTGATTCCTTTTATATCAGCCTTTTAAGTTCCAAATACCGAAATGGTTATACTAACTGGCTGGGTGCTGGGATCAATGGTCTGCGATCAAACATTAGAGCTCTGTTCCATAAAGATCGATGCAGTTCTCTTATCTATATAATCTCGCCAAAATAATCATGTATTTGCGATTTGCCGGTTGTTAGAAGAGTTGATGGACTTTTAGTGTTCAAACTGAATCTCAAAAAGTTCTGGCCAGTATTTACCTGTTACATAAACTTTATTTGTTTGTGGGTCGTATGCAATTCCATTCAGTGTAGCAACTGTGCCGGTATCAATACCCGGCAGTTTTGCCTGGATACGGTTCACCAATTCTGTTAAATCCATTTTGGCAACTACCAACCCGCTATTTGGATCAATTTTTAAAATATAATTATATTGCCATTGGTTGGCATAAATGAAGCCGTTTATATATTCTAATTCGTTGATGTTTGAAATAGGGCTGCCATCTTCCGTGACACTTTGGGTTCGCAACAAACGAAAAGTGGATGGTTCATAGAAATATAGATTGCTGCTTCCGTCACTTACTATCAAATTCTTGCCATCGTTGGCCAGGCCCCAGCCATCGGTACTTAATGGGAACTCCTTGAATTTTTTTAAATCATTAGCAGAGTAAACAAGCACCAGATTGTTTTTCCAAGTAAGTTGATAAATGGTGTCATTTATAACAGTAATACCTTCTCCAAAAAATGCAGTATCGAGGGAAACCTCTTTTACTGGTTTTCCTGTTTTTATATCTACATGCATCAGTTTTGACTTTCCTTCGTATCCTGTGCCTTCCAGCAATTGCCCTTTATAAAATGCCAATCCTTGCGTAAATGAAGAGGTATTGTGAGGGTATACACCCACAACAGAGTAGGACAAATGTTGCACAGTGCTTTCCGAACTGTTGCCGTTGTTGCTGGTATCATTTGAATTTGTACAACTTATCATGCATAACAGGCTGAAATACAGAAAAAGAGTTCCAAAAGTTTTCATTGAGCAAAAATAATGTTTGCAAATGTCCACAATTGTTAAACAATTGTAGTAGAAATGGTTGTGTATTTAAGGGTAAATATTTAGTTTTACACGGCATTTACATTTATCCTTGAAAATCTTCACTCTTTAGCCTTTTTACCGATTCCTCGTCCAATACTCCTCATTTTCCAGTATCAGTTTGAACCTTTTACAATTCTGATTCCTATGCCTACCACCAACTATTGGAACGATGAGAGCAATACTGATAGCAACATTAGCCGTTTTCTCTTTGTCATTATATGGGCAAAGAGCTTGTTTTACAGTTGAATCACTGAAAGGATTTTCCACTACTAAGCCGGCAGAAAGCCGACCTTTGCTTTTAACCGATGTGGTACAACAGGATGAGTTGTCGAAAATTACGTCCCTGAAAGGTACTACAATTTCATCCATTATCCGTATACCAGTTGTAGTGCACATACTATATAATAAAACGACACAAAATATTTCTGATGAGCAGGTAAAAAGCCAAATAGAAGCATTGAACCGCGATTTCAGAAAACGTAATAGTGATACTTCAAATATTCCAGAGCGATTCAAAGCTTTGGCTGCTGATGTTGAAATAGAGTTTCAACTAGCTGTAGTAAGCCCCAATGGCAGCGCAACAAATGGAATCATACGGAAGCAAACCAGTGTGTACGAGTGGAGTATGGATGACAAAATAAAATTCAGCACATATGGGGGAGATAATGCCTGGGATAGCAAGAGTTATTTAAATATCTGGGTAGGTAGTATTAGTAAGACATTGGGTTACTCCAGTGCAATAAATGGACCTGCTGAAAAAGATGGTATTGTGATTTCCAATGCAGTATTTGGCGCTATTGGTGTTGCCGGACCTTATAATAAAGGCAGAACGTTGGTGCATGAGGTTGGTCACTGGCTTGGTTTAAAGCACATTTGGGGTGATGCTCCTTGTGGAGATGATGAAGTAGCAGATACGCCCAAACAGGCAGGATTTACCTCTGGTTGTCCAACTGAATTCCGGGCTACTTGCGGCGCTTCTGCTTTAGGTGATATGTACATGAACTATATGGATTTTACCAACGACGCCTGTATGTACTTATTTACAAAAGGGCAGAAAGAAAGAATGAGGTCTGTTTTTTATGAAAATGGCTTCCGTCGTTCGATTCTAAACAGCAAAGGCCTGGATTCTTCAACTATAATGGAGGAGGTGCCTATAGTTGAAAAACCTATAGTTCTCTCGCCTGGTAACAGTTTTTTATATCCTAATCCGGCTAAGGATGAACTGATATTGAAATTAAATGATGCAAACTGGATAGGTAAAGAGGCAAAGATCTTCAACGCAAATGGAGTAATGCTACAAAGGATCAAAATAACATCTCAGACACAAAAAATACCGCTTTCACCTTTGAAAGAAGGCCTTTTCTTTATCATTCTGGGAAAAGGTAATGAAAAAATTACTCTAAAATTTTTGAAGTTTGATTGATCATCATCTTCGCAACTGTTTTTCCGGCTACTGGTGCTAGTGCTACTCCCATTCCACTCATGCGAACAGCACAGAAAATATTAGGCATCAATTGCTGGATGATCGGCATTTTCTCACTACCCATCGCCATAATGCCACTCCAGCGATATTCAATACTATATTGATCTTTATAATGTGGAAGAACTATATGATCTAAATAATTCTGTAGCTCTGATTGAATAAAGCTTGTGGTGTTCATTTCTGTCGTTTGCTCTTCATCAAGTGCTTTATTTCGGGCGCCGCCCAACAATACTCTCTTTCCCAAATTGCGGAAATAATAATAACCTTCATCAGAATGGAAGGTGCCTTTCCATGGTAAATTATGGATAGGTGAAGTCAATAAAACCTGCCCACGGGCCGGGACGATATCAATTTCAGGTAACAGCTCTTTTGCATAAGCATTGGTGCATATCAAAAGCTGCTTTGAGCAAAAAGCAAATGGATGGTTGGTTGTTAATTCGATCAGGTTTCCGTTTTGCTGAAAGCTTTTGACCTCAATACCATTCAAAACCTGGACTCCTTTTGAATGAACGTGCTCTAACAATGATTGCAGTAATTTCCCGGGATGCAGAAAACCTTCAAGGTTGTTTTTTACTAAATGAGCTGTTTGACCAAAGCCCCATGATTTAATATTTGCATCAATTAATTTAAAGGTGTTTTTCGTACCGGTAATATGACGTAATAAAGCATTCGCATGCTCGATGTTTGCTTTTAATTGATCAAATGTAATTGAATCATTTTGATGATAAAGCTCATAACCTCCGCTGCGCTCAAAATCAATTCTTGAAGGGGAAAAATACTTTTGGATGGACAACAATCCTTTGTATCTCATTTCAACAAGCTGCAGCATTTTTTCTGTACCCATCTTAGCCTCATCGGCCATCAACTCACTTAGACTTCCAAAGCATGCAAAGCCAGCATTACGTGTACTTGCCCCAGTTGGAATCACTCCTCTTTCAATAACTGTAATTTTTAAGTTAGGAGCTCTTTTTTTTAAATAAAATGCACACCACAGTCCAACAAACCCGCTTCCTATAATTATAACATCTTGTGGGGCAAAAAAGGCTTCCTTTTCCCAGATGCTGATCATAACTTTTGGTATTTTATTCTTTAACCATGCTTTAAGTTCTATACTCCTACTTTTGAAATTGAAACTTAATTTATGAAACATTTTTTCATTCTGTACTCTTTGTTTACGTTTTTGACTACTTCAGTTAATGCTCAGGGTTTTAAAAACCTTGTGAAAAACGCTGTTAAAAAAGACTCTTCAGGTAAAATATCGGTTAATAAAATATTATCCTCTGGAAAAGCGGCTGCATTAACAAATGATGAGATTGTCAGCGGTTTAAAAGAAGCGCTACAGGTAGGAGCAGAAAGAGGAACCTCCAAGCTATCGATGGTTGATGGTTTTTTTAAAGATGCTGCATTAAAAATATTAATGCCCCAGGAAGCCAAAAAGGTAGAAAATACCTTACGCAATTTGGGTATGGGCAAACAAGTAGATAATGCTATACTGTCTATGAACCGAGCCGCAGAAGATGCCGCAAAAAGTGCCGCTCCAATCTTTATAAATGCTGTAAAACAAATGAGTTTTGAAGATGCATTAGGAATTCTAAAAGGAGGAGACTTTGCGGCCACAAACTATCTGAAAGGAAAGACCACACAATCTTTGACTGAAGCGTTCCGACCGGTGATAGAAAGTTCATTACAAAAAGTGAATGCTACTAAATACTGGAACACCGTTTTTACTACCTATAACAAATTCAGTAATGAAAAAGTAAATACGGATCTGAATGCTTATGTAACAGAAAAGGCGTTAACTGGTATTTTTTATCAATTAGGATTAGAGGAACAAAAGATCAGGAAAAATCCTTTAGCCAGGACCAGTGATATTCTGAAGAAAGTATTTGGAAATTAATTGGCTTTTGTTAAAGTGCTACCCCCACTGCCAGGCCGATGCGAAAACCCGGTATAGCGCCTTTAAAGTTAGCTGTTACCGTACGGTTAGTAGCATCAGCCATTACCTTAGTATTGTTTTTAAGAAAAGGAAATTTGTTGATGAAGTTGCGAATATCCCTTTCCGCATCCTGGGCTTCGGCAGTTGTCCATGAGCTGTTTAGCGCTTTTTCAACAGCTTTAAAGTCGTTGGAAGCAGAATTAATTTCCAGTCCAAGAAAATAGAAATCAAGAATGAATCTTTTTCCAATCAAAAATTGGCTTCCCAATTGGATGCCCAAACCTGCCCCGTTATATTCATTCGTAAAATTCAGATTGACATTCCGGTAGGAAAATTTACCAACGCCAGTACCTTCACTGGAATGATGTACATATTTAAAGTAAGGTTCGAAATACAAGCCCTTTAGTTGCTTTTTGGATAT
This sequence comes from uncultured Chitinophagaceae bacterium, assembly GCA_966674115.1. GTDB lineage: Bacteria > Bacteroidota > Bacteroidia > Chitinophagales > Chitinophagaceae > Flavisolibacter. Next base: position 39,209 of record CBKWHA010000010.1, read on the forward strand.
GTACACACGATAACCTGCCAAAAATGAAGTGGCTTTCATATCAAATACGGCATCTTTTCCATCATATTCGAGGGTATGATGAGAGTTTATGGGTATACCGATCCTGGCTGTGAGGGATTGTTTACCGAAGCTGTATTCTCCCTGGATGCTGATATTCCCAAGAATCAAACCTGCCGGAGCCCATTTCAAAGTAGTGTTCAACGATGGTGATGTTTCCTGAGCCTGCGTAAAATGCAGCGTCATTATTGAAAGGAATAACAGCAGGGCTTTTTTCATAGTAAATTCTTGAAAGTATAAGAGTGGCTATTAAATTAAGATAATAAAATACCAATGAACGCTGCATGAAAAAGCCCGTTCGCTGCAAGCGGACGGGCTTTGAATTTTGTTTTATTGATAATTATAAATGTATTGCCTCTCCATAAGCTACTTCAACCGCATCTTTAATACTTTCGCTAATTGTGGGGTGCGGGTGAATGCTGTTCAAAACCTCATGATAAGTAGTTTCGAGCTTGCGGGCGGTAACTGTTTCTGCAATCATTTCGGTAACGTTGTAACCAATCATGTGCGTACCCAGCCATTCGCCATATTTAGCATCGAAAATAACTTTTACAAAGCCTTCAGTATGGCCGGCAGCAGATGCTTTACCAGATGCGCTTAATGGGAACTTGCCTACCTTTATTTCATAACCAGCTTCTTTCGCTTTCTTTTCTGTTAGGCCGACAGAAGCAATTTCAGGAGAACAATAGGTGCAACCTGGTACATTGCCATAATCCAAAGCCTCTGGTTTGTGATTGTATTTCTTTTCATTGTAGGCAATGTTTTCCACGCAAATGATGCCTTCTTTAGAAGCAACGTGGGCCAAGGCCTGGCCAGGAACACAGTCACCGATGGCATAGATGCCTGGGACATTGGTTTGATAATATTTATCTACAGTGATCAGACCTCTTTCAGTTTTAATGCCCAATTCTTCAAGACCGATACCCTCAATATTAGCGGTTACACCAACTGCACTTAACAGAATATCAGCTTCCAGCGTTACCTCGCCATTAGCGGTTTTAACAGTAGCCTTTACACCAGCTCCAGAAGTATCCACTTTGGTTACTTCACTGCTGGTCATAATGTCAATTCCTTGTTTTTTAAGGCTTTTTTCCAGCTCTTTAGAAATATCCTCGTCTTCTACCGGTACTACTCTAGGCATAAACTCAACAATGGTAACCTTAGTACCAATAGCATTATAGAAATAACCAAACTCAACGCCGATAGCACCGCTACCAACAATGATCATAGTTTTAGGTTGTTGGGGAAGAACCATTGCCTCACGGTAGCCAATGATCTTTTTACCGTCAATAGGCATGGAAGGTAATTTGCGGCTACGGCCTCCGGTTGCAATGATAATGTGTTTCGCTTCAACAGTTTGTTTTTGACCATTATCAGAAGAAACTTCAATTTTTCCTTTGGCTACTACTTTTCCAAAGCCGTTGATAACGTCAATTTTATTTTTTCTCATCAAGAACTGAACGCCCTTGCTCATTTTATCGGCCACGCCGCGGCTACGCTTGATAACAGCCTCAAAATTGTGTTGTCCGGTAGCTTCAATACCAAAATCCTTGGCATGTTTTATATAGTCATAAACCTGAGCACTTTTTAATAATGCTTTGGTGGGAATACACCCCCAGTTTAAGCAAACGCCACCCAAACTTTCTTTTTCGATTACAGCCGTTTTAAAGCCTAATTGAGCAGCGCGGATAGCAGCCACATAACCGCCAGGACCGCTACCGATAACAACTACATCGTAAGCCATGATTGTGATTTTAGATTTTTAATTTGCAATCAGCAATTTATTGTTAATGCGGGGCGAAGCTAAATGAAAATACAGAAAGCACAAAAGTAAGAGCTTACTTTGATTAGCTTTTCGCCCGAAATATTCATCAGAAAGTTATGAAAACACAAAAAATGGATTTTCATAACTTGTTGTCACTAATTAAAAAAAATAATATGGATGATTATAAACCAATTGATGAGGATATTTTAGGAGAATTAGAGGTATTAGCTGCCCTAAAAAAGCAATGCCTTATCAAATTTGAAGCAGAAAACGGGGGGACGCCCGAAATTAGAGCAAGAATCACTGGTATTTATGCAGTAGGAGGGGAGCAGTATTTAAGAACAGAAGGAGGCTTGTCCATTCGCCTGGATAAATTGATTCAAGTGGATGATAAACCATTGAAAAAGAATTGCTAATATTCATATGGTTGAAAAAAAACTAAAATCTAAAATTCCAGATATTAATTTTTCCCTTACCTTTGCCGTCCAAAATTTTCCAAGTCATGGCTCGAGTATGTCAGGTGACGGGCAAAACACCAATTGGCGGTAATTATGTTTCCCATTCAAACATTAAAACTAAACGCCGTTTTTTGCCCAATTTGCAAACAAAGCGTTTCTTTTTAGCTGAAGAAAACAAATGGGTTACTTTAAAATTGTCCGCGGACGGTATTCGCACAATTAATAAGAGAGGATTGTATAATGTTGTAAAAGAGCTCAGGGCTCAGGGGCAGCATATTTAAGGTGTAAACAACTTTCAAACTAATTATCATGGCAAAGAAAGGAAATCGTGTTCAGGTGATCTTGGAATGCACTGAACAAAAAAATACAAATGTTCCTGGCACCAGCCGTTACATTACCGTAAAAAATAAAAAGAACAACCCTGAACGTCTGGAGTTGAAGAAATACAACCCCAACCTGAAAAAGGTAACTGTTCACAAAGAAATTAAATAACAATGTGCTAATGTGCTAATTAGCTAGTGGCTAATTAGTGTAATGATCATTAGCCAATTATCACATTATCTCATTAGCAAATTAATTTACCATGGCAAAAGCAGCAAAAACCGCTATTAAGACCAAAGACCAGAAAGCAGCCGCCGAAGCTAAAAACTGGAGCAAAGTTATTAAAGCTGTGCGTAGCCCTAAAACCGGTGCCTATACCTTCAAAGAGGCTATCGTGCACAAGGATAAAGTAAAGGACTTCTTAGCACAGAAATAAATTTTAAGGTTAACAATTCAACGAAAAGCTGTCTCCCTGAGGCAGCTTTTTCTTTAACCACCGATTTGCAGGATTCATTCACTTACAAACGCTATCAGTCTGATTCCTATCTTTATTTATTAAATCGTACTTCATAAATTGTAAATACTTATGGGTTTTTTTGATAAAATATTCGGTAAAAAAGAAAAACAAAGTCTGGATGAGGGGCTGCAAAAGACAAAGGAAAACTTCTTTTCGAAAGTCTCTAAAGCCATAGCCGGAAAAAGTACGGTAGACGAAGAGGTATTGGATAACCTAGAAGAGGCCCTTGTTTCTGCTGATGTGGGTATTGAAACTACCGTTCAGATCATAGAAAAGATCGAAAAACGGGTTGCAAGAGATAAGTATTTGGATAGCAAAGAGTTGAATAGGATTTTGCAGCAGGAAATTGAAGAGACATTAGTGGATGCTCCTACTGCCAATTCATATGATTTTCATTCTGATCTTCCATCAAAACCATATATCATTTTAGTAGTCGGTGTAAATGGAGTAGGTAAAACGACAACCATTGGCAAGCTGGCTTATAATTTTAAAAAAGCGGGTAAATCTGTATTATTAGGTGCGGCAGATACCTTTCGTGCTGCGGCTGTTGATCAATTAACCATATGGAGCGAACGAGCTGATGTTCCTATTATTAAGCAAGCTATGGGCTCCGATCCGGCTGCAGTGGCTTTTGATACTGTTCAAAGTGCTGTTTCTCGCCATGCAGATGTTGTGTTGATCGATACTGCTGGTCGTTTACACAATAAAATTCACCTGATGGATGAATTAACCAAAATCCGCAGGGTAATTCAGAAAGTTATTCCAGAAGCTCCTCATGAGGTGTTACTCGTTCTTGACGGTTCTACAGGTCAAAATGCACTGGAGCAAGCAAAGCAATTTACCGCAGCTACTGACGTTACGGCGATGGCTATAACCAAGCTTGATGGCACTGCCAAAGGCGGAGTTGTGTTAGCAATTGCCAATCAGTTTAAAATACCAGTAAAGTTTATTGGCGTTGGTGAAAAAATGGAAGACTTACTGGTTTTTGATAAGCATGAATTTGTTGATAGTTTGTTTAACCTGGAAAGAGACTAGGCTTAAGCAATAATAGCAAATCTATGGTTATGTGGTTTTTTTAACACTAATGCCACTCCTTTTAGCGAACTTTGCGCCTTACAAAAATGTTCCGCACAATCCGGAATAGGCATTATGAAGGCAAAAACATTAAAAAAGGACAAAGTCAATATCATTACGCTGGGTTGCAGCAAAAACATGGTTGACAGCGAAGTGCTGAGCGGGCAACTGCTGGCTAATGAAATTGATGTGGTGCATGAAAGTACGAAGCGCGATCACAATATTGTGATCGTAAATACATGTGGGTTTATTGACAAGGCTAAGGAGGAGTCAGTAAACACTATTTTACAACAGGTTGAGTTAAAGCAGAAAGGAAAGTTAGACAAAGTATATGTTACCGGCTGTTTAAGTCAGCGCTACCGGGAAGACCTGGAGCAAAGTATCCCTGAAGTGGATGCTTTTTTTGGTACCATGGAGCTGCCCTTGATACTTAAGCAGTTCGAAGCTGATTATAAAAGTGAATTGCTAGGTGAACGCCTGTTGGCCACTCCACAGCATTATGCGTATCTAAAAATATCGGAAGGTTGCAATCGCACTTGTTCTTTTTGTGCCATTCCGCTGATGCGCGGTGGCCATGTTAGCCGCTCCATTGAAGATTTGGTGAAAGAAGCCGAAAACCTGGCAAGACGAGGTGTGAAGGAAATCATGCTGATTGCTCAGGAACTTACTTATTACGGCCTGGATTTGTACAAAAAGCGGATGTTGGCTGATCTGCTCAAACGTTTGAGCGATGTGCCGGGTATAGAATGGATCCGGTTGCATTACGCTTATCCTCATAAGTTTCCCGTTGATATATTGGATGTGATGCGCGAACGCCCTAACATTTGTAATTATCTGGATATGCCATTACAGCATGCTGCGGATAATATGCTGAAAGCCATGAAGCGCCAGATCACAAGAGCTGAAATGGAAGAATTGGTTCAGCAGATCAGAGAAACAGTGCCAGGTATTTGTTTGAGGACCACCTTGATCACCGGATTCCCAGGAGAAACATTAGATGACGTGGAAGAACTGAAATTGTTCTTAGAGAAACAACGCTTTGACAGGGTGGGTATCTTTACTTACTCACACGAGGAAAATACGACTGCTTTTGACCTGGAAGATAACATTCCTGGCGAGGAAAAACAACGCCGCGCCGAAGATATTATGTCTGTGCAACAGGAAATCAGTTATGAGAAGAACCAGGAAAGGGTTGGACAAACCTATAAGGTGCTGGTTGATAAAAAGGAAGCTGGCAGGTACTTAGGCCGTACTGAATTTGATAGTGTGGAAGTAGATAATGAAGTTATTATTCCAAGCGAAAAGAAATTACGACCTGGTAATTTTTACGATGTGAAAATTACGAAGGCATATGATTATGATTTAGAAGGAGAGGTAGTGGATTGAGGCGTGCACCGGTAAATTAATTTGCCATTAGAAAACAATTTTAAATTGATCCGAACAGCAAAGTCAGTTATATTTATAGAAACAATTGCTGGCTATGGATTTTCAATTAAGCGAAGAGCATTTAATGATTCAAAAGGCAGCGCGGGATTTTGCCCAATCTGAATGTTTGCCAGGTGTCATTGAGCGTGATGAAAAGATGAAATTTCCCCATGAACAAATCATCAAGTTAGCAGACCTTGGATTCATGGGCATGATGGTAGATCCCAAATATGGAGGAAGTGGACTTGATACCATAAGCTATGTTCTGGCCATGGAGGAGATCAGCAAAGTTGATGCGTCTGTTAGCGTTTGCATGAGCGTTAACAACAGTTTGGTATGCTGGGGGTTAGAGACCTTTGGTACAGAAGATCAAAAACAAAAATATCTACTCCCTTTAGCCCAAGGTAAAAAAGATGGAGCGCTCTATACCGGTGCGTTCCTGCTCAGTGAGCCTGAAGCAGGAAGCGATGCTACTTCTCAACATACTACAGCAGAAGACAAAGGTGATTATTACCTGCTGAACGGCACTAAAAACTGGATTACAAATGGTGGAACGGCTTCTGTGTACCTGGTAATGGCACAAACAGATCATTCCAAAGGCTCCAG